>NZ_SZWU01000051.1:15981-36264 GCF_005280935.1 Citrobacter sp. wls757 | reverse complement strand
CCAGGCGGGAAGCTCATACTTCCCGCCTGGTTTATTTTTGCAGACGCTAACTACACTTAATTGGCTTCTTTTACCTGAGGTAAAGATTATGCCGTTAAGTCCCTATATCTCCTTTGCAGGCAACTGCGCTGACGCTATCGCCTACTATCAAAAAACGTTAGGCGCTGAGCTACTCTACAAAATCAACTTCGGTGAAATGCCCAAATCGGCGCAGGATAGCGAAGATGGTTGCCCTTCAGGCTTGAAATTCCCCGACACTGCCATCGCCCACGCCAACCTGCGCGTTGCGGGCAGTGACATCATGATGAGCGATAGCGCCCCGGACGGAAATGCTCACTACTCTGGCTTCACGCTGGTGCTCGACACGCAAAACGTCGATGAAGGCAAACGCTGGTTTGATAATCTGGCAGCAAACGGAAAAATCGAAATGGACTGGCAGGAAACCTTCTGGGCCCACGGTTTCGGTAAAGTGAGCGACCAGTATGGCGTGCCGTGGATGATCAACGTTGTCAAACAACAGCAACCCCCTACAGAGTAATCCAACGGGAGGCCAGCCCTCCCGTACTGTCATCAAATAGCGCTCAACTCTTCATCGTCGAGTAACCATCCCTTAACGAAAACGTCACATTGATCCGCCACGATGGGGCCACTTTTTTAGGGAGGCCGCATCATGCAAACGATTATTCGCGTCGAGAAACTCTCCAAGTCCTTCAATCAACATCAGGCGCTCAATGCGGTTGATCTGAACATCTGTTCCGGTGAGATGGTGGCTCTGCTTGGGCCGTCTGGCTCCGGCAAATCCACCCTTTTACGTCATTTAAGCGGTTTGATCACCGGTGATAAATCCCCCGGCAGCCGCGTCGAGCTGCTGGGCCGCACCGTTCAACATGAAGGCCGCCTGGCGCGCGATATCCGCAAAAGCCGCGCCCACACCGGCTACATCTTCCAGCAGTTCAATCTGGTGAACCGCCTGACAGTGCTGGAGAACGTCCTGATTGGCGCGCTCGGCAGCACGCCGTTCTGGCGTACCTGTTTTAGCTGGTTTAGCCAGGAACAAAAACAGCGTGCATTACAGGCGCTGACCCGCGTGGGCATGGCGCACTTTGCATACCAGCGCGTTTCCACGCTTTCGGGCGGTCAGCAGCAGCGCGTTGCAATCGCCCGCGCGCTGATGCAGCAGGCCAAAGTGATCCTCGCCGATGAGCCGATTGCTTCGCTGGACCCGGAATCCGCCCGCATCGTGATGGACACCCTACGCGATATAAACCAGACCGACGGCATCACCGTGGTTGTCACGCTGCATCAGGTGGATTACGCCCTGCGCTACTGCGAACGCATCGTCGCGCTGCGCCAGGGCAACGTCTTCTTTGATGGCAGCAGCCAGCATTTTGATAACGATCGTTTTGACCATCTCTACCGCAGCATGAACCGCATCGAACAGAGCGCGCAGGCTGCCTGACATCCCCACAATGAGGAATGGAAATGAGTTATAGAACAATTGCCGCGCTGGCTTTCACCAGCATGTTTAGTCTCAGCACACTGCTCACCCCGGCCCATGCCGAAGAGCAAGAAAAAGCGCTGAACTTTGGCATTATTTCGACCGAATCACAGCAAAACCTGAAACCGCAGTGGGAACCGTTCCTGAAGGACATGGAAAAATCACTGGGCGTGAAAGTGAACGCCTTCTTCGCCCCGGACTACGCTGGGATCATCCAGGGAATGCGCTTTAACAAAGTTGATATCGCCTGGTACGGCAACCTCTCGGCAATGGAAGCGGTGGATCGCGCTAACGGGCAAGTGTTTGCCCAGACCGTCGCCGCCGACGGATCCCCTGGTTACTGGAGCGTGTTGATCGTTAACAAAGACAGCCCGATCAATAACCTGAACGATCTGATCGCCAAACGTAAGGATCTGACCTTCGGCAACGGCGATCCCAACTCAACGTCAGGCTTCCTCGTCCCCGGTTACTACGTCTTCGCCAAAAACAACATCTCCGCCAGCGACTTCAAACGCACCGTTAACGCCGGACACGAAACCAACGCGCTGGCCGTCGCCAACAAGCAGGTCGATGTCGCCACCAACAACACCGAAAACCTCGACAAGCTGAAAACTTCCGCGCCGGAAAAACTGAAAGAACTGAAGGTGATCTGGA
The DNA here is from genome assembly GCF_005280935.1 of Citrobacter sp. wls757. Lineage (NCBI taxonomy): Bacteria > Pseudomonadati > Pseudomonadota > Gammaproteobacteria > Enterobacterales > Enterobacteriaceae > Citrobacter > Citrobacter sp. wls757. The sequence goes on along the minus strand of NZ_SZWU01000051.1, from coordinate 34,112 downwards.
AGTCGCCGCTGATCCCGGGCGATCCGATCGTCTGGCGTAAAAACCTCTCCGAAACCACCAAGGACAAGGTGTACGACTTCTTTATGAATTACGGCAAAACGCCGGAACAGAAAACCGTACTGGAACGCCTGGGATGGGCACCGTTCCGCGCCTCCAGCGATCTGCAACTGGTGCCGATTCGCCAACTGGCACTGTTTAAAGAGATGCAGGGTGTGAAGGACAACAAAGGGCTGAACGAGGAAGAGAAAACCAGCAAAACCTCGGCATTGAAAGCGCAGCTCGATGACCTTGACCGTCTGACCGCCGCACTGGGCGCTATGACCAGCGTCACCAAAGCGGTGCAGTAAACCTGGTGACCAAATTGTAGGCCTGATAAGCGCAGCGCCATCAGGCAATGCAAGGGATTCCATGCCGGATGGCGGTGCCAGCACCTTATCCGGCCTACAACAGACCCGAAACATCGACACCCAGGAGCTAAACATGCAAACCATCACCGTCGCCCCGCCCAAACGTAGCTGGTTCTCGCTGCTGAGCTGGGCCATTCTTCTCGCCGTGCTGGTGGTCTCGTGGAAAGGTGCCGAAATGGCCCCGCTCACGCTGATCCAGGATTCCGGCAATATGGCGACCTTCGCCGCCGACTTCTTCCCGCCGGACTTCAGCCAGTGGCAGGACTATCTCGGTGAAATGGCCGTCACCCTGCAAATTGCCGTCTGGGGGACTGCCCTCGCCGTTGTGCTGTCGATTCCCTTCGGCCTGATGTGCGCCGATAACCTCGTGCCGTGGTGGATTTACCAGCCGATGCGTCGCCTGATGGACGCCTGCCGCGCCATCAATGAAATGGTCTTCGCCATGCTGTTCGTGGTCGCCGTCGGGTTAGGCCCATTCGCCGGGGTGATGGCGCTGTTTATCCACACTACCGGGGTGCTCTCCAAGCTGCTTTCCGAAGCGGTAGAAGCTATTGAGCCAGGTCCGGTAGAAGGCATTCGCGCCACCGGTGCCAACAAAATTGAAGAGATTCTGTACGGCGTTCTGCCACAGGTCATGCCGCTGCTTATTTCCTACTCGCTGTATCGCTTTGAATCCAACGTTCGCTCGGCCACGGTGGTCGGAATGGTGGGTGCAGGCGGTATTGGCGTGACCTTATGGGAAGCGATTCGCGGCTTTCAGTTCCAGCAAACCTGCGCCTTGATGGTGTTAATCATCGTCACCGTCAGCCTGTTGGATTTCCTTTCCCAGCGTTTGCGTAAGCACTTTATCTGATTAGCGAGGCATTGATTGCTATGCACTTGTCTACACATCCGACCAGTTATCCAACGCGTTATCAGGAAATTGCCGCGAGACTTGAGCAGGAGCTACGTCAACATTATCGCTGCGGTGACTATCTGCCCGCCGAGCATCAGCTTGCCGCGCGCTACGAGGTAAACCGCCACACCCTGCGCCGCGCCATTGACCAGTTGGTTGAACGCGGTTGGGTTCAGCGTCGTCAGGGCGTCGGCGTGCTGGTGCTGATGCGCCCGTTCGATTACCCGCTTAATGCCCAGGCGCGCTTTAGTCAGAATCTGCTGGACCAGGGCAGCCATCCCACCAGCGAAAAACTGCTGGCGGTGCTGCGTCCGGCCTCCAGCCACATTGCCGATGCGCTCAGCATAAACGAGGGCGATAACGTGATTCACCTGCGCACCCTGCGCCGGGTTAACGGCATCGCACTGTGCCAGATCGACCACTATTTTTCCGACCTCTCGCTGTGGCCGCTGCTGCAAGGCTTCAACAGCGGTTCGCTGCATGACTACCTGCGCGAACAGTCCGGTCTGACGCTGCTACGCACGCAAACGCGCATCAGCGCCCGCCGCGCGCAGGCCAAAGAGAGCAAGGTACTGGAAATCCCCAATATGGCGCCGCTGCTGTGCGTGCGCACCCTGAACCACCGTGAAGGCGAAGAACACGCGGCGGAATACTCCGTCAGCCTGACCCGCGCCGACATGATCGAATTCACTATGGAGCACTGAATGCATTTCGATACCGCCACTCGCCAGCGCTGGATGCGCGCGCTGGCTTACAGCAATGCCGATGCCCTGAACGCCCGCATCACCGCGCTCAAACTGACGCCGGACTATGAACTTATCCGCGCCCCGGAAAGCGGACTGATGCAGATCCAGGCCCGTATGGGCGGTACCGGCAACCGCTTCTTTGCCGGTGACACCACGCTAACTCGCGCAGTGGTACGCCTGAAGAGCGGCACGCTGGGTTACAGCTACCTGCTGGGACGCAATAAACAACATGCCGAGCAGTGCGCGGTGATTGACGCACTGCTGCAGGAACAAACGCATTTCCAGAACCTAATGGAAACCTTAATTGCCCCGCTGGAAGCGGAACGCGATGCGCTGATTAACGCACGCCGTACCGAAGTCAACGCCAGCCGGGTCGACTTCTTCACGCTGGTACGCGGAGATAACGCATGACACGATCTACAGCACTTCTGACCGCTTTTAATTTACCCGTTCAGGATGCTCAGCAGAGCTTTCGTCGCCTGCTGAAAGCCATGAGCGAACCGGGCGTAATCGTCGCCCTGCATCAACTGAAACACGGCTGGCAGCCGCTGGGTCTGGCGACCACCAGCGTGCTGCTGACCCTGGTCGATGGCGACACGCCGGTCTGGCTGGCGCCGTCGATGGATAACGATATTGCCCGCCAGAACCTGCGTTTTCATACCAACGCGCCGCTGGTGGATCAGCCGCAGCTGGCGGCCTTTGCCGTCGCCGACGAGCGCATCAGCAGCGAACAGCTTAACGCCCTCTCCGCCGGTTCAGCCGTCGCGCCAGAGACCAGCGCCACGCTGATTGTGCAGGTCTCTGGCTTAAGCGGCGGACGCATGCTGCGTCTGACCGGAGCGGGCATTGCCGAAGAGCGCATGATCGCGCCACAGCTGCCGGAATGTCTGATTCACGAACTCACCGAACGCCCGCACCCGTTCCCACTGGGGGTCGATCTGATCCTCACCTGCGGCGAACGCCTGCTGGCTATTCCGCGAACCACCCATGTGGAGGTGTGCTGATGTACGTCGCCGTCAAAGGGGGCGAAAAGGCGATAGCCAACGCCCACGCCCTACAGGAAAACCGACGCCGGGGCGATGAAACCATTGCTGAACTGAGCGTGGCGCAAATCGAACAGCAGATGAACCTGGCCGTTGACCGGGTGATGACCGAAGGCGGTATTGCCGACCGTGAACTGGCGGCACTGGCGCTGAAGCAGGCCAGCGGCGATAACGTTGAAGCCATCTTTTTGCTCCGCGCCTACCGCACTACGCTGGCAAAAGTGGCGGTTAGTGAACCGGTTAACAGCGCAGAAATGCGCCTTGAGCGCCGAATCTCGGCGGTCTACAAGGATATTCCCGGCGGGCAACTGTTGGGTCCAACCTATGACTACACCCATCGCCTGCTGGATTTTACCCTGCTGGCCAATGGCGAAACGCCGCCTCTGCGCAGCGCAGACGGCGCGCAGGATGCCTCCCCGCACGTCTTTTCCCTGCTGGCCAACCAGGGACTGGCAAAGCGTGAAGAGGATGATGGCGCGACACCCGACGACATCACCCGCACACCGCCGGTTTATCCCTGTTCACGTGCTTCACGCCTGCAACAGCTGATGCGCGGCGACGAAGGCTATCTGCTGGCGCTGGCCTACTCCACCCAGCGCGGCTACGGGCGCAATCACCCGTTTGCCGCCGAAATCCGCAGCGGCTATGTGGCACTGGAAACGGTGCCGGAAGAGCTGGGATTTGCGGTTAACGTCGGCGAACTGCTGATGACCGAATGTGAAATGGTCAACGGGTTTGTCGCACCAGAAAACGAATCCCCCCATTTTACCCGCGGCTACGGGCTGGTGTTCGGTATGAGCGAACGTAAAGCGATGGCGATGGCGCTGGTGGACCGTGCCCTACAGGCAGCCGAATACGATGAAACGGTCACAGGACCGGCGCAGGACGAAGAGTTCGTGCTGGCGCATGCGGATAACGTCGAGGCGGCGGGTTTTGTTTCGCACCTCAAACTTCCCCATTACGTCGATTTCCAGGCCGAACTGGAACTGCTCAAACGCCTGCAACAGGAGGCCACCCGTGACCACTAACCTCTCCGGCTACAACTTTGCGTATCTTGATGAGCAGACCAAGCGCATGATCCGCCGCGCCATTCTGAAAGCGGTGGCAATCCCGGGTTACCAGGTCCCGTTTGGCGGACGTGAGATGCCGATGCCCTACGGCTGGGGAACCGGCGGTATTCAGCTTACCGCCAGCGTGATTGGCGAGCCGGACGTATTGAAGGTGATTGACCAGGGCGCGGATGACACCACTAACGCCGTGTCGATTCGTAATTTCTTCAAGCGTGTGACCGGGGTGAATACCACTGAGCGTACGGAAGATGCGACGCTGATCCAGACCCGCCACCGCATCCCGGAAACGCCGCTGGTGGAAGATCAGATAATCATCTTCCAGGTACCGATCCCTGAGCCGCTGCGCTTTATCGAACCGCGTGAAACGGAAACTCGCACCATGCACGCGCTGGAAGAGTACGGCATCATGCAGGTGAAACTGTATGAAGATATCGCCCGCTTCGGCCATATCGCCACCACTTACGCCTATCCGGTGAAGGTCAATGACCGCTACGTCATGGACCCGTCGCCCATCCCGAAATTCGACAATCCAAAGATGGACATGATGCCAGCCCTGCAACTGTTTGGCGCTGGCCGCGAAAAGCGTATCTATGCCGTTCCACCTTACACCCGCGTGGAAAGCCTCGATTTCGACGATCACCCGTTTACCGTACAGAGCTGGGATGAGCCTTGCGCCATCTGCGGCTCAACCCACAGCTATCTCGATGAAGTGGTGCTCGATGACACCGGCAAACGCATGTTTGTCTGCTCCGACACCGACTACTGCCGCCAACAGAGCGAGGCCCTCAGCAAATGACGCAACCGCTGCTTTCAGTCAACAACCTGACCCATCTCTACGCGCCGGGCAAGGGCTTCAGCGATGTCTCTTTTGACCTGTGGCCAGGCGAAGTGCTGGGCATCGTCGGCGAGTCCGGTTCCGGCAAAACCACGCTGCTGAAATCGATCTCTTCACGGCTGACGCCGCAGAGCGGTGAGATTTTGTATCAGAACCGTTCGCTGTACGGCATGAACGAGGCCGACCGTCGCCGTCTGCTGCGCACCGAATGGGGCGTGGTGCATCAGCATCCGCTGGATGGCCTTCGCCGTCAGGTCTCCGCAGGCGGCAATATCGGCGAACGTCTGATGGCCACCGGCGCACGTCACTACGGCGACATCCGCGCCACCGCGCAGCGCTGGCTGGAGGAGGTAGAGATCCCTGCCTCGCGTATCGACGATCTACCCACCACCTTTTCCGGCGGCATGCAGCAGCGCCTGCAGATTGCCCGCAACCTCGTCACCCATCCCAAACTGGTGTTTATGGACGAACCTACCGGCGGGCTGGACGTTTCCGTACAGGCCAAACTGCTGGACCTGCTGCGCGGCCTGGTGGTGGAACTGGATCTGGCGGTAGTGATTGTCACCCACGATTTGGGCGTCGCGCGCCTGCTGGCCGACCGTTTACTGGTGATGAAGCAAGGTCAGGTGGTGGAAAGTGGGTTAACTGACCGCGTGCTCGACGATCCGCATCATCCGTATACCCAGCTGCTGGTGTCGTCGGTGTTGCAGAACTGATTTTTTGTTGTGCCGGATGGCGGCTATGCCTTATCCGGCCTACGGAGCGGCATTGGTTGTAGGCCTGATAAGCGAAGCGCCATCAGGCAATCGAACGCAAAAATGTCTAAAGAGGCTAAAAATGAACGCGATCCGCGTTGAAAATGTCAGTAAAACCTTTGTCCTGCATCAGCAAAACGGCGTGCGTCTGCCGGTGCTGCAAAACGCCACTCTGGACGTTAAAAGCGGCGAATGCGTGGTGCTGCACGGTCACTCGGGCAGCGGCAAATCCACATTGCTGCGTTCGCTGTACGCCAACTACCTGCCGGATGAAGGACACATCCACATCCGCCACAGCGATGAATGGGTCGATCTGGTGCAGGCCCCGGCGCGCAAAGTGCTGGAAGTTCGCCGTTCAACCATCGGCTGGGTGAGCCAGTTCCTGCGCGTGATCCCGAGGATTTCCGCGCTGGATGTGGTGATGCAACCGCTGCTGGATCTGGGGGTCTCCCGTGAGGAGTGTGCAGCCAAAGCAGCTAACCTGCTTACCCGCCTGAACGTGCCGGAGCGGTTGTGGCACCTGGCGCCGTCGACCTTTTCCGGCGGCGAACAGCAGCGCGTCAACATCGCTCGCGGGTTTATCGTCGATTACCCAATTCTTCTGCTTGATGAGCCTACCGCCTCGCTGGACGCCAAAAACAGCGCCGCCGTCGTCGCATTAATTGAAGAGGCGAAAGCCCGCGGCGCAGCAATTGTCGGCATTTTTCACGATCAAACCGTGCGCGACCGCGTAGCGGATCGTCTGCATCTGATGGGAACAACAGCATGATTATCAATAATGTAAAGCTGGTACTGGAAGATGAAGTGGTGCAAGGATCGCTGGAAATCGAGGGCGGAGTCATTCGCACCTTTGCAGAAAGTCCGAGCAGCCTACCTGAGGCGCTGGACGGCGAAGGCGGCTGGCTGCTACCAGGGCTTATCGAGCTGCATACCGATAATCTCGACAAATTTTTCACCCCGCGCCCGAAGGTAGACTGGCCTGCCCACTCGGCGATGAGCAGCCACGACGCGCTAATGGTCGCCAGCGGCATTACCACCGTGCTGGACGCGGTGGCAATTGGCGATGTGCGCGACGGCGGCGACCGTCTGGAAAATCTGGAGAAGATGATCAATGCGGTCGAAGAGACGCAAAAGCGCGGGGTCAATCGCGCCGAGCATCGCCTACACCTGCGCTGTGAGCTACCGCATCACACCACCCTGCCGCTGTTTGAAAAACTGGTCAGCCGCGAGCCGGTAACGCTGGTGTCACTGATGGATCACTCGCCAGGCCAGCGTCAGTTCGCCAATCGCGAGAAGTACCGCGAGTATTATCAAGGCAAGTATTCGCTCACCGACGAGCAGATGGCCCGCTATGAAGAAGAACAGTTAGCGCTGGCGGCGCGTTGGTCACAGCCCAATCGCACGGCGATTGCCCAGATGTGTCGTGAGCGCCAGATTGCGCTGGCGAGTCATGATGATGCCACCCATGATCATGTGCTGGAATCGCACCAGCTTGGCAGCGTGATCGCCGAATTCCCCACTACCTTCGAAGCGGCTGAAGCCTCGCGCCAGCATGGTATGAACGTACTGATGGGGGCGCCCAACATCGTGCGCGGCGGTTCTCACTCCGGCAACGTGGCCGCGCATAAGCTGGCTGAGCTGGGGCTTTTGGATATTCTCTCTTCCGACTACTACCCCGCCAGCCTGCTCGATGCGGCGTTTCGCGTAGCGGACGACGACGCCAACCGCTTTACGCTGCCACAGGCCATTCGTCTGGTGACCCGCAATCCGGCGCGGGCATTAAATCTCGACGATCGTGGCGTTGTTGCCGAAGGCAAACGCGCGGATCTGGTGCTGGCACACCGCAAAGGCGGCAACATCCATATCGACCACGTCTGGCGTCAGGGCAAAAGGGTATTCTGACTATGGGTAAACTGATCTGGCTGATGGGGCCATCCGGCTCCGGTAAGGACAGTCTGCTGGCCGAACTCCGCCAGCAGGAACCGGCGCAACTGCTGGTGGCGCACCGTTACATCACCCGCGCCGCCAACGCCGGGAATGAAAATCATATTGCGCTGAGCGAACAAGAGTTTTTTACCCGCGCCGGGCAGAACCTGCTGGCGCTGAGCTGGCACGCCAATGGCTTCTACTACGGCGTTGGCGTGGAGATTGACCTCTGGCTACACGCCGGTTTTGATGTGGTGGTCAACGGCTCACGGGCGCATCTGCCCCAGGCGCAGGCCCGTTACGGCACATCTTTACTCCCCATTTGCTTACAGGTTTCTCCGGCGATTTTACGCCAGCGCTTGCAGGCTCGTGGCCGGGAAAGCGAAACGGAAATCGCCGCCCGTCTTGAGCGCGCAGCCCGCTACGCCCCGTATGACTGCCACGTCCTGAACAACGATGGAAGTTTGCTACAGTCTGTCGATACACTACTCACACTGATGGGACGCAAGGAGAAGAAACATGTCTGTCTGTGAATTACGCCGCGCTACGCTATACGATACCGATGCGGTTTATGCGCTCATCTGTGAGTTGAAACAGGGTCAATTCGACCTGCAGGCCTTTAGTGCCGGATACGCCGCAAATCTGCAAGATCCCAATATGCACTACCAACTGGCGCAGCTCGACGGACAGGTCGTCGGCTTGATCGGTCTGCACCTGCAGTTTCATCTGCACCACGCTAACTGGATTGGCGAAATACAGGAACTGGTAGTGATGCCGCAGGCGCGAGGATTAACGGTGGGCAGTCAGTTACTGGCCTGGGCCGAAGCCACCGCGCGCGAAGCGGGTGCAGAGATGACCGAGCTTTCCACCAGCACTCAACGCCTTAACGCTCACCGTTTTTATCAGCGCGAAGGCTATACCCAGAGCCATTTTCGCTTCACTAAACCGTTGTAGGGGGAGCCATGAGTCTGACCATTACGCTGACGGGAACGGGCGGCGCGCAGCTGGTGCCGACATTTGGCTGCGACTGTGCGGCCTGCCAACGAGCACGCTTACAGGCGCAATACCGTCGACGCCCTTGTAGCGGGGTGGTCAGGTTCAATAATGCGGTGACGCTGCTGGACGCGGGGATCCCGCATCTGATGGACGACTGGCCGGCGGGCAGCTTCCAGCAGTTTCTGCTGACTCATTATCATATGGATCATGTGCAAGGGCTGTTTCCGTTGCGCTGGGGTGTCGGGGCGACCATCCCGGTGTACGGTCCGCCGGATAAACAGGGTTGCGACGATCTGTTTAAGCATCCCGGCATCCTCGATTTTAGCCATACCGTGGCACCGTTCGTGGTGTTCGACCTGCAAGGATTGCAGGTAACGCCGCTACCGCTCAACCATTCAAAGCTGACGTTTGGTTATCTGCTGGAGACCGCACATAGCCGCGTGGCGTGGCTCTCAGATACCGCCGGACTTCCCGACAAGACGTTGAAGTTTCTCCACAATAACCAGCCTCAGGTGATTATCATTGACTGCAGCCATGCCCCGCGCACCGAGCCACCGCGCAATCATTGTGATTTAAATACCGTTATCGCCTTAAACGAAGTTATCCGCTGCCCACGGGTGATCCTGACGCATATCAGCCATCAGTTTGATCTGTGGATGATGGAACATCCGCTACCAGTAGGGTTTGAGGCAGGATATGACGGAATGGAGATTGTGCTGGAGTAAGGAAATTTGCCGGATGCGATGAAAACATCTTATCCGGCCTACAAACAGATGATTAAGCGACTTTTTTTGCGCCGACATCTCGCTGCGCAATAAAATCTTTAACTGAAACAATCCGGTTCATTTCTTCTTGCGCCCGCATGTCATTTTCAACTTCCCACAGGTCAACCGCCGCCTGTAGGTTACGCCAGAAATCAACGGAGGTATCGAACGCTTTTGCCAAACGAAACGCCATATCCGTTGTTAATTTGCGATTATTGTTGACCAGTGCGCTCACTGTATTGCGGTGAACATGCAGAATTTCAGCCAGATCGTTGATTTTCAGATCAAGCGGTTCCAGGTATTCATATTGCAGGATATCACCCACAGTCGTTGGTTTTCTGGATGCCTGTTTCATATCGTTACCTTACGTTTTCTCTAATAGATGTGTGGATCTAAGTACACATCTTCGGCCTTACCATTAATCCATTTAAATATTAATCGGTACTGCTTGTTTACTCTGATTGAAGAATATTCCTGTAATTTTCCGGTTAACTCTTCATATCTGTTACCGGGTGGCGAGCGCAAATCCCGATGCGAAACAGCCGCATTAATGATATCCAGCTTTCTGGCTAATGCAGTGTGAATATCCGCAGGTATTTTTCTGTGCTATGTCGCCCGTTCAAAAAAATCTTCAAGCCATATATCCCGAAAATTTCTGATATTTAATGATTTAGACATTCCATTGCCAGCACCTTTTCCATAAGCATAGAGAGATTGTAGTGCATACATGCACTGTGCTCAAGTGCATTCATTAACATAAAATGGTGAGCCGTTGGGCGAGCAGGTAAATCCCTGCCAGAAAGATAAAATACCCATAAATTTAAATCGTTACCGCTAACGATCGTAATCTTCTTCCATTCTGCGCTCTTCGTCTTCTAACTGACGCCGTTCTTGATCGAGCTGGCGCTGACGGTCATCCAGTTGGCGACGTCGATCTTCAAACTGGCGGCGGCGATTGTCATATTGCCTGCGCCGGTCGTCACTCATCTGGCGCTGCCAGCTTTCGTCACGCGAATCATCATAATCCCGCCCGTTGTCCGGTTTGTATGCGTCGTTAATCGCCTGCTGAATATTACCAATGGCGTCATCGATAATATCCGCCTGTGCCGATACGGTGGTCAGCATTAGCAAACTAAAAAGAAGGAATGTCGCGGAGCGTTGCATAAAACCAGCCTCATCAAGAAACTCGCCCCACGGTAATCAAAGCGTATTTGCGCGGGTAGCGGAGGAATCTCAATTACGCGAATGCCGCAGCGCCTGCGCCAGTTCTCCCCGAGTAAAAGGCTTACGCAATAGCGCCACATCCGGCAACGCCGGGTTATGCGCCGGACGTAAATCCTGACCGCTTATCAGCAGGATGGACAACTGCGGATAATGTGCCTGGGCATGGTTAACCACATCCACGCCGCTTAAACCACCTGGCAGCATTAAATCGCTGATAAAAATATCAATCTCGGATGAAGCCGCCAGCATATGCATCGCCTGTTCCCCGTTTGCGGCCTCTAACGTCAGGTAGCCCAGCAGGTGTAATTGCTCGCACAACGTCTGACGTACATCGGCTTCATCCTCGAGCACCAGTACCAGTTTTTCACCGCTGTTCGCCGCATGTACCGCCACCGGTTCTGCCTGAGCCTGCACCGGCACAACGGCGCGAGGCAGTTGTAGCCTGACCGTCGTTCCCTGCCCGGGAGCGCTTTCAATCTCCACCCGACCACCGGACTGGCGCACAAAACCGTAAACCATCGACAGCCCCAGTCCGCTGCCGCTACCGGTCTGTTTGGTGGTGAAAAACGGCTCGAAGACCTGGGCTTTCACCTCCTGTGACATCCCGCTTCCCTGGTCGGCAACCTCCAGCATCACCATATCCTGCTTGCGCCCATCGCTGCGCGTGACCCGCTGATTCCAGGTACGGATTTTAATCGTGCCCGCCTGCCCGTCCATGGCGTCACGGGCGTTCATCACCAGATTGATAATGGCGTTTTCCAGTTGGCTGACGTCAATCCACGCGGGCCAGGCGGGAGACTGGGCTTCAATCTCCAGCGTCAACGTGGCCGGAAGAGAGTGGCGCATCAGTTCGCCCAGATTTTCCAGCAGCGTTTTCAGCTCCACCGCATGAGGGTGCAGCGACTGTTTGCGCGAAAAGGCCAGCAGTCGCTGGGTAAGCAGCGCCCCACGCTCGGCGGCTTTTAGCGCCCGATTGACCCGCGGCGCGTCGGGAGAATCCGGATCCACCAGATCCAGACTGCCAATAATAACCGCCAGCAGGTTATTGAAATCATGTGCTAATCCACCCGTCAGTTGCCCCACCGCCTTAAGCTTTTGGCTGTGCAACAGCGCTTCTTCCAGCCCCTGACGTTCGGTGCGATCGATTTCCATCTGGCTGGTTTTTTCTTTTAGCAGTCGGGTGGTGTGCTCCAGCGACGCCGTATTCCGGGCAAAGACGCTAAAGGCGCGGGCCAGCTCGCCTAACTCATCACGACGCTGCAGGGCCGGTACGCTGACGTCTGATTCACCGTGCGCCAGCCGGGTCATCGCCCGTGAAATGGCCGTCAGGTTGGAACCGAGATTACGGTAGATATACCACCCGGCAAAACCGGTGATCACCACCGCCAGCAACGCAAACACTAAAATAAACAACGCGCCGGATTGCAGTTCCTGATGGCTTTGCGCCACCCGTTGCTCTGAGATCAGCGCCACCTGCGAGGCATACTGATTGATATCGCTGTTGAGGATCGCCACCAGCGCTTTGATATGAAACATATACCAGTTGATGGCCAAATCGCTCTGCTCCAGCGCGGAAGAGAGCGGCTCCAGCTTATGCAGCTCCTGGTTGAAGTCGTTGAGGATACCGCTAATCAGCGGACTAGCATGGCGCAAGGGAAGCGCAGGCATCACCGCATCCAGTTGTTTCACCACCGAACGCGGCGTGGGCGTGTCGATGGCGGCAACAATTAAGCGGTCCATCTGCCCCAGCAGCGCATCATCCTGCGCGCCGGTCAACTTTTGCAGATGACGTAAATAGCTTTGATTTTGATACAGCGAACTGAGCAACGCGTTACGCTCCAGGTGTCGCCGCTGCCCGCGCTGCAACATCCCTTCTACGCTGCTTTGTAGTTCATTACTGCGCTGGATAATACGCTCGACCAGCACCGGCTCTTGCTGCGCCAGCGGCGCGGTAGCCAGTTGTTCCAGCGACTGCTTCAGCGCCCTTTGCGTCTCCTGCAGCCGCTCCGCTTCCCCTTTGTATTCCAGCGCCCCGACCACCTGCGACAACCGCACCGCCGCCGTCGCCACGTTCGCCGTATCCCGCGCCAGGTTCATGCTGCCGGTCATGTCGTCAACGGTTTGCTGCTGCACCTGCTCCTGAATCTGACTGGCATGCTGAAAACCCAGCACCGCCACGCCGCTCACCATCAGCGTGACAGCCACCACTAGCAGATTGAAGAACAGCAATCGTCCGCGCGCACTGGCGAGAAAGTGACGTCCCGGTTGCGGCATATCACGCTCCGTGAAGAAAAATCGCAATATGACAAATATGAACGGCTTCTGACATTTTGCATTTACATTCCTGTGATGGACTGCTGATATCGGCCACCCCACAGGAGATCCGCCATGAGCAGGACACCGGTTCTGGAGATGCGCAACATTGCTAAAGCGTTTGGCAAATTTTACGCGCTGAAAGGGGTCGATTTAACGGTCTGGCCGGGCGAGATTCATGCCCTGATGGGCGAGAATGGCGCGGGGAAGAGCACCCTGATGAAGATCCTCGCAGGCGCCTATACCGCCACCAGCGGTGAGATCCTGATTGACGGTCAGCCGTTTCACATTCGCGGTCCCAAAGATGCACTTAGCGCAGGCATCACGCTGATTTATCAGGAGATGCAGCTCGCGCCGAACCTGACGGTAGCGGAAAATATCTTTCTTGGCAGCGAGCTGTCGCGCGGCGGGCTGGTCCAGCGAAAAGAGATGGTCATGCAGTCACAGAAAGTCATCGACCGACTCGGCGCCCAGTTTAAGGCCAGCGACCGTGTGATGACATTGACCATCGCCGAACAGCAGCAGGTGGAAATTGCCCGCGCCCTGCACCGTAACAGCCGCATTCTGGTAATGGATGAACCCACCGCCGCCCTCTCCTCACGTGAAACTCACCGCCTATTTGAACTGATCATGCGCCTGCGCGATGAGGGGATGGCGATTATCTACATCAGCCACCGCATGGCGGAAGTGTACGAACTCTCGGACCGCGTCAGCGTCCTGCGCGATGGGCAATATGTTGGCAGCCTGACCCGCGACAAGCTCAACGCCTCGGAGCTGGTACGCATGATGGTGGGCCGTCCGTTGAGCGATCTGTTCAACAAAGAGCGCGATATTCCCTTAGGTAAAGCACGCCTCAATGTTCATCACCTGACCGACGGCCATAAAGTCCAGCCGTGCAGCTTACTGGTGCGCTCCGGGGAGATCGTCGGCCTGGCCGGGCTAGTCGGTGCCGGGCGTTCTGAACTGGCTCAGCTTATTTTTGGCGTGCGTAAAGCCATCGGCGGCATGATTGAAGTAGACGGTGAACCGGTAGTGATCCACTCCCCCCGCGAGGCGATTGACCACGGCATTGGCTTTCTGACGGAAAACCGCAAAGAACAGGGATTATTTTTAGAGCTGGCAGCGGCAGAAAACATCACCATGGCAACGCTGGAGCGTGACGCCAACTGGGGCATGCTCGATCGCAAAAAGGCGCAGGCTATTTCCGATGACGCCATCAAGCTGCTCAACATCCGCGTGCCGCACGCACAGGTACGCGCGGGCGGGCTGTCCGGCGGAAATCAGCAAAAACTGCTGATTTCACGCTGGGTCGCGATCGGCCCACGTATTTTGATCCTCGATGAACCCACGCGCGGCGTGGACGTCGGTGCCAAAAGCGAGATCTACCGGATCATGAACGATATGGCGCGCAAAGGCGTAGCGATCCTGATGATCTCCAGCGAGCTGCCGGAAGTCGTCGGTATGAGCGATCGCGTGTACGTCATGCGGGAAGGCAGTATTGCCGGCGAGCTGAACGGACAAAGTATTACCCAGGAAAATATTATGACGCTGGCAACCGGCGTGAACGACTCCCACCATCAGGCGGTACCCCATGAATAATCCAACCACTCCCCAGCAGGTGGCAAAATCCGCCTCCGCAAAAAAAATGCTGATGAGCGATCTGATGCAAACGGTCGGCATCTTACCGATTCTCATCCTGATTGTGGCGGTATTTGGCTTTATCGCGCCTAACTTTTTTACCGAAAGTAACCTGCTGAATATTACCCGTCAGGCCTCGATCAACATCGTGCTGGCGGCTGGCATGACCTTCATTATTTTGACCGGCGGGATCGACCTCTCGGTTGGCTCGATTCTCGGTACCACCGCTGTCGCAGCCATGGTCGTTTCTCTTATTCCTGAGCTTGCCATGCTGTCGATTCCGGCGGCGCTGATGCTCGGTCTGGTGCTGGGGCTGTTTAACGGCGCGCTGGTCGCTTTTGCCGGACTACCGCCGTTTATCGTCACGCTTGGAACCTATACGGCGCTGCGCGGTGCGGCCTATCTGCTGGCCGACGGAACAACGGTAATTAACTCCAATATCAGCTTTGAGTGGATCGGTAACAACTATCTCGGCCCGGTTCCGTGGCTGGTGGTCATTGCGCTAGCGGTGGTGGTGGTGTGCTGGTTCATTCTGCGCCGCACCACGCTCGGCGTTCATATCTACGCGGTCGGCGGCAATATGCAGGCCGCACGTTTAACCGGGATCAAAGTGTGGCTGGTGCTGCTGTTCGTCTACGGCATGAGCGGTTTGCTCTCAGGTCTTGGCGGGGTGATGAGCGCCTCGCGGCTGTATAGCGCCAACGGCAACTTAGGCATGGGTTACGAGCTGGACGCCATCGCGGCGGTGATCCTCGGCGGCACCAGCTTTGTTGGCGGGATCGGCACCATCACCGGCACGCTGGTGGGGGCATTGATAATCGCCACGCTCAATAACGGCATGACGCTGATGGGCGTCTCCTATTTCTGGCAACTGGTGATCAAAGGGGCGGTGATCATCATAGCGGTGCTGATCGACAAATACCGTACCCGACACCATCAAAGTGCATAGACAAGCTTACTGGCCTACTCATTCGTAGGCCTGATAAGCGCAGCGCCATCAGGCGTATAACAACAATACCCTACGTGAGGAAACGAGTATGCGTTTGAAGCCATTAGTAACCGCGCTCTGTGCTGGCGCCCTGCTTGCTGCAGCTCCGTTTGTGCAGGCAAAAGAACTGAAATCGATCGGCGTTACGGTGGGCGATCTGGCCAACCCGTTCTTCGTGCAGATCACCAAAGGCGCGGAGCTGGAAGCACGCAAGCTGGCAGGTGATAGCGTTAAAGTAACGCTGGTTTCCAGCGGCTACGATCTGGGTCAACAGGTGTCGCAGATCGACAACTTTATTGCCGCCAAAGTCGACATGATTATCCTTAACGCTGCAGACTCCAAAGGCATCGGCCCGGCGGTAAAACGCGCGAAAGACGCCGGGATCGTGGTGGTTGCCGTTGACGTGGCAGCGGAAGGCGCAGACGCGACCATTACCTCCGATAACACCCAGGCAGGTGAAATGGCCTGTAAATACATTACCGACCGCCTGAAAGGCAAAGGCAACGTCGTCATCATCAACGGGCCGCCGGTTTCCGCCGTCCAGAACCGCGTGGAAGGCTGCCAGACTGAGTTTAAACGCCACCCTGACATCAAGGTGCTGTCGCATAACCAAAACGCCAAAGGCAGTCGTGAAGGCGGGCTGGAGATCATGACCGCGCTGCTGGCGGCGAATCCGAAGATCGACGGCGTATTCGCCATTAACGATCCGACGGCGATCGGTGCCGATCTGGCGGCAAAACAGGCGCAGCGTAGCGAATTCTTTATTGTCGGCGTAGATGGATCCCCGGACGGTGAAGAAGCGCTGAAGCGCGAAAACTCACTATTTGTGGCGACTCCGGCACAAGATCCGCAGGTGATGGCTGCCAAAGCGGTCGAAATCGGCTATGACATATTGCAGGGGAAACCCGCCCCGAAAGAACCCGTACTGATCCCGGTGACGATGATCGATAAAAACAACGTCGGCAGTTATAAGGGTTGGACGGTTAAATAGCCCGCCACAACAACGCCGGATGGCGGCAAAAATGCCCTATCCGGCCTACAAGATCGCTATGAATTTGTAGGCCGGATAAGCGCGGTGCCATCCGGCATTATATTAAGGAGGATTCAGCCGATGAAACGCTCCGCAATAAACGAGATCCTTGGCCACACGCGCCAGTTTTTCTCTCAGCACGACGTGCATCTCCCCCCTTTTGCCAGCTTCCCCCCGACCCAATGGCGCAAGCTTGATGCTGCAGCCTGGAGCGAAGTGTTCGACCTTAAGCTCGGTTGGGATGTCACCGCATTTGGCGGCAACAATTTTGCCGCGCAAGGGTTAACGCTGTTCACTCTGCGTAATGGCTCGCCGAAAGGCATGCCTTACGAGAAATGCTACGCCGAGAAAATCATGCATGTTCGCGATGCGCAGGTCACGCCGATGCATTTTCACTGGCGCAAACGCGAAGACATTATCAATCGCGGCGGCGGCAATTTAATTGTGGAACTGTGGAATGCGGGGATCCGGGAACAAACGGAAGAGACCGACGTCAGCGTAGTGATTGATGGCTGTCGGCAAACCCATGCCGCGGGCAGTCAGTTACGCCTGACGCCGGGTGAAAGCATCTGCCTGCCGCCGGGCCTGTATCACAGCTTCTGGGCGGAAGAAGGTTTTGGCGACGTGCTGGTCGGCGAGGTTTCTTCTGTTAATGACGACGACCACGATAATCACTTTTTGCAACCGATCGCCCGCTATAACGACATTGAAGAAGACGAGCCGGCGCAGCTGGTGCTGTGTAACGAATATCGCCTGTTCCGCTAACCAAGGAGCGCATTATGCCGTTGATATCTCTCGCTGATGGCCTTGCACATGCCCGTGAGCATCGTTATGCCTTAGGGGCATTTAATGTTCTGGATTCACACTTCCTGCGCGCGCTGTTTGCTGCGGCAAAGCAGGAACGTTCGCCGTTTATCATCAATATCGCCGAAGTACATTTTAAATATATCTCGCTGGATTCTCTGGTCGAAGCGGTCAAGTTCGAAGCCGCGCGGCATGATATTCCGGTGGTGCTAAACCTTGACCACGGCCTGCACTTTGAGTCGGTAGTTCGGGCACTACGCTTAGGGTTCAGTTCAGTGATGTTCGATGGCTCCACGCTGGAGTATGAAGAAAATATCCGCCAGACCCGCGAAGTGGTAAAGATGTGCCACGCCGTCGGCGTGTCGGTGGAAGCCGAACTGGGTGCAGTCGGCGGCGATGAGGGCGGCGCGCTGTACGGCCATGCCGACGAGTCGCTATTTACCGACCCAATGATGGCGCGCGATTTCGTCGACAGAACCGGGATTGACGCGCTGGCGGTCGCCATTGGCAATGCCCACGGCAAATACAAAGGCGAACCGCTGCTCGACTTCCCGCGTCTGGACGCCATTCGCCAGCAGGCGGCAATCCCGCTGGTACTGCACGGCGGCTCCGGCATTAGCGACGACGATTTCAAGCGCGCGATTGAACTCGGCATTCACAAAATCAACTTCTATACCGGCATGTCGCAGGCGGCGCT
>NZ_SZWU01000051.1:11508-15942 GCF_005280935.1 Citrobacter sp. wls757 | reverse complement strand
GGTAGAAACACGGATGGCGAATCGCCAGCCGCTGTACGACGAATTCGCCGAACTGCTGCTCGGCATTGAAGAGGCCATTACCGATACCGTTTCGGAACAGATGCGCATTTTTGGCAGCGCGGGACGGGTCTGATGGAACGCAAAGGCGTTATCGCCGCAGGCAACATGCTGGTCGATCACGTGCATCAAATTGTGCAGTGGCCGGAACGTGGCTGGCTGGCGGAAATCACCCGTAGCGAACGCGCCACGGGCGGTGCGCCGCTTAATGTGCTGCTGACGCTGGCAAAAATGCACACTGGGCTGCCGTTGCAGGCGGTGGGGTTAATCGGTCAGGACAGCGACGGCGACTACATCATGGCGATGCTGGAGCAGTATCACGTTAATCGCCAACACGTGCAGCGCACCACATTCGCCCCCACGTCGATGTCGCAGGTGATGACCGATCCCAGCGGTCAGCGCACCTTTTTCCACTCGCCCGGTGCCAATCGGCTACTCGATCTGCCTGCGTTTGAGCAACTGGATACCTCGATGAAAATCTTCCATCTGGGATATCTGCTGCTGCTCGACAGTCTGGACATGCCGGATGAGGAGTACGGGACGCGTAGCGCACGGCTGCTGGCGCAAATGCGCGACACCGGCTTTGAAACGTCGCTGGATCTGGTCTCACGCAAGGGCGACCCGCGCTATCAACCGCTGGTGATGCCAGCCCTGCGCCATCTCGACTATCTGGTGATTAACGAGCTGGAAGCCGGGGAGTTCAGCGGGCTGGAGATCCGCCAGCCCAACGGCGAACTGCATATTGCGCACATCGCCACCGCCGCACGCGAATTATTGGATGCAGGTGTACGCCAGCGGGTGGTGATCCACTGTCCGGAAGGTGCCTGGGGTGAAGCGCCGGATCTGCCGGGCGTCTGGATCCCGTCGCAGTACCTGGCGCAGGAGGAGATCGTTGGCAGCGTCGGGGCGGGAGATGCGTTTTGCGCTGGATTTTTGTATGGCTGTCATGAGCGCTGGTCGCTGACGGACAGCGTCAGGTTGGCACACGCCTGTGCGCGGGCAAGCTTGCTGTGCGCGAATGCGATAGATGGCGCGAAGACGCTGGCAGAGTTGAAAGCAGAAATGGCTGACGCCTGATGCGCTACGCTTATCAGGCCTACGACCGCATCGTCCGGAAATATGCCTGATGCGCTGCGCTTATCAGGCCTACAGAGTTGTTATCGCTTTTGTAGGCCGGATAAGGCGTTTACGCCGCATCCGGCAACTGCACACGATCACGCCGCCTTATCGTGATGCTGCACGTCGGCGGCAAACACATAACCCAGCCCACGCAGGGTTTTGATCAACATTGGCTGGTGCGGGTTGTTCTCTATTTTTCGCCGCAGCCGCATGATTAACACGTCAATAGTGCGGTCAAACACCTCAACGCTGTCGCTGCGCGTCAGCTCCAGCAGCTGTTCCCGGCTCAGCACCCGGCGGGCATTTTGGGCCAGCGCCAACAGCAGGCTGTATTCCCCCTGCGTCAACTCCACCTTCAACTGCTGGGGATTATGCAGCTGGCAACCGGCGGTATCCAGATGCCAGCCATTGAAAGAAAGCCCCGTGGTCTGTGGGCCGCCGCTTTCTGCCGTTAACACGCCAACGCGTCTGAGCACCGCCTTTACCCGCGCCACCAGCACCCGCGCATTGAACGGCTTACCGATATAGTCGTCAGCCCCCATTTCCAGCCCAACAACCACATCCGACTCGCTGCCAAGCCCGGTCAGCATCACCACCGGTAATCCGGGTCTCATCTTTTGCACCTGCTGCAACACCATCAGACCGTTGATATCGGGCAACATCATGTCCAGCAATACCAGAGCGATATCCGGCTGAGTCTCAATGCAGCGCAGCGCCTCCTGCCCGGTGTGACAGGCGGTCACCGTAAAGACGTGTTCGCTCAGCACATCCTGTAAAAGCGTGCAGACAGCGATGTCATCATCCACAACCAGTATGGCTGGCTTCATTGTTTTTCCCCATTTCTGGCCAACTTAAATGAGTGTGATTGATTCTGCACAGAGTGACAGCGATAAGGCACAAGGATGTGCGGGAAACATAACCTCGGTCACACTGCCGGGGCGTCACGTATTGGAGATTCGTCACGTCAAATATGACGACAGCCTGTTTTTCGTCAGGGTTTTGCGCAAAATTCGCCCGTAATATCGACTAATGCCCCTGATAAAAACATGGCATAAAAGATGCATAACAAAAACGACAAGCGCGTATGCGCGATTTGATTAACTGGAGCGAGACCGATGAAAAAAGTCGTCACGGTTTGCCCATATTGCGCATCAGGTTGCAAAATCAACCTGGTGGTCGATAACGGCAAAATCGTCCGGGCTGAAGCGGCGCAGGGGAAAACCAACCAGGGTACCCTGTGTCTGAAGGGCTACTATGGCTGGGATTTTATCAATGATACCCAGATCCTGACCCCTCGTCTGAAAACCCCTATGATCCGTCGCCAGCGTGGCGGCAAACTGGAATCCGTTTCCTGGGACGAAGCGCTTGATTACGTCGCCAGTCGTCTGAGCGCCATCAAAGCGAAGTATGGCCCGGACGCTATTCAGACGACCGGTTCATCTCGCGGTACGGGTAACGAAACCAACTATGTAATGCAAAAATTCGCGCGCGCCGTTATTGGTACCAATAACGTTGACTGCTGCGCTCGCGTCTGACACGGCCCATCGGTTGCAGGTCTGCACCAATCGGTCGGTAACGGCGCAATGAGTAATGCTATCAATGAAATTGATAACACAGATTTAGTATTCATCTTCGGGTACAACCCGGCGGATTCCCACCCGATCGTGGCGAATCACGTGATTAATGCTAAACGTAACGGGGCGAAAATCATCGTCTGCGATCCGCGCAAAATTGAAACCGCGCGTATTGCCGACATGCACATCGCGTTGAAAAACGGCTCGAACATCGCGCTGCTCAATGCTATGGGTCATGTCATCATCGAAGAAAAACTGTACGACCAGGCGTTCGTCGCCTCCCGTACGGAAGGATTCGAAGAGTACAGCAAGATCGTCGAAGGCTACACGCCGGAGTCCGTCGAAGATATCACTGGCGTTAGCGCGCAGGATATTCGTCAGGCTGCACGTATGTATGCCACGGCGAAAAGCGCGGCCATCCTGTGGGGCATGGGTGTTACCCAGTTCTATCAGGGCGTGGAAACCGTGCGTTCACTGACCAGCCTCGCAATGCTGACCGGCAACCTCGGTAAGCCGAGCGTGGGCGTTAACCCGGTTCGTGGGCAGAACAACGTTCAGGGCGCATGTGACATGGGCGCGCTGCCGGATACTTATCCGGGCTATCAGTATGTGAAAGATCCGGCTAACCGCGAGAAGTTCGCTAAAGCCTGGGGCGTGGAAAGTCTGCCTGCTCATACCGGTTATCGCATCAGCGAACTGCCGCACCGTGCAGCGCATGGCGAAGTACGCGCGGCGTACATCATGGGTGAAGATCCATTACAAACCGATGCTGAACTCTCCGCAGTGCGCAAAGGCTTTGAGGATCTGGAACTGGTCATCGTGCAGGATATCTTCATGACCAAAACTGCCGCTGCCGCAGACGTTATTTTACCGTCTACGTCATGGGGTGAGCATGAAGGCGTATTCTCCGCAGCTGACCGTGGCTTCCAGCGCTTCTTTAAAGCCGTTGAGCCGAAGTGGGATCTGAAAACGGACTGGCAGATTATCAGTGAAATCGCCACCCGTATGGGCTACCCGATGCACTACAACAACACCCAGGAAATCTGGGACGAGTTGCGTCATCTGTGCCCGGATTTCTACGGTGCCACTTACGAGAAAATGGGCGAACTGGGTTATATCCAGTGGCCTTGCCGCGACACCTCAGAAGCCGACCAGGGTACGTCTTATCTCTTCAAAGAGAAGTTCGACACCCCGAACGGCCTGGCGCAGTTCTTCACCTGCGACTGGGTAGCGCCAATCGACAAACTCACTGAGGAGTACCCGATGGTACTGTCTACAGTGCGTGAAGTCGGCCACTACTCTTGCCGTTCGATGACCGGTAACTGTGCGGCGTTGGCCGCGCTGGCGGATGAACCGGGCTATGCCCAGATCAACACCGCCGACGCAGAACGCCTGGGCATCCAGGATGAAGAGCTGGTGTGGGTGAACTCGCGTAAAGGCCGGGTCATTACCCGTGCGGCAGTCAGCGATCGTCCAAACAAAGGCGCGATTTACATGACCTACCAGTGGTGGATTGGCGCATGTAATGAACTGGTAACCGAGAACTTAAGTCCGATTACCAAAACGCCGGAGTACAAGTACTGTGCTGTAAACGTTGAACGCATTGCCGATCAGCGCGCTGCCGAGCAGTATGTCATTGATGAGTACACCAAGCTGAAAGCCAGCCTGCGCGAAAGCGCGATGG
>NZ_SZWU01000051.1:0-11459 GCF_005280935.1 Citrobacter sp. wls757 | reverse complement strand
CCTCCATTCGGAGGCCGTTTTTTTATGCATATAATCTCTCTATACTGTTCATTCCCTACACTAAATCTAAATATAAGATGAAACGACTTTTCGCCTTGATGGTGTTAATGACATGCTTTGTCCATGCCGAAGAGCCCGGTAGTCAGTTTTTGAAAGCCGCCGAGTCCGGAGACCGACGTGCACAATATTTCCTCGCTGATACCTGGTTTAGTTCAGGCGATTTGAGCAAAGCGGAATATTGGGCGCAAAAAGCCGCCGACAATGGTGATGCCGATGCTTACGCATTGCTGGCACAGATTAAGATTACCAATCCGGTCAGTCTGGATTACCCCCAGGCCAAAACGCTGGCGGAAAAAGCGACCCAGGCAGGCAGTAAAACCGGGGAAATTACGCTGGCGCGTATTCTGGTCAATACTCAGGCTGGACACACCGATTACCCCAAAGCCATTACCTTGCTGCAAAACGCCTCCGAGGACCTGGAAAACGACTCCGCCGTCGACGCGCAAATGCTGCTTGGGCTGATTTACGCCAACGGCGTGGGTATTCCCGCAGACGATGAGAAAGCGACGTGGTATTTCAAACGTAGCTCTGCCATTTCCCGCACCGGCTATTCCGAATACTGGGCCGGGATGATGTTCTTAAACGGTGAGCAGGGTTTTATCGTGAAGAATAAACAGAAGGCACTGCACTGGCTGAATCTGAGCTGTACGGAAGGATTCGATACCGGCTGCGAAGAGTTTGATAAGTTAACCAACGGGTAGTCGTTGTAGGCCTGATAAGCGTAGCGCCATCAGGCAACCCGGAGCAGGTTGCCTGATGGCGGCGTTGCCTTATCCGGCCTACAAGGCGGTTTTATCAAATTTACCTAATACTTCGCGCTCATAGGCCAGCGCTTTTTTGCGGTCAAATTTGTGTTCCCACTTGGAGATAACCAGCACCGCCAGTGCGTTACCCACCACGTTCAGCGCGGTACGCGCCATGTCGAGGATACGGTCAACACCGGCAATAAACGCCAGGCCTTCCAGCGGGATCCCCACGCTGCCCAGCGTTGCCAGCAGCACCACGAATGATACGCCCGGCACGCCCGCAATCCCTTTCGAGGTCACCATCAACGTCAACACCAGCACGATTTCCTGCCACAACGACAGGTCGATACCATACAGCTGCGCAATAAAGATCGCGGCAATACTCTGGTACAGCGTTGAACCATCAAGGTTGAATGAGTAGCCGGTCGGCACCACAAAGCTGGTGATTGAAGCCGGTGCGCCATAGGCTTCCATCTTCTCGATAATACGCGGCAGTACGCTCTCGGAGCTGGCGGTAGAGTAAGCCAGAATCAACTCGTCTTTCAGAATGCGGATCAGGATCCAAATGCTCAAACCGCAGATACGCGCGACAATCCCCAGCACCACCAGCGCGAAGAACAGGATGGCAAAGTGCACCAACAGCACCAGCTTCGCCAGCGGCCACAGGGAGGCAAAACCGAAGTTCGCGACGGTAACGGCAATCAGCGCGAAAACGCCGACTGGCGCATAGCGCATAACCATGTGGGTCACTTTAAACATGGTTTCGGAAATAGAGCGGAACACGGTAACCAGCGGTTCGCGGTGAGTTGCCGGCAGGGAAGACAAACCTAAACCGAACAGCACCGAGAAGAAGATAATCGGCAGCATATCGCCTTTTGCCATCGAGGCGACGATATTGGTCGGCACCAGTGACAAAATTGTCCCCATCAAACCATGCGCGTGGCTCTGTACTTCTGCAGTCGTGCTTTGATATTTCGAAATATCCACGGTCGCCAGTTGCGACATATCAATCCCGGAACCCGGCTGGAACACATTAGCCAGCGTGATCCCAAGGATAATCGCCACGGTGGTGATCACTTCGAAATAGAGAATAGTTTTGGCGCCAATGCGGCCCAGCTGTTTTGCATCACCGACTCCGGCAATACCGACAACCAGCGTAGAGATGACAATGGGCACAACGATCATTTTGATCAGATGGATAAAGATATCGCCCGCCGGTGACAGCAGGTTTACAACCAGCCATTCACGGCTGTCACTATGGTAATGCAGGTAACTCCCTAGCAGAATGCCCAGCACCATGGCGATTAGAATCTGCCATGCCAGGCTGACTTTCAAATTTTTCATAACAACGGACTTCCTCGATGGAGCGCTATTCCACATGCGGTGTGTGGGAATAGTACATACTGAAAGGGTATGAATTGTGTTGCGTTCGTTTATGGAGTTTTTTAACGCTTATTATCATTATCATCTGCATGGCATTCCGCGCAACCCTCTAAGAACAGGGCTTTTGGCTGATTTTATGCATAAAAATGCAATTTTATCGCGGTATTGATGAATAACTTTTTGTTATAAAAGAATTTTAATATGTTCAAAAATGAAGAAGTCATGGTGTGAGTTTTTTTCGCCCATTTGTTCGTTTGCCTGTTTTTTAAACAGGCCAAATGATACAAATCACAAAAAAAACAAATTTATTTTTGCCGATTCTGCAATAACTTCGCCATATTAATAGAGTCAACGAGCTGTGCCCGGTTCACCCTAGGCGAATTTAAATCCATAACCTTTTGCCACACTGAAATAGCCTGGGCGTAGTCTGCCTGCATAAACGCATCTGAGGCTAACAGCATCAGCGCGGTGACCTCTGCCGGATCCAGCGCCAGAGCCTTATCAATCATCTCGCGAGTGGGTGGCGTCATATGTTGTCCGGCCTGGTAATACAATACCGTTGCCATCGCTGAATAGATCTCAGCATTTTCACCGCCGACACGCAGCGCCTGCTCGTAGGCCAGCAGCGCATTATGATACGCGTTTTGCCAAAGATAGTACTCCCCGAGTTGCGCCCATTTCACGCCGTCCTGGGGATTAGCGCGAATCTGCGATTGCAGCAAAAGCAACTGTTTTTCCTGAACATTCTCATCGGAGAAAGCATGTAAAGGATCCGCCAGCCGCGTCTGCTCCTGACGAACCGCCTGCCATTTTGGCGTCAACAAGTAGCCTCCAATGCAGGCCACAACCATCAGCACCGCCGCAGCGGTCAGCCGCTTCACAGGCATTGGGCGTAACAGCGGTTCGGACTGGTTCATTGTTCACCTGCCTCCGTATGCTGACGTCTTCTCACTCGCCAGACCACCACCCCTACCAGCAATAACAACAGGCACGGTAACGCCCACAGCAGCAGCGTTTGCTCATTCAGCGGCGGATTATAACGAACGAAGTCACCATAACGCTCGGTCATCCATGTCGTGATCTCGGCTTCGCTTTTCCCTTCCGCCACCATGCTATAAACCTGATGGCGCATACTGACCGCTACCGGCGCATTGGATTCCAGCAAGTTTTGGTTTTGACACTGCGGGCAGCGAAGCTGGCTGGCAATGGACAGCGCTTGTTCCTGCTGTTGCGGATTTTCAAAGCGCCAGGTATCCACAACCTGGGCATGGGTGGTAAAAGGTAGAAAAATCAGTAAAGCCACAAGTAACATCGTTTTGCCGGATGGCGGCGTGAACGCCTTATCCGGCCTACCCTGCTTTTCACTCGTAGGCCTGATAAGCGCAGCGCCATCAGGCAATAACTCTGGATGCTTCCTTCCTCGCCATGCGCTCAGCAGCGCGCCAAAGACCATTAATAGCCCTCCACCCCAAATCCAGCGCACGCCGGTCTGCACGTACAAACGCATGGCATAGCGGTCAGGTCCGGTTTTTTCACCCATTACCGCATACCAGTCATGCATCAGGTTCCAGCGGATCCCCGGCTCCATCATCTGTTGACGGCGCGCGGCATAGAAGCGCCTTTCAGGTTGCAGGCTGCCAATACGTTTCTCATTGTGCCACAGCGTGATCTGCGCTTTTTCACTGGTGTAGTTACCTTTGGCTTCCAGGTCGAGACGCTCAAAACGGAAAATGTAACCCGCCAGTTCAACCTGCTGCCCAGGGCTCAGGTTCAGGCTTATCTCCTGACGGCTACCGCTGGAAAAGACGATCCCCGCCGCAAACACCAGCACCCCGGCATGCGCCAGCAGTGCCGGAAGCTGGATGCGGAAAGACACGTTGCGGCTTCTGACCGTTGCCAGCACGATAACCAGTAGCATCAGCAGGCCAAAGGGCAGCGTAGCACGGTTAAAGTATGGTGCGCCTACGGAGAGCCGTCCCCAGCCGAACAGCCCGTAAATCATCGGGTAGAGCGTGCCAATCAACACAATCAGCAGCACCGCACTAAAGAGCAGCAGCGCAACCAGAATCAGCATCTCGCGTGACCAACCGCCAAAACGCGCATTCTGCCGGACTTGCTGGCCCCGCCAGGCGTACAGCCCGAGCGACGCCAGACTCAACACGGTAAACAGCGCAAACAGCGGCGCGGCGCGGACGTTATCCAACGCGAAAGCATGTACCGAAACGAGAATGCCGGAACGTACAATCAGCGTCCCAAGCAGCGATAAAATCAGCGTGACGATCGCCAGTAGCAGCGACCAGTGGCGGAAGATTCCGCGCTGGCGCGTGATATACAGGCTATGCAGCAGCGCGCTGGCGGAAAGCCAGGGTAATAAGGAAGCATTTTCAACCGGGTCCCAGAACCACCAGCCGCCCCAGCCCAGCTCGCAGTAGGCCCACCAGGAGCCGAGGATAATCCCCAGCGTCAGCGCGCACCAGCCGGGCAGCGCCCAGCGCCAGCACACCCAGGCGCTCTGCGCATTAAAGTCACCCCGTAGCAGCGAGGCCAGCGCCACGCCTGCCGCCACCATCAAACCACCGTAACCCAGGTACAGCAGAGGTGGATGGAGGATTAACCCGAGATGTTGCAGCATCGGGTTAAGGTCGCGCCCTTCAATGGCTGGCGGGAAGATACGCACAAACGGATCGGACCATACCACCACAAACAGTAGCAGCAGGGCCGTAATCATTGAGAGGACGCTGAGCGTCAGCGGAAACAGCGCGTCGGTATCACGCCGATAGCGTAAAGCGAACAGCGCGCTCCAGCCGGAAAGAAACAGCACCCACAGCAGCAGCGATCCTTCATGACCGCCCCACACCGCCGCCAGTTTTAATCCCCACGGCAGTAGACTGTAGCTGTGCTGAGCAACGTAGACCACCGAAAAGTCGCTGGTCAAAAAGCAGAATACCAGAATGGCAAAAGCCAGCAGTAGCAGGGTAAATTGCGCCCACACGCCCACCGTTGCAAGGCGCATCACCCCTTGCCAGCGCTGGCGGACACCCACCAACACGGCAAGCGGGGTCAACACGTTGACCCCAAGGCTTAATAACAGCGCCAGAAAACCGGCTTCAGGAAGGAGAACGTCCAGATATCACCTTACGCAACGGTTAGCTGACCCGCATAGAGTATAAAAAAACGCAGCAGCAGTACGCCGGTCAGGCTGGCGCCGCAGACTGCCAGCACGCCATGAAACGTCGAACTGCGGTTGGCCCAGGGTTTTAGCAGCATCGGCAGTATCAGCCCAAGCCCAGCCACGCCAAGCCAGAACCACCAGGTCCAGAATCCACCGCCCAGTGCCGCCGCCAGCGCGCGCATTTTGCCGTCATCGCCCAGCGCCAGACCAACAAAGAACGCCGCCAGCAGGAAGATCTCCAGCCATACCACCGGGACTTCCATGCGATGCACAAAGTGCGCTTCGGTGCTGTGCGGGTTGCTACGATGGCGTAACGCCATGGCGATCAGCGCCACCGCGGCGCCGGAGGAGATCCCAGAGAACAGGAACAGCACCGGCAGGATCGGGTTATTCAGGAACGGGTAAGATTTCAGCGCCGACAGCAGAAAGCCGGTGTACGCCCCGAGCAGGACCGCCAGCACCAGCATTAACGTCTCAAGCGCACGATGGAACGGCGCAATCAGCGTCAATACTTTCTGCACGATACCTAACCGCGGCAGCCAACGCTGTTGCAGGGCAATTACTTCTTTTTCAAAGATTTTTGCCAGCCACAGCACTAACACCACCATGTACAACTGGAACAGCATGACCCCCATCGACATCACCGAAGTGAAGCTGTAGTGGAACATCAGTTTCCAGAAAGTCCATGGCCGCGTCAGGTGGAACACCAGAATCAACAGACCGAGGATAATCGCCCCCGGCCCTAACACCAGCGTAGTGCGCAGCAGCGTGCTGTCCGAACCGCCCGCCTCCGGATGGAAGCGACGCAGCAGAATCGCCAGCGTGACCAGTCCGGCAGAGATACCTATCAGGAACAGATAGATGGCAATGGGCCAGTCCCACACCAGTGATTCAAAATGAAATGCAGAAGCGGATGTCATTGGCTCACCTCCCCAAATTTAAAGGGAACGCGGTAGACCTTCGGTTTTGTACCCAACGCCAGCTTGTAACGGTAGGTCGTTTTCTGCTGCAACAAACGGGAGATATCGCTGTTGGGATCGTCCAGATTACCAAACGTCAGCGCCTTCGTCGGACATGACTCAACGCAGGCGGGCTGTTTGCCCGCTTTCAGGTTGGTTTTCCGGCAGAAATCGCATTTATCCGCCGTTTTGCTCACCGGATGGATAAAGCGCACGCGATAAGGACACGCGGCAATGCAGTACTGGCAGCCAACGCAAAGGTCCGGGTTCACATCCACAATGCCGCTGGCGGCATCGCGATACGATGCCCCCGTCGGGCAGACGTCAACGCAGGGAGCGTGGTCGCAGTGCTGGCACGAATGACGGAAGAAGCGATACTTCACATCAGGAAACGTTCCTTGCGGCTCACTGCGAATAATCGTCAGACGCGATACGCCTTCCGGCACGTTGTTGACTTCGCGACAAGCATCCATACAGGCCGTACAGCCGATGCATAATGACTCATCATGTACCATACCGTAACGCACGCCGTTGATGTTCAGCGTCTTCGCCACAACGCGCCCCGCCGTCCCGCTCACTGCCACCAGCGCGCCGACGCCGGTGATAAACTGGCGACGAGAGCAACTCATGGATGCTCCTTAAGCAACGGAATCGACGCCGGGTTAAAGTTCGGATTGTTACGCTGATCGCTGTGGCAATCGACGCAAATCTTGATCCGTCCTTTATCGCTCAGCGTTTGCATCGTGTCTTGCTTCGGATGCAGTGAGTGACAACTGGCACACGCCACTTTGGTTACGTGGACATCGTGCGGCCAGAACGCTTTTTGCAGCTGCTCAGGCAGGTGACAGGACATACAGACGCTGTTCTGCTGCTCCACGTTGTACATCGGCTCATTAAAGCGCATCACATCTTTCACCCCTTCACGGTGGTTCGGTGACGGCTGGCCGTGACAGTTGGTGCAGGTGACCGGCAGTTTGTTATTCGGGTTGATGACTTCCGCATGCTTACCATGCATGCCTTCGGTATCCGGCTTGTGACAGTCCAGACAGGCGGCATCCGGATTACGCTGTTGGGTAACCGTCCAGCGTTGATCCGACTCCTGCGGCGTTGGCGTGGCAGTGATTCCACTCAGGCTCCATAACAAGCCTGACGCCAGCACCCCAGCAGTTAATAACGAACGTAATACGCTCATATTCACTCCGTTGAGTTATCCGCCCCTTGCGGGGCGGAATGGGGTTATTGGCTTAACAGACCGTTTTTACGTGCCTGATCTTCCCACTGTGGAATCACCGTTTTGATGAAGTCCTGCTTCTCAGCATTGATTTGCTGCATGTTCAGACCAATCGCCGCCTGGGCTTTCTCTTTGGTCGAGATATCCGGCAACGGAATTTCATGCGTGATGCCTTTGGTCGCCAGCAGACGGACCAGTTTGGTACGCGCGTCGGCGGCTTTATCCATTGCGCTACCCAGCATCCGCAGGCCTTCTTCCGGGGCGTGCATATGAATGCCATGTGAGGCGATAGACAGGTCCCAGCGCCATTGTGCGTGACGGATATCTTCCAGAATCGGCTTCATTTCCGCTTCAGTCGCGCCCGCATCCCATGCGGCTTTCGCTTCGAAGTGCGCACGAACCAGCTGATCTTCAACTTTGATTTTCAGGTCATGAATAGCCTGTTTACGCTCGGCGACCACTTTTTGCAGGGACGCTTTGTCCTGGGTGTGGCAGTTCGCGCAGGTCTGAGGGAAGTTGTCGAACGGGTTACCAATCTTATGGTCGGTGTAGATCTTGCCTTCCGCGTTTTGCACTTTCGGCATGTGACAGTCGATACAAGTCACGTTGTTCTTGCCGTGAATGCCCGCGCTCCAGGTTTCATACTCCGGGTGCTGCGCTTTCAGCATCGGCGTTTTAGACAGGGAGTTGGTCCAGTCAGAGAAAGCAATGTTGTCGTAGTATTTCTCCATGTTCTCGACTTTCATGCCGTCGTCCCACGGGAACTTAACGGCTTTGTTTTTACCGTCGAAGTAGTATTCCACGTGGCACTGGCCGCAGACCATGGATTGCTGGTCAAAGCGACCGGCTTTCTCAAACGGTTTACCGATGGCTTCCATCGCGCGTTCTGCATAAGGACGCGACAGAGTCAGTTCTGGCTTGCCTTTGGCGAAGTCTGGTGACGCGGTATTATGGCAATCCGCACAACCGAGGTTGTTAACAATTTCCGGACCGCCGCGCGCCCATTTACCGTGGAAGTAGCCATCTTCACCGTCTTTCTGGATAAGACGCGCTACGTCCGGGCTTTTACAGCTCCAGCAAGCCATCGGCAGCGGACCATCTTCTGCCGTTTTTGGTGCGCCGGTACGTAAGGTTTCACGGACATCGGTCACGGCATACGCGTGTCCCCGCGGTTTGTTGTAATCGCGCGAGAATGGGTATCCCGCCCACAGGATCACCAGACGCGGATCTTCTGCCAGTGCATCTTCACGGGCTGATTGCTCAGACGTGGCTTTCCAGGAGAGATATTGATCGGGATGCTGAGGTGCGAAGGTTTCATTCTTCGCTTCAACGGTGACGGTTTTTGCAGGTACAGAAGTTTGTTCAGCGTGAACAGCAGAAATAAATAATAAAGGTAATAACAGGCTGAAGAAACGGCGTACGCGTGATTTTATCCTTGCCATAGGGGTCTCATCCAGATGACGCCATTATCTGCAATGGCGGTTCTTTTATTGTTTTCCACAACAGCAACCACACGAATACTGTCATGACATTGCTCCACCCTATTTGTAACAAGAAACCACACTGAAAATGTTGTTTTTAATCAATTGTAAGTGTATGTAAAATACCACTTTAGAGTTATAACACCCCCTCTAATCTCTCACTCTTTTGTCTAATTCAGAGACAGATCACCTTTTCAACAATCCTTTAGATAACTGCATGTTATCGCGAGATTTAATCAATTTTTGCTAGTTCCCTTCAAAATTCAGTTTGTCGCTAATTTGCACAATTCGTTTATTGCGTGATCTGCCGCGCAAATACTAAACAAAACTCTCAAAGCCCCTACATTTAACGTTTATGAGACATATTATTAACATCCTACAAGGAGAACAAAAGCCATGAGCCAAATACATAAACACGCTATTCCCGCAAACATTGCGGATCGTTGCCTGATAAATCCGGAGCAGTACGCAGAGAAATACCAGCAATCCGTTAACGAACCCGACACATTTTGGGGCGAGCAGGGAAAGATTCTTGATTGGATCAAGCCGTACAGCCAGGTGAAGAACACCTCCTTCGCACCAGGCAACGTGTCTATTAAATGGTACGAAGACGGCACCCTGAACCTGGCCGCAAACTGCCTTGACCGCCATCTGCAGGCAAACGGCGATCGTACCGCCATTATCTGGGAAGGCGATGACGCTACCCAAAGCAAAAACATTACCTATCGCGAGTTGCATCGCGATGTCTGCCGTTTCGCCAATACGCTACTGGATTTAGGCATTAAAAAAGGTGACGTGGTGGCCATTTATATGCCGATGGTGCCAGAAGCTGCGGTTGCCATGCTGGCCTGTGCCCGCATTGGGGCCGTGCATTCTGTCATCTTCGGTGGTTTCTCACCGGAAGCCGTCGCCGGACGTATTATCGACTCCAATTCACGCCTGGTGATCACCGCCGACGAAGGCGTACGCGCCGGACGCGCTATCCCACTGAAAAAGAACGTGGATGATGCGCTGAAAAATCCAAACGTAAAAACCGTTGAACATGTGGTCGTCCTCAAACGTACCGGTGGTAAAACGGAGTGGCAGGAAGGCCGTGACCTGTGGTGGTCCGATCTTATTGAGAAAGCCAGCTCAGAACACCAACCGGAAGAGATGAACGCGGAAGATCCGCTGTTTATCCTGTATACCTCCGGTTCAACCGGCAAGCCAAAAGGCGTGCTGCACACCACCGGCGGGTATCTGGTCTACGCTGCAACCACCTTTAAGTACGTGTTTGATTACCATCAGGGCGATATCTATTGGTGCACCGCTGACGTGGGTTGGGTAACCGGACACAGCTACCTGCTGTACGGCCCGCTGGCCTGCGGCGCAACCACGCTGATGTTCGAAGGCGTACCAAACTGGCCAACGCCTGCGCGTATGTCGCAGGTTGTGGACAAGCACCAGGTCAATATTCTGTATACCGCACCGACCGCCATTCGCGCACTGATGGCAGAAGGCGACAAAGCGATTGAAGGTACTGACCGTTCGTCGCTGCGTATCCTGGGTTCCGTTGGCGAGCCGATCAACCCGGAAGCGTGGGAGTGGTACTGGAAGAAGATCGGCAACGAAAAATGTCCGGTCGTCGATACCTGGTGGCAGACCGAAACCGGGGGATTCATGATCACCCCACTGCCGGGCGCTACCGAGCTGAAAGCTGGTTCTGCAACCCGTCCATTCTTTGGCGTACAGCCTGCGATTGTCGATAACGAAGGTAATCCACTGGAAGGCGCGACGGAAGGTAACCTGGTGATTACCGACTCGTGGCCAGGCCAGGCGAGAACGCTGTTTGGCGATCACGAACGCTTTGAGCAAACCTACTTCTCTACCTTCAAGAATATGTACTTCAGCGGCGACGGCGCGCGCCGTGACGAAGATGGCTATTACTGGATCACCGGACGTGTGGACGATGTGCTGAACGTCTCTGGCCACCGTCTGGGAACGGCTGAAATCGAATCGGCGCTGGTGTCACATCCGAAGATTGCCGAAGCCGCGGTGGTGGGAATTCCGCACAATATTAAAGGCCAGGCGATCTACGCCTACGTCACGCTGAATCACGGTGAAGAGCCGTCACCTGAGTTGTACGCCGAAGTTCGCAACTGGGTGCGTAAAGAAATTGGCCCGCTGGCAACGCCAGACGTGCTGCACTGGACCGACTCACTGCCGAAAACCCGCTCCGGCAAAATCATGCGCCGCATCCTGCGCAAAATTGCGGCGGGCGATACCAGCAATCTGGGCGATACCTCGACCCTCGCCGATCCTGGCGTCGTGGAGAAACTGCTCGAAGAGAAGCAGGCCATCGCGATGCCATCATAACAAAGTCCTGAAAATGCCGGATGGCGACGCGAAAGCGTCTTATCCGGCCTTGTATTATCCTCTCTGTGCAGA
>NZ_SZWU01000054.1:40409-42160 GCF_005280935.1 Citrobacter sp. wls757 | reverse complement strand
CCGGATGCGGCGTAAACGCCTTATCCGGCCTACATTGCTACAGCCCTGCATATCTCCGTAGGCCTGATAAGCGAAGCGCCATCAGGCATGGCAGTTATTGTCGGCTGAGCAGCGTTAGCACTTCATAGTGCGCGGTGTGTGGGAACATATCGAAAAGTTGGACGCGTTCAATGCGATACCCGGGCAACTCACGAATATCCTTCGCCATGGTTTGCGCATTACAGCTGGAATAAACGATATAACGCGGTGCCATGCGGGAGAGAAAATCGCACAGCGGCTTTCCAATCCCGCGACGCGGCGGATTCACCAGCACCAGGTCAGGTACTTCGCCCTGAGCGGTAGCAAACTGGGTTGAATCCAGCGCCTGAAAATGCAGATTCTGCAACCCAAGCTCCTGCGCTGACTGCTTCGCGCAGGTAATCGCTTCTGGCGCGATTTCAATCCCCGTCAGTTTCATTTGCGGTGTAGCACAGTGCAGACCAAAACCCCCGACGCCGCAAAACAAATCCCACATGTGATTAACCGGAAGCTGACGCACCCAGTCACGCGCCGTGGCATATAACTGCCCCGCTACCACCGGATTGGTCTGGAAGAAACTCTGCGGGCGGATCCACAACGGCACATCGTTAAAGCGTTCCGCCAGCGCCTGTTGTTCCGTCAGGAAGATTTCTGTCTCCCCTTCCATAATCGCCATATGCACCGGCTGAATATTGGCAGTGATCACTTTTAACTGTGGGAGTTGTGCCTGCAACCAGGGTAGCGCCGCGCGCAGCTGTGCCAGTTTTGCGTCAGAACGCAGGACAAAACGCAGCATCATACCGCCATCGAATCTGCTTTCCGTTAACAGCAGATATTTCAGCTCCCCGCGTTTGCGCGCCACGTTATAGGGCGTCAGCCCCGCCCGAGCGATAAACGGCTTAAGCGCGGCAAATACGGGCGCAAAAGACTCAGGATAGAGCGGACAGTCGCACAAATCCTCAGGCGTACCGTCACGATGCAGCATTCCCAGCAGCGGTTTTTCCACGCTGCCGCTGACTACCATTTTGGCTTTATTACGAAACGCGCTTTCCGGACCACTGACCGGCGCGCACCATTCTCCGACCGGATACTCGGCCAGCAGATTCTGCAGCTCGGCTGTTTTTTCGAAGAGTTGATCGGCGACAGGCTGTGTTATCCACTGACAGGAGCGGCAGCGTTCGGCGTCATATAGTGCGCACTGCATACAAAGACCTACAAATTAACCGGGGGCCAAGATTATACACGTTATTGCAAACGGAAGAACCGCCTGCTGGACGCAGGAACAAACAGCAGCAGCAATACCAGCATATCCGGCAGTTTTTGCATCACCAGCGTATGCAGGATTTCGCGTCTGGACTCCCCCGCAATGCTGAACAATTCTGGATATCCGTAGCCCAACGAAGCAGCCCACAGATAGACGCTGGCGATAATCTGGGTCAACAGATAGATCCAGCGTGCCCAGTTCCGTCCTTTTACCAGCGAAAATGCGCAGTAAATTTCGATAAATAGCAGCACCAGACTGCCCAGAAACACCAGCGTCAAATTCCAAGTCTGCACACTGCGATGAATAAACTCACTGGTTCCACGAAACCCAAGCGTATTAAAAATCATCAACAGATCGAGACAGCGGATCATGATAATAGCCAGCGCCGCCACCTGCACCAAAGCAGGGACGTTTAAGCGAGCATGTGATGTGGATGATTTCTTAAAAAATCCCAACGCGTCGTCTTCCA
>NZ_SZWU01000054.1:32723-40361 GCF_005280935.1 Citrobacter sp. wls757 | reverse complement strand
CAGCCACCACAGCTGCGCCGTATAGACAGGTTGGCAGATTTTAGTTTTTTCAGCCGCGTCTTGCACGTTGGATATCGCGGATCCGTTGTTTTTCTGTTCGCGCCATCAGATACCACGCGATAAATCCGATAATTCCTACCACACCAAGGATCAGCGTCGCCAGGGCGTTGATCTCCGGGTTTACCCCCATACGTACGCTGGAGAACACCAACATCGGTAACGTTGTGGCGCCAGGACCAGAGACAAAGCTGGCAATAACCAGATCATCGAGTGACAGCGTGAAGGCTAATAGCCAACCGGAAATCACCGCCGGCATAATCATCGGCAGGGTGATGACGAAAAAGACCTTCAGCGGCGTGGCGCCGAGATCCATCGCCGCTTCCTCAATGGAGTGATCCAGTTCGCGCAAGCGTGAAGAAATCACCACCGCTACGTACGCCGTACAGAAAGTGACGTGCGCCAGCCATATGGTCAGCATGCCGCGATCCGCTGGCCAGCCGATAGCGTGAGCCAACGCAACAAACAGCAGCAGCAGCGACAAACCGGTAATAACATCCGGCATGACCAGCGGCGCGGTGATCATAAAGGCGAAACCATTCGAACCACGAAAACGACCAAAGCGCACCATTACCACGGCGGCGATGGTGCCAAGGATTGCCGCCATCGTCGCAGCACCCGCAGCAATCGTTAAACTCATGCCGACGGCGCTTATCATCGCGCTATCGTGGAAAAGCTCGCCATACCAACGTGTTGACCACCCCGCCCAGACCGTCACCAGCTTCGAGCTGTTAAACGAATAGATAACCAACATCAGCATCGGCGCGTACAGGAAGGTAAAGCCCACTACCAGGATAAAAATACGCCACGGCGAGCGAACGACCGGTAAGTTATTCATCCGTGTTCCCCCACGCTTTTTTGCTGATATTTGTGGAACCACATGATCGGCACAATCAGTAGCAGCAGCATAATAATGGCGACAGCAGAAGCCACCGGCCAGTCTCGGTTATTGAAAAACTCCTGCCAAAGCACGCGGCCAATCATGATGCTATCCGGTCCGCCCAACAGTTCCGGGATCACAAACTCGCCAACAGCCGGAATAAATACCAGCATTGACCCGGCGATAATGCCGCCCTTGGTCAACGGCACAATCACGCTAAAGAAGGTCTTCAGCGGCCGGGCACCTAAATCCAGCGCTGCTTCCACCAGAGAGTAATCAATACGGGTCAGCGCGGTATAAATCGGCAGCACCATAAAGGGCAAATAGGCGTAAACAATACCGATGTAGACCGCCAGATTGGTGTGCAAAATCGTCAACGGTTGGTCGATGACGCCCAGCCACATCAGGAAGTTGTTCAGCACGCCGTTGTTTTTCAGGATCCCCATCCAGGCATATACGCGAATTAAAAACGAGGTCCAGGACGGCAGGATCACCAGCAACAGCAGAATATTACGCGTTGAGGGTTTACTGTGCGCGACGGCCCATGCCAGTGGGTATCCCAGCAGCAGGCAACAGATTGTCGAAATTCCCGCCACCTGTAACGATTGCATGTAGGCATCGAAATAGAGCGGATCGTCCGTCAATTGCAAAAAATTGCCTAAATTGAGCGTGATGGATAACTGATCGTCAGCCCATGAAACGAGGTCCGTATAGGGAGGAATAGCGCGCGCCATTTCAGCCAAACTGATCTTGAAGACGATCAGAAAAGGCAGCAGAAACAGGAGCAGCAGCCACACATACGGCAGCGCGATCACCAGCTTGCGCCCGTGCTTCATTTGCAGCCGCGACATAAACAGCGTGAATCGCCCTGCTTTATCCACGCGTGCCGGAGGTTCAAGTGTACTCATCTTCGCTCCTTAAACCGTCAACACCACACAGCTGTCCGCATCCCAACATAAACGGACTTCGTCACCCCAGGTTGGTAATCCCTTGCGATAACGATGCTCATTTTGTAGCTGGGCGCTCAACATCTGGCCGCTTTTCAAACGTACGTGGTACACCGACAAATCGCCCAAATAGGCAATGTGTACCACTTCGCCTACCGCGAAGTTATAACCCTCTGGCGGAGGGGCTTCGCAGAGCATGATTTTCTCCGGGCGCAGCGCAACGTATACCGGGACGTTATCGACAATAGACGCATCGGCGTCCACTTTCAGCGGATGCACCAGTCCAGGAGACTCAATCACCAGACCATCTTCCTGGCGTTCTTTTAGCAGTCCCTCAAAAACGTTTACCGAACCGATAAACTCTGCGCTGTAGCGCGTAGTCGGATGCTCGTAGATCTCTTCCGGCTCGCCGATCTGGACAAATTTGCCACGGTTCATGATCGCGATACGGCCCGCCATCGTCATGGCTTCTTCCTGATCGTGTGTCACCATCACGCAGGTCACGCCGACGCGTTCAAGGATATCCACCACTTCCAGTTGCATGCGGTCTCGGAGTTTTTTATCCAGCGCTCCCATCGGCTCATCCAGCAGCAGCAGTTTTGGCCGTTTCGCCAGACTACGCGCCAGTGCCACACGCTGACGCTGGCCGCCAGAAAGCTGATGCGGCTTGCGTTTGGCGAACTCCTGCATATGCACGAGTCCCAGCATCTCATTCACCCGACTGGCGATTTCAGCCTTCGGCAGTTTGTCCTGCTTGAGGCCAAAGGCAATGTTCTGCTCGACAGTCATGTGCGGAAACAGAGCATAGGACTGAAACATCATATTAATCGGACGCAGATAAGGCGGGACATGCGCTAAATCGACGCCATCAAGCATGATTTGCCCAGTAGTCGGCAGTTCAAATCCCGCCAGCATCCGTAGCAGAGTCGATTTGCCACAGCCGGACGCGCCGAGCAGAGCAAATATTTCACCTTTGTAGATAGTAAGATTGACGTCATCAACGGCGTGCTGACCGTCAAATGACTTGGTCAGATTGCGAATTTCAAGCAGCGGGGTCAGCGCTTTGCGGATTTTCGCTTGTGGGCGTGGGGTTGCATCATTCACTCAGGTGCTCTCCGGCATAAAACAAAGAAACGGTGCAAATAACGCACCATAAAGGTGCGTATTGCCGGGTTATATGTGTCCGGGCTCAACGCTGCCCGGCAGGCAAAAATCCTGCCGGGTCATGTCCCAAACATCGGTTTATTTCCCGCTTTTTACCTTCGTCCATGCGCGGGTACGTACACGATCGATCTTCGGATCCTGTACTTTCAGTGTGAACAGCTTGGCGCGAACATCCGCAGGCGGGTAAATGCCCGGGTTGTCACGAACTTCAGGGCTGACCAGAGCCGTCGCTTCTTTGTTGGCATTGGCATAAAACACGTGGTCGGAGATATGCGCAATCACATCAGGGCGCAGCAGGTAATTGAGGAACTGATAGGCTTCATCTTTGTTTTTCGCATCGGCAGGCATCGCGAATACGTCAAAGAACGCCATTGCACCTTCTTTAGGAATTGAGAAGGAGATATTGACGCCATTTTTCGCTTCTTTCGCACGGTTTGCCGCTTGCCATACGTCCCCTGCCCAGCCAATCGCGACGCAGGTATCACCGTTTGCCAGGTCGTTGATATATTGCGAAGAGTGGAAGTAGCGAATATTTGGGCGCAGCTTCAGCAGCAGATCGGTTGCTGGCCCGGTGTAATCATCCGCTTTGGTACTGTTTGGGTCTTTACCCAAATAGTTCAGCACCGTGGCAAACACCTCTTCGGGCGCATCGAGGAAAGAGACGCCGCAGCTTTTGAGTTTTTCCAGATTTTCTGGCTTGAGGATCAAATCCCAGCTATCAACCGGCGCATCCGGCCCCAGCACCGCTTTGACTTTATCCACGTTATAGCCAATACCGGTCGTAGCCCACATATACGGCATCGCGAACTTGTTGTCCGGATCGTGTTTACCCACCAACTTCAGCAGTTCAGGATCAAGATTTTTCCAGCCCGGCAATTTGCTCTTATCCAGCGGCTGGAATACGCCCGCAGTCAGTTGACGCTCAAGGAAGCTGGCAGAAGGAACGACAAGATCAAAGCCGGTGCTGCCAGCCATGAGCTTACCTTCCAGTACTTCATTGGAATCAAATACGTCATAGATAACTTTAATTCCGGTCTCTTTTTCAAAATTAGCCACCGTGTCCGGGGCGATATAATCAGACCAGTTATATATATGCAGCGTTTTTTGTTCAGCAGCGAGCGTGCCGGCAGAGATGGCCATCAGAGCACCCGCAACCAGGCCTGATAACCATTTTTTATTTAAGGCGGTCATAATCTCTTTCCTTCTGAAAGTTCGTTAACAAACGAACAAAAATGTCACACTCTAATGATATGCAAGAAACGTGCATATTCTTTCATGCGGCACCGATGAAAAGAGAGACCTCTCCTCATGCCGCTGTTGCTCGCTGGCATCCGCCGATGCATTCAACACACATTGTGGCCACAGGTCAGGTCACAAGGGGTTGTTTAAATGATGACGTTGGTAAGCTTCGCAAGAATAACTTTAGCCAGGAATTGTGGATATAGCCCAGATTAAAAAACGTCTTTTATCAATTTTTTATGCAGGAATTGTCTATGACATAAAGCGGAAGGCGCTGAATCGAGGTGAATAATTCTTTAATGAAAGGTTAAATGCAGAATAAAAACAGGCAATACGCAACCGCTCTGGCAGCGGCTGCGCGATATATGTCCAGATTCAGGAAGAATTAATGGAGGAAATGAATTTCAGCGGTGCTGTTTTGCGCATCTTCTTCAGCATTAAATAACAGCTGATGCGCTCCGGCTTCGAGGATCACCATCGATATTTGCTCTTCGCTCTGGCGAACAAAATATTCAAACTGCTCAAACGTTACGCCCGGCGTAACGGATAAAGACTGGCAAACCACCAGCTTTGGCAGATTATCATCCTGCATATCCAGAAAAGCTTTCACCGTCAGTGAACTGGCATTGATCGCAGACAGATCGGCTGCCAGTGGCAGCAATGCAGAAGGTCTGACTTCCGCCATCGCAGAAAACAGAATGACGTTATCGACCAAATCAACTTTTGCATCAAAGATGCCGTCAAAATTCTGCATGTGTGGCAAGTGCAGCGCCTGACAGGTATCGCATTCAAAAAAACTCATGCCCAGGTCGTCGAGCCATTGACGCAACGTATCCAGAGTGGGAACGACCAGTGATGTCATAATAATGTGCGACCTCTATTGATGAAAAAAATACCGGCACAGCTTACGCAAAAAGAGCGTGTCATACCACGATCGCAATCGATATTGCGCTTAGCCGCCGATTTTAAGACAAAATTCAGGAGTAGCATGGCGCTCGATCCACTGGATCATTTTCGCGGCAATGTCTATTCCGGTGGTTTTCTCCACGCCTTCCAGCCCCGGAGACGCGTTGACCTCCATGACCAGTGGCCCTCGATCAGCACGCAGAATATCAACGCCTGCAACGTCCAGGCCCATCGTCCGGGCGGCTTTGAGCGCAATTTCTCTTTCGCGCGGCGTGATACTCGCAATAGTCGCCACCCCACCGCGATGGAGATTAGAACGAAAATCGCCCTCTTTAGCCCGTCGTTCAATGGCGGCCACTACTTCATCGCCCACCACGAAACAGCGGATATCGCGACCCTTCGCTTCTTTGATATATTCCTGAACCAGGATATGGGCATTCACCCCACGAAAGGCATCTACCACGCTTTCTGCAGCCTGCCGCGTTTCCGCCAGCACCACGCCAATACCCTGGGTGCCTTCAACCAGTTTCACCACCAACGGCGCACCGCCAACCATGTCAATCATGTCGCTGGTATCGTCCGGAGAGTGAGCAATTCCGGTAATGGGTAAATCAATTCCCTGACGCGCCAGCAGTTGTAGCGAACGCAGCTTATCGCGCGCTCGCGTAATCGCTACCGATTCATTCAACGGATAGCTACCCAGCATCTCAAACTGGCGCAGCGCCGCCGTCCCATAAAAGGTAATCGCGGAACCAATCCGCGGGATCACCGCATCGAAATGAGGAAGCTGACGGCCCTTGTAATGAATAGAGGATGCCGCCGGGCTGATGTTCATATAGCAAGAAAGGGGATCGATAACTTCAACCAGGTGACCGCGCTGCATCGCCGCTTCACGCAGGCGTTTACAAGAATAGAGCGTTCCGTCCCGGGACAAAATGGCAATTTTCACCCTGCACCTCTCTGAATGACCTGGTAAAAGCTGGCGTATCATACACTGGGTTAAAATCTTTAGCGCGTAGCCCATCCCTGTTTATGCAAATATTCCAGGATAAAGGGGCGACTTTCTTTAATGATGGTACGGCGAATATGATCGCTCCAGGTGTCGCGGCGGGTATTGCTGCCTCGGGTCAGATAGTACTGCGCGAGCTGCTCATCATATTGCGCCAACACATCACTGTTGAGTGGCTGGTATTGGTTTTCTTGCACCACAAGCGACGCGGGCAGGCGCGGCTTGATATCCGGGTTATCCGCAGGCCAGCCGAGGCACAATCCAAAGAGCGGCAGAACATGTTGCGGAAGCTTCAGCAGTTCGGTGACCGGCTCAATATTGTTACGCAAACCGCCAATAAACACGCCGCCAAGTCCCAGCGACTCTGCCGCCGTCAATGCATTTTGCGCCATCATTGCAGTATCAACCACACCCAGCAGCAACTGTTCCGCCAGCCCAAGTTGCGCGTCAGGGCAAATCTGCAAATGACGGTTAAAATCAGCGCAAAACACCCAGAACTCAGCGGCCTGTGCCACATGCTTTTGACCGCCAGATAAGGTAGCCAGTGATTCACGCAAGGATTTATCCGTTATGCGAACGATCGTCGTGCACTGTAGAAAACTGGAGCTTGACGTTCCCTGAGCGGCGGCAATAATCGCCTCACGCTGTGCATCCGAAATGGCATCATCAGTAAAATGGCGAATGGAACGGTGGCTGCGGAGTAAATCAATGGTTGGAGTCATCTCTTTTGTCTCTGTCTGAATCAGTTGAATCACCGGGTGTGCGAGACATCAGTTGCGGTGCCAGCAGTTGAGCAACACGCCACATCAACGCCACCGCAGCAGGGAGCATCAGCAGTACGCCCAGAAATATCATCACCACGCAGGCTAACGGGCTGTTAAGCGGTGCGGGCAAGGTGAGGTAATCGTTAAGCGATAGCAGCGCCAGCGATAACAAAACCATCCCAATTATTTCCAGCATCAATACGCTTTTGGGTAATACACCAATTGTGCGCATACGCGGCCTCCCGGCGAAATGGCTTCCATTATAAAACGTTCCGGCTTGCCGTGTTTAACAGATATAGCTTGAGGATATCAAAGCAACAGGCTGAACCTGCTTTCCATCCGTCACAAATCGCGGCATCATAACCATTATTGCCATCCGGCCTGATAAGTTCGAGGAGAAAGAGATGTTTGCCGTTATTTTTGGTCGCCCAGGGTGCCCGTATTGCGTGCGCGCAAAAGAATTAGCAGAAAAATTAAGCAGTGAGCATGAAGATTTTAACTTCCGCTACATTGATATCCATGCTGAAGGAATTACCAAAGCAGATCTGGAAAAGACGGTAGGTAAGCCAGTTGAAACCGTTCCGCAGATTTTTGTCGATCAAAAACACATCGGCGGCTGCACGGATTTTGAAGCTTGGGCAAAAGAGAACATGAATCTGTTCGCCTGAAAGC
>NZ_SZWU01000054.1:26166-32662 GCF_005280935.1 Citrobacter sp. wls757 | reverse complement strand
TTTCCGCCGTTGATGCTGATTGAATAAGCTACTGATAAATAAAAAACATAATGCGCCAAGCGCGCACCAAAACACCGCACTAAACAACCACGCCAGCTCTTGCCACAATGAACGCGTCGGCATAAAAACGAACCGCATCAGTAACAGGCAGCACGGCGCCGCCAACATTGCACCAAGCAGGGGTTTGAGCACTTCCCGACGATGGGAAAAAAAGCTTGCTGCAGCACCCGGTAAGATAAAAAACAACAATCCGACCTCAGGATGCCCTGCCGCTCTGAATGCCCCTTTCACGTTCAGCGTTAATGAAAGACACACCACAATAAAGAGCACAAAGCAGCAGACCGCACTCGCCCAACTTTGCTTATGTTTCAATCGTTCCTCCTGACACATTCTCTATCGAACACTCTTTTCGCCCGCAGGCGTCCAGTCAGATAAAGTAACTCGGCATTCCATGCCAAAAACACACCCACACGATTCTTATAGCCGTTGATACGTAATGAGATTAAACTAACCGCATATATTGTTATGCTGCATTATTCGGGGCTGTGTACGATGCTATCGCCCCTTAATTTCTGGCAAAAACATTAGCGTAAATTGCCATTTCTTTCAATAGCTTACTAGTAAACAAGAAGTTAGTCTCCGTGA
Organism: Citrobacter sp. wls757; assembly: GCF_005280935.1. NCBI lineage: Bacteria > Pseudomonadati > Pseudomonadota > Gammaproteobacteria > Enterobacterales > Enterobacteriaceae > Citrobacter > Citrobacter sp. wls757. The sequence continues at coordinate 32,017 of NZ_SZWU01000054.1, read as the reverse complement.
ATATAAACGTCGCAGATTTGTTAAATGGGAATTACATCCTGTTATTATTTGTGGTCCTGGCTCTGGGCCTGTGTCTGGGCAAATTACGTCTGGGTTCAGTCCAACTCGGTAATTCCATTGGCGTTTTAGTGGTCTCCCTATTATTAGGTCAGCAGCACTTTAGTATTAACACCGATGCATTAAATCTCGGCTTTATGCTGTTTATTTTTTGCGTCGGCGTCGAAGCCGGTCCCAACTTTTTTTCGATTTTTTTTCGCGATGGGAAAAATTATCTAATGCTTGCCCTGGTGATGGTCGGTAGCGCAATGCTGATCGCGCTGGGGCTGGGTAAGCTATTTGGCTGGGATATCGGCCTGACGGCGGGTATGCTGGCTGGCTCGATGACCTCAACGCCGGTGCTGGTCGGCGCGGGTGATACCTTGCGCCATTCAGGAATGACAGGGACACAACTTTCAAGCGCTCTCGATAACCTGAGCCTGGGTTACGCCCTCACCTATTTGATTGGTCTGGTCAGCCTGATTGTTGGTGCGCGCTATTTGCCGAAACTCCAGCATCAGGACCTGCAAACCAGCGCCCAACAAATCGCGCGTGAACGAGGTCTGGACACCGACGCCAATCGTAAAGTGTACCTCCCGGTGATCCGCGCCTATCGCGTTGGCCCTGAACTGGTGGCATGGGCCGATGGTAAAAATCTGCGCGAACTGGGTATTTATCGCCAGACCGGTTGTTACATTGAACGCATCCGTCGCAACGGCATTCTGGCCAACCCGGATGGTGATGCGGTGTTGCAAATGGGCGATGAGATAGCCTTAGTTGGTTATCCGGACGCCCATGCTCGCCTCGATCCCAGCTTCCGTAACGGTAAAGAGGTGTTCGATCGCGATCTGCTCGATATGCGCATCGTCACTGAAGAAATTGTGGTGAAAAACCACAATGCCGTTGGTCGTCGCCTGGCCCAGTTGAAACTAACCGACCACGGTTGTTTCCTGAACCGCGTGATCCGTAGCCAGATTGAAATGCCTATTGATGACAACGTCGTACTCAATAAAGGTGATGTGTTGCAGGTCAGCGGTGATGCTCGTCGCGTGAAAACCATTGCCGATCGTATCGGCTTCATTTCAATTCACAGTCAGGTGACCGATCTGCTGGCCTTCTGCGCCTTCTTTATCATCGGTCTGATGATCGGGATGATCACCTTCCAGTTCAGTAATTTCAGCTTCGGCATTGGGAATGCGGCTGGACTGCTGTTCGCCGGGATCATGCTGGGCTTCCTGCGAGCCAACCACCCCACATTTGGCTATATCCCACAGGGTGCGCTGAATATGGTGAAAGAGTTTGGCCTAATGGTATTCATGGCAGGCGTCGGTTTAAGCGCAGGCAGTGGCATTGGTAATGGCCTGGGTGCCGTCGGTGGTCAAATGTTGATTGCCGGTCTGGTAGTCAGCCTGGTTCCAGTTGTCATCTGTTTCTTGTTTGGTGCTTACGTATTGCGCATGAACCGTGCCCTGCTGTTTGGTGCCATGATGGGCGCACGTACCTGTGCTCCGGCAATGGAAATCATCAGCGACACCGCACGCAGCAACATCCCTGCGTTAGGCTATGCCGGGACTTACGCGATTGCTAACGTTCTTCTGACATTAGCGGGGACACTCATCGTCATTGTCTGGCCTGGCCTTGGGTAGCGCTGAAATTTTCCCTTAATTGAAAAATTTTTGCAGGTAAGCAGAACTTTTCTTCAAGGCGTCAGTCATAACTATTGCCACTGCTTTTCTTTGATGTCCCCAATTTGTGGAGCCCATCAACCCCGCCGTTTTGGTTCAAGGTTGATGGGTTTTTTGTTGCCTGAAATTTGCGTTCATCGCCTTCCACCTCTGAAACTCCTCCCAAATTTGCAGCATGCCGGTTATGGCACATACTTTAAAACGGTGCTTTATCGGGGATGGGGGTTAGTCATGTTGCTTACTGGCAAAGTCGCAGTAATTTTTGGTGGCAGCGGGGCTATTGGTAGTGCGGTTGCGCAGGCCATGGCGCGCGAAGGAGCCCATGTGTGTCTGGGTGCTCGCAGCCAGGAAAAACTTGATCGGACGGCCAGTATTATCCGAACGGCAGGTGGTACAGTCGAAACCTTTATCACCGATGTACTCGACGAGCACAACGCATCGAAGGAAGTTACCCGCCTTGTAGAGCAAACCGGTGGAATAGATGTGGTGGTTAACGCAACTGGATTTATGCACGAACAGGGCAAACGCCTTGACGCATTATCCCTCTCTGAGTTTATGAGCGGTATAACCCCTTTCCTCTCGGCGCAGTTCAATATCGCAAAAGCCGTAACGCCGCACATGGGCGGCAATCGTGCGGGCGTCATTCTCAGCGTTGTTGCCCCCGCGGCCCCGATGGCGATGCCTGGTCATCTGGGTCATATTGTTGGTTGTGCAGGAACAGAGGCTTTTATTAAAGCGTTCGCCAGCGAGGTAGGACCGGCAAATATCCGGGTCGTCGGCGTGCGCTCGCATGCGATTGTGGATGCTGTTGCAGCTGGCTCCTATACCGGAGAAATTTTCTCCGCTAAAGCACAGTCAATGGGTTTAACCGTCGATCAATGGTTAGGGGGTGCGGCGCAAAGTACCATGCTCGCGCGCCTGCCTACGCTTGCACAAATCGCTGAGGTCATGACCTTTCTTGCTTCAGACCATGCCAGCGCCATGACCGCGACGGTGGTGAATATTACCGGAGGCGCTACGCACAGCTGACTGTCGCGGGTATCCCTGCAATACGCTCCACCATCAGCAAGATATCTTCTCGCTGCAGCGGTTTTTTGTCCGTGACAAAATGCAGCGTCATTCCTTCAATAAACGCATCCAGCGCCCGCGCCGTAACCGGGTCAAACCACTGCTCCAGCGTTTGTTGGCTGCGTAGCATCCAGTTCTGCATCACCGTTTTCAACGCTGGTTTACGGCTGGCAAAAGCATACAGCTGATACATGAGCTCCATATTATCAGGCGTTGTGACCTGAGAGCCGTAAATCATATCGGTAATGGCATGGCAAGCCTGCGACGCATCCTTAACATCGGCAAAAAAGTCCTGATACTGCAGCATCATCCTGTCAGTAAAACGGCCAAATGCCTCCATCAAAAGCTCATCGATTCCCGAAAAGTAATAGGTCATAGAACCCAGTGGTACCTCGGCAATCATAGCGATTTTACGGTGTGTAACCCCATGAATACCATGGGCTATTACTGCATCCAGAGTCGCCTGAACTATTTTTTCCCGCCGCTGCGGATCGTTTGCACGTCGCACTACATTTCCTCTTCTTGCATTTGTGTACAAATGTACACAGTCTTGCTAATGTTGTCTCCTTCCCTCTTTTCTTTGGCTCGAATTCATGACTGGCATCTCATCACGCAAAGCCTTAAGACGTCGCACCTGGGCGCTGTTCACGTTCTTCTTTTTACCAGGATTATTAATGGCCTCCTGGGCAACGCGTACCCCTGCCATCAGAGATATCCTCTCCATCTCCACTGCCGAAATGGGTGCAGTGTTGTTTGGGCTCTCTATTGGTTCGATGAGTGGCATACTTTGTTCGGCCTGGCTGGTGAAACGATTTGGCACGCGTAAGGTCATCCGCACCACCATGTCTTGTGCAGTCCTCGGAATGGCGATCCTCAGCGTAGCGCTCTGGCTGCATTCCGCATGGCTTTTCGCGTTTGGCCTGAGCGTATTTGGCGCCAGCTTTGGCGCGGCAGAAGTTGCCATCAACGTCGAAGGTGCGGCAGTTGAGCGCGAAATGAACAAAACCGTGCTGCCGATGATGCACGGTTTTTACAGCCTGGGAACGTTGGCAGGGGCTGGAGTTGGAATGATGCTTACCGCCTTCAGCGTCCCGGCTACCGCGCATATCATTTTGGCTGCAATGGTTGCTATCACACCTATTTTCATCGCCATCAAAGCTATTCCTGACGGCACGGGCAAAAATGCCGCTGACGGTTCTCACTCCGGTGAAAAAGGACTGCCTTTTTATCGTGATATCCAGCTATTGCTGATCGGCGTTGTAGTGCTGGCGATGGCATTTGCTGAAGGTTCCGCCAACGACTGGCTTCCACTGTTAATGGTGGACGGACATGGATTTAGCCCGACATCAGGCTCGCTGATTTATGCCGGTTTTACGCTGGGTATGACCGTTGGGCGATTTACCGGCGGCTGGTTCATCGACCGTTACAGCCGCGTTGCGGTGGTGCGCGCCAGTGCGCTGATGGGCGCTCTCGGGATTAGCCTGATTATTTTTGTCGACAGCTCCTGGGTGGCCGGTGTGTCCGTTATTCTGTGGGGACTCGGCGCATCGCTCGGTTTCCCGCTGACCATTTCAGCCGCCAGCGACACCGGCCCCGATGCCCCAACCCGCGTCAGCGTCGTGGCGACCACCGGTTACCTGGCGTTCCTTGTTGGACCGCCGCTGCTGGGCTATCTGGGTGAACACTATGGCCTGCGCAGCGCTATGTTGGTGGTGCTGGCGCTGGTGCTTGTCGCCGCCGTCGTCGCGAAAGCGGTAGCGAAACCGGATCTCAAAAATACTACGGTGATGGAGAACAGCTAATGAGTATCAAATTAATTGCGGTCGACATGGACGGCACATTTTTAAGCGACCAAAAAACCTATAACCGTGAGCGTTTTATGGCGCAATACCACCAGATGAAAGAACAAGGGATCCGCTTTGTGGTCGCCAGCGGTAACCAATATTATCAGTTGATTTCCTTTTTCCCCGAACTGGCCAATGAAATCTCATTTGTCGCCGAAAACGGCGGTTGGGTGGTCAGTGAAGGAGAAGATGTTTTTAACGGCGAACTGGCTAAAGACGATTTCCATGCCATCGTAGATCATCTGCTGACCCGCGCCGATATCGACATTATTGCCTGTGGTAAAAACAGCGCCTATACGTTGAAACAGTACAGCGATGAGCATAAGAACGTTTCCGCCATGTATTATCATCGTCTTGAATTTGTAGATAATTTTGACAACCTCAACGATGTTTTCTTCAAGTTCGGGCTGAATATTTCCGACGACCGAATTCCACAGGTACAGGCCGATCTCCACGATGCGATTGGCGATATTATGGTACCGGTGCATACCGGCTACGGCAGCATCGATTTAATTATTCCCGGTGTGCATAAGGCAAACGGTCTGCGCCTGCTGCAACAACGCTGGAATATTAGCGACGACGAGGTTGTTGTGTTTGGCGATGGCGGAAATGATATTGAGATGCTGCGCCAGGCAGGATTTAGTTTTGCAATGGCCAACGCCCATGAGCCGGTGATCGAGGCGGCAAAATATCGTGCAGGCTCGAACAACGAAGAGGGCGTGCTGGATGTTATCGACCGCGTGTTAAAGAATGAAGCACCGTTTACGCATTAACGGCTCAGCACAGACGGCAACAAAATGATGGCATGATCTATTCATAATCCGCCTCAAATTAACCCGCTGGATTATTACTTCCAGTGAATATTTCAGGCGAGCGGATCATGAAGAAAAGTGTACTGATGGCGACATTGTTGCTGGGCTTTGCGGGGACAACATTTGCACAGAGCGTTACCGTTGATGTCCCCAGCGGTTATAAAGTGGTGGTAGTGCCCTCTTCCGTCAGCGTCCCGCAGGCGGTCAGCGTAACGACCGCACCACAAACGGTATATGTTGCTCCAGCGCCTGCTCCGGCCCCAGTCTATCGCGCACATCCTTATGCGCGACATGTGGCAAGCGTCGGTGAAGGGATGGTTATCGAACATCAGATTGACGACCACCACTAAGTTGTCGCCAGGCCCAGACAACCGTAATACTAGTCAGTTAAGATCTTTGGTGAGCG
>NZ_SZWU01000054.1:21889-26101 GCF_005280935.1 Citrobacter sp. wls757 | reverse complement strand
TTTGCTACAGGCCGCCGGATGGCGCTTCGCTTATCCGGCCTACAGCGTGATTCTATTATCAACATAATGATGAATTTATCGGCGTCATTATGCTTATCTGCGCTGGATTGCGGAAATCCGGACCTTAACCTTCCCGGGAATTCCCTACCCGTTTATCTTTCAGGAAGATAACCATCAGAATCAGCCACAGTACGCCGCTTGCCAGATTGAACAGGCTGAACAAGCCGTTCCCTCCCAGCAGATACGCGTGTTTGCTCAACTCAATACCGACGGTAAAAATCAGCATCTGCAACATACCCATTGCGGCAGAAACAGTACCCTTACTCATTTCGCTGGCAAACAGCGTCAGGCGCACCAGCCCCGCATTCGCCACGCCAATGCCAAACGCATAGATGCTCAAACCCGCCGTCATCCATAGATATGCATGGGATGACACCACCGTGGCCGCAGCGGCAATAATCAGGCCAACGGCGATTGGCCAGCCGCCCATGATAATGAGCGAACGCACGGTTTTTCGCGAAGTCAGACGCGCCAGCACCAGGTTACCAGCAATCAACGCGCCAAAAATCGGCACCTGCAACAAACCATATTCGTAGCTGCTGAGATGTTCACCACTGATGATAATAATCGGGGACTGCGCAATCCACGCCAGTAACGGCAGGCTGACAAAACCCAACGCCAGTGCGCCTGCAACGAAGCGCACGTTCCTCAGCACCAGCTTATAATCCTTGCCCAGCTCTTTAATGGACAGCTTTTCACCAAGCCGGGTTGCCGTTTCTGGCATCGCGCGTTGCAGACCAAAAAAGGAGATGGCCGCCAGAGCAGCAAACAGGATAAACATCCCTTCCCACGGCAGAACATGTACCCAGGCTGCGCCTACCAACGGACCCAGCAGTGGCGCAATCAGCGCCACGTTTGCCATCAGCGCGGTAATTTTTATGCAGACCGCTTCTTCAAAGGATTCCTGAATGGCGGCGTAACCCACTGCACCAATAAAGCACAGGCTTATCCCCTGTAAAAAACGCAGGAAGGTAAATTGCTCAATATTCTGTGCAAGCAGGGTTGCAAGGCAGGTAACGATGAACCAGATCACACCGGTTAACATTACCGGACGACGACCAATACGGTCCGACAGCGGTCCTAACAACCACTGCAAAAACATGCCGCCTGCCAGATAGGCGGTCATGGACGTAGGTACCCAATCTAATCCGGCGTTATATTGCGCCACCACCACCAACATTCCGGGCTGGATCATATCGTTGCCGATATAAGTGGAGAATTCGTAAAGCACCAGACAGAGCGGGAAAAGTAATGCCTGACGCCCCAAACGGACGCCTGAAGATAAACGGTTCTGCATGCAATCTCTTAACTATAGAAAAATCGCGCAAAGTGTAATAAATGCGCCGTACTGGTGATAGTGAATTATGTGATTTGAAAGCAAAATGCGCACATTTTTACACTCATTTGCTCAAGAACATTTTGCTTTAAGGTTAATTTAAGTTGAGACCGCTATCATGCTCAATAAGTCTCATTAATTGTCTTAAAAATCGTCATTTAACAGGCAAATAAGACAAGACCGCTTTTTATCCCGTGAAAGCAATTTTATGCTCTCCCCAAATGGGTCTATTTAACGATTACACTGAGTCTGGACGTTATGCTGGAAAATCTGAACAATTCGCTTTTTTACCTGATCAATGCAACACCCGACTCTGCGCAATGGGCAATTTCGCTCGCCATTTTCATTGCCAAAGATCTGATCAGCATTGTGCCGCTGTTAGCCGTTGTGCTCTGGCTTTGGGGACCTCGTGGTCAGGTTACGCTCCAGCGCCAGTTGGTCATCAAAATGGCCATTGCGTTGGTAGTCGGTCTGACGATTTCTTGGCTGATGGGGCATCTTTTCCCCCACGATCGTCCGTTCGTTAACCACATCGGTTATAACTTCCTGCACCATGCGGCAGATGACTCTTTCCCGAGCGACCACGGTACGGTTATCTTTACCTTTGCTCTGGCCTTCCTGTTCTGGCATCGCTTGTGGACGGGTGCTCTGCTGATGGTTGTCGCCGTGGCGATTGCCTGGTCACGTGTTTACCTTGGCGTTCACTGGCCGATGGATATGCTGGGCGGATTACTGGCCGGGTTGATCGGCTGTCTGAGCGCCCAGATGATCTGGCAACGGTTCGGCACAACCTTGTACCTCGGCTTGCAGACGTGCTATCGCACCTGCTTCGCTCTCCCCATCCGTAAAGGTTGGGTACGTGACTAACCCGCGGTAAAAAGAGTAGTATTAAGCGCGAAACTGAGCACTTATTCTATTCTCCAGGGGAACTATGGAAACTCGACGCGACGAGCGTATTGGTCAATTACTGCAGGCGCTGAAACGCAGCGATAAATTACACCTCAAAGAAGCCGCGACGTTGCTGGGCGTATCTGAGATGACCATTCGTCGCGACCTGAATAATCATGATGCTCCCGTCGTGCTGCTCGGGGGCTATATTGTTCTGGAACCCCGCAGCGCTAACCACTATTTAATCAGCGATCAAAAATCCCGTCTGGTTGATGAAAAGCGTCGCGCTGCCCAGCAGGCGGCGAGTCTCGTGCAGGCGCATCAGACCATCTTTTTCGATTGCGGTACGACCACGCCGTGGATCATTGAAGCGATCGACAATGAACTGCCCTTCACCGCAATCTGCTACTCGTTGAATACGTTTCTGGTGCTGCAGGAAAAACCGCAGTGCCGCGTCATTCTGTGTGGTGGTGAATTCCATGCCAGTAACGCGATTTTTAAACCACTCGATTTCCAGGAAACGCTGAACAACCTCTGTCCGGATATCGCCTTTTATTCCGCAGCAGGTGTTCACATCGAAAAAGGCGCGACCTGTTTTAATCTGGAAGAACTGCCGGTGAAGCACTGGGCGATGTCGATGGCGCAGCATCACGTTTTGGTGGTCGATCACAGCAAGTTTGGCAAGGTGCGACCTGCGAGGATGGGGGAATTAAAACGCTTTGATACCATCATCAGCGACAGCCGTCCTGACGAGGCATTTGTTGAGTACGCTAAAGCACAACGTATCACGCTGAAGTACTAACAGATACTGCCGGACGGCGATTGCGCCATCCGGCAGTAGATAAGATTAAGAGAACCAACCACCAAACCACTGGTGGAATTTCATCATCACAAAGTCCCACATGCGGCTAAAGAAACCACCCTCTTCCACATCTTCCATCACCATCAACGGACGCTGCTCAATGGATTTTCCGTTCAACTGGAAGTCGATAGTGCCCACAACCTGACCTTTCTTCAGCGGTGCAGTTAGCTGTGGTTCAGTCAGGGTAAAGCTGGCCTTCAGGTTTTTGAGCTGGCCACGCGGAATGGTCACAGACCCCCCTTCTCCGGCGCCCAAATTCACTTCACTCTTATCGCCAAACCAGACGCGCTGGGTGACGAAAGTCGCATCCGGCTTGATCGGCGTAACGGTTTCAAAGAAACGGAAACCCCAGGTCAGCAGCTTTTCTGACTCATTGAAACGAATGCGGTCGGTTTTTGCTCCCAGCACCACGGAGATCAGGCGCATATCACCCTGGGTCGCGGAGGCCACCAGGTTGTATCCCGCCCCGGCAGTGGTCCCGGTTTTCATACCGTCCACGTTCAGGTTGGTGCTCCACAACAGACGGTTGCGGTTCGGTTGACGTATTTTATTGAAGGTAAATTCTTTCTCTTTGTGAATAGCGTACTCTTCCGGCACATCGTGGATTAACGCCTTCCCGAGCAACGCCATATCACGTGCGGTACTGAACTGTCCTGCCGCATCCAGGCCGTGTACCGTCTGGAAAGTCGTGTTGGTCAGCCCCAGTTTTTTCGCATAGCCGTTCATCAGACCAATAAAAGATTCCTGACTGCCGGCAACGTAATCAGCGAGTGCAATACAGGCATCGTTACCTGACTGAATGATAACGCCTTTATTCAGATCGGACACCGCGACCTGATCGCCGGGCTTGAGGAACATGACCGACGAACCGCGCAGGGCTGGATTACCGGTCGCCCAGGCGTCTTTGCCCACGGTGACCATGTCGTTGAGGTTAATTTTTCCGGCCTTCAGCGCCTGCCCAACCACATAGCTGGTCATGATTTTGGTCAGACTGGCAGGATCCAGTTTCTCATCAGCATTACCTTCCGCCAGCACCTTACCACTGGCGTAATCCATCAGAATCCAC
>NZ_SZWU01000054.1:0-21829 GCF_005280935.1 Citrobacter sp. wls757 | reverse complement strand
CCGTCGGTTGCTCCGCCGCCTGTACGGTCGGCGCCAAAAGGATTAAGAGTGCAGAACCTGCAGCAAAGCTGCGAAGTGAAGAGAAGTATTGCGTCATAAATGCCACCCGAGTATCCATTCCAAAAAACCACGTCATACCACACCGTGTTTACACAAAACCGGCCAAGCGACCTCGACCAACCCATGCAGAAAAAGTCTGATGGATGACGTGTAAAATAAGTGCGGTGAGTAATAACGCACTAACGAGCTTAAAGAAACCGTAAGTTGGTAAAGTTTTTAAAGTTTATGCAATAACGCCGCGCTGTGCTGCTCCTGGCACGATTTTTTTAGACTTTGTTGCGTAAATATTAGGTTTACCCCACCATGTGAGCTAGTCAGATGGCATCTGCAGCCATAAAGCTGCTCAATTAATTTGCGGGGTTACTATGATTACACTGTGGGGTCGCAATAACTCGACCAACGTAAAAAAAGTATTGTGGACGCTCGAGGAACTGGAACTGCCGTATAACCAAATTCTGGCGGGCGGGCAGCATGGCGGTAACCGCGATGCCGACTATCTGGCACTGAACCCGAACGGACTGGTCCCGCTGCTACGCGATGATGAAACAGACGTTGTCCTGTGGGAATCCAATACCATTGTCCGCTATCTGGCCGCTCAGTACGGACAAAAACGTTTGTGGATTGACGCCCCGGCCGCGCGCGCAGTCGGTGAAAAATGGATGGACTGGGCAAATCAGACGCTAAGCCCTGCGCATCGGGTTATCTTATTTGGTCTGGTCAGAACACCTGCCGATCAGCGCGATATGGCGGCCATTGAGGCAAGTAAGCAAGTTTGCGAGAACCTGTTTGCCATTCTGGATAACGCGCTGGCAGACCAGCCATGGTTCTCCGGCGCTGAATTTGGCACCGCGGATATCGCTGTTGCACCGTTCATCTATAACCTGTTCAACGTTGGTCTGAGCTGGACCCCGCGCCCGCATCTGGAACGCTGGTATCAACAACTGACCGAGCGCCCGGCGTTTCAAAAAATCGTGATGATCCCGGTCAGCTAACCAAATCAGGGACTCACTTTCAGTAATTCCCCGTCGGACTCGTCGGTTAACACGTACAAATAACCGTCTGGTCCGACGCGCACATCACGGATCCGCTGCCCCCTTTCCTGCAACAGACGACCATCCTCAGTGACCGTATTCCCTTTAACGCTCAGCACGATCACTTCTTTATCTTTCAACGCGCCGATGAACAACTTCTGCCGCCACTGCGGGAAGGTATCGCTATTGTAAAAAGCCATTCCACTAACCGCCGGCGACTTTTCCCAGTAAAAGATGGGTTGTTCCGTGCCAGCAACAATTTGACCTTTTGCTTCGGGAATTTTCAAACCACTGTAGTTAACACCCCAGGTCGCGATAGGCCAGCCGTAGTTTTTCCCTTTCTCGGGGATATTGATTTCATCGCCTCCGCGTGGACCATGCTCATTGAGCCACAACACATCACTCCACGGATTCATCGCCATACCCTGCGGGTTGCGGATGCCATACGACCAAATCTCTGCCCGCGCACCTGCCATGTTCACAAACGGATTATCCGGCGGAATTTTTCCCTCGTCGGTCAGTCGGACTAATTTACCCTGCAATTTATCCAGGTCCTGGGCGGTAGCGCGTTGATTATTCTCCCCCAGGCCAATAAACAGATAACCGTTACCATCAAATACCAGACGTCCACCAAAATGGTTTCCGGTGGAAAGCTTTGGCTGTTGGCGAAAAACGGTCTGAAATCCTTGCAGATGTTTGAGATCGTCACTCAATCGCCCGTAGCCTACCGCAGTGCCCGCTTTGCCTTCGCGGTCGGCTTCAGCGAAGCTTAGCCATACCCGGCGAGATTGTGCAAAATCCGGTGCTAACGCCACATCAAGCAGTCCTCCCTGACCATTTGCCCAAACTTTGGGTACGCCGGTCAGCGGGTCGGAAAGCCCTTTATCAGGCTGCCAGAGTCGAAGCTGTCCACCTTTGAGCGTAATGAGCATACCGCGGTTATCGGGTAAAAAAGCCAGTGACCATGGGTGATCGAGTTTAGTTTGCAGCACTTCCACTTTTACCGCGGCGGCATAAGTGGAAAATAGCGCAAGTGGAATAGCACAGAGAAAGAGTCGACGCATAACACCTCCTTAATGGCTCTGCATAAAGCGTAGCCAGCAAGGGGAATTATCCCGCTACATTTACATAATCTTGACGAAAAGGGGGAGCGCCCTCCCCCTGATTCAGACGTGTTCCAGCGTTGGGTAAGATTGCAAACTCTGGATACTTAGCGTCAGCGTTGTCAGGCAGTTTTCCAGTTTCTCTGCGTTAACGGCGATAAACGTTGGACAATCGTGATGTCCACTCATAAGACAAACAGCGGCGGCGGCTAACGCCCCTTCAGCACGATGAAGGGCATTCCACTCTTCCTGATCAAGATGCATACCGTGAAGCTGTGATTGCTCGTGCAATTCGCGATTCAGTGCAAAAAAAACATCACGCAGACGATCGCTCTCGCTAACTGACATGTAGCCTTTCGCTTTTCTCAACTGCAGATAAGCGGCAAGTTCGATACGGGCGTTTATCAATTTGTTGAGAAGATCGGTTCTCAGTCTGTCAACAACCATACTTTGTTCCTCCTCTTTCCAACTATGGTGCAACTTAATAGTATGGTTGTTTTTTGAACAAATAGATGTCCTACATCAATAAAGCCCAATTGATTAACATAATTTACAATGTTACAACTTCATCCGGTACGCTTATCGAAAGCGCCCAGTGTCTGACTCGCCTGACTTTTTTTGCTATACCTGATGTGGTTACTGCCATGGTGTTGATGATGAGGAGTCTATGTCGAAAGCAAATGATGCAGAAAAGATACGCACACTATCAAAAATAGATCTCAATCTGCTGACCATTTTCTGTTTGATCTATAGCGTGGGTAGCATTTCCAGAGTCGCTGACATGCTGAACATCTCACCTTCCGCCGTCAGCCAGTCATTAAGAAAACTGCGCGAAATGATGGGGGATAATCTGTTTGTCCGTAGCGGAAATGCCCTGTTACCGACGGTCTATTCTGATGAACTGTATGATAATACAATCCCAATTATCGATAAGCTGTCAACGCTGATGCCGCTTTCCACGCCTGCCACAAAAAAAAGGTTAACGCTTTATACGGAATCTTTTATTTCCCCTATCGTTATTCCAGATGTCACCGCCAGAATAATCGAGACTGACGCCGATATCAGCCTCCTGCACCTTACCGCCGACCTGAATGAACAGAGTATTATTGAACTGCTGAATATGCGTCAGGCAGATGCCGTTTTTTCTACCTTTGCCGTAGAGTCAGCAAGTCTTTCATGCCAGAAAATATGCGATATGCGCCTGGTACTGGCGGCCTCGCAGAATAATTCTTTATATGGTAACACCATCAGTGAAGCGCAATTCAGAAACGCTAACCTGGTCGGTTACAATACTAAGAATGAGAAAATCATTTATCATCGCAGTATTGTGGATAAAAAATTTAGAACCGGAGAACGCTGCCTGCTTACCTCATCGTTTACGGCGATTCTGACGATTGTGTCCAATACCCATTGTTTAGGGGTGATCCCGGAAAAGGTATTTGAAACACACGCTCAGCTGTATGGACTAAAAAAAATAAACACTCCGTTTCCCTTGCCACAATTTAGCGTGTTTGCCTCATCGCGCAAAGAAAGCAATACCCACAAAATCCTCTCACCTATTCTGGCTGATTTGCAAACAGCCTCCCTGTTATGAAAACCAGAGAGGCTGAGCGTTAGAAATACTGGCTACACGCGTATTTTTGCTATGCGCCAGATATGGTCGGCATATTCCTGAACCGTTCTGTCCGACGAGAAATACCCCATGTTAGCAATATTATGCATGGTTTTTGTCGTCCACTCCCGGGGAGTACGATACAACTCATCCACCGCATCCTGACAATCTACATAGCTGCGATAATCTGCCAATACCTGATAGTAGTCGCCGAAGTTAATCAATGAATCCAACACGTCTCTATAACGCCCTGGCTCCTGCGGACTGAACACCCCTGTACCGATTTGCGTCAGCACCTGATGAAGTTCCTCATCCTTTTCAAAGATGTGCCTCGGGTCATAGCCATCACGTCGCAGAGTTTCAACCTGATTAGCCGTATTGCCAAAGATAAAGATGTTATCTTCCCCAACGTATTCGCGCATTTCGATATTCGCACCGTCGAGCGTACCGATAGTGAGCGCACCATTCATACCGAATTTCATATTGCTGGTCCCGGAGGCTTCCGTCCCGGCCAGGGAAATTTGCTCTGACAGATCGGCTGCCGGAATAATTAGCTGAGCGAGACTGACGCTGTAATCCGGAATAAATACTACTTTCAGTTTGCCGCCAATCAGCGGATCGTTATTGACTAACTGCGCCACATCGTTAATCAAGCGAATAATTTGTTTTGCCATGTGATAAGAGGAGGCCGCTTTTCCGGCAAAGATATTCACTCGCGGTACCCAGTTGGCATCCGGCGCGGCTTTAATCCGGTTATAGCGTGTAATAACGTGGAGCACATTCATGAGTTGCCGCTTGTACTCGTGGATGCGTTTCACCTGCACATCAAACAGCGCATCAGGATTCACCACCACGCCATAGTGGGTGGCAATATGGTGCGCCAGCCGCTGCTTATTTTCACGTTTCGCACGATGCACAGCCTCATTCACCGACGGATAATCTATAAACTGCTTCAGCTCGCCCAACTGCATTAATTTAGTCCGCCAGCTGTCACCGATATTTTCGTCCAGCACTTTGGCAAGCGGTGGATTCGCCAGCGCCAGCCAACGACGCGCAGTCACACCATTGGTTACGTTGGTGAAACGCAAGGGAAATATACGCGCGAAGTCTGCAAACAGTGATTCGGTCATCAGTTTTGAATGCAATGCCGACACGCCGTTTACCTTATGACTGACAACTACCGCCAGCCAGGCCATACGCACCACACGACCATTGGACTCATCAATTAACGACACACGTTTTAGTAGATCGCTGTCATTACGATAACGTTCCTGTAATGTCTTCAGAAAACGATCGTTAATCTCAAAAATAATCTGCAAATGGCGCGGCAAAATTCGACTTAGCATTTCTACTGGCCAGGTCTCCAGCGCCTCACTCATCAACGTATGGTTGGTATAAGAAAAAATCTGACAGGTCACGTCAAACGCGTTATCCCAGCTAAACTGATGATGATCAATCAATAAACGCATCAACTCAGGGATCGCCAGTACCGGATGCGTATCATTAAGGTGAATCGCAATTTTATCGGCCAGATTGTCGTATGTTTTGTGCAACTGATAATGACGACTCAGAATATCCTGGATCGTCGCCGAGGCCAGGAAATAGGCCTGGCGTAAACGCAATTCACGCCCCGCATCGGTGGAATCATCAGGGTACAAAACCCGCGAGATACGATCGAAGTGATATTTGTTTTCCACTTCAGTAGCAAAGTCGGCCTGCTGATTCAGTTTGCCCGCATTAACTTCGCTATTCACCTGCACGTTCCACAAACGCAACGTATTAGTCGTGTCCGTCGCATAACCTGGAATAATTTGATCATGCGCCACGGCCAGAATATCCTCGGTTTCAAGCCAGCGGGTTTTATTCCCCTCCTGTTGAACACGCCCGCCAAAACGTACTTTATAATGCGTATTATGACGTTTGAACTCCCACGGATTACCGTATTCCAGCCAATAATCGAGCGACTCTTTTTGTACACCGTTAACGATATTTTGTTTGAACATACCGTAGTTATAACGAATACCGTATCCACATCCCGGCAACCCAAGCGTCGCCAGTGAATCAAGGAAGCAGGCCGCCAGACGACCGAGACCACCATTACCTAACCCGGGATCGTTTTCTTCGTCAATCAGTTCTTCCAGTTCAAGCCCCATTGCCTCCAGCGCGCTTCTGACTTCGTCATAAATACCTAAAGAGAGCAACGCATTGGATAGCGTACGACCAATTAAAAATTCCATCGACAGATAATATACCTGGCGCGCATCCTGAGAGAATTGCGCCCGATTAGAACGGTGCCAGCGCTCGACCATCCGATCGCGTACCGCATATAACGTCGCATTAAGCCACTCCCGTTTCGTGGCGATTGCGGGATCTTTGCCAATAGTGAATAAAAGTTTATTAGCAATATCATCTCTAAGTTTATCAACATCAGAGTCCGTGGCGACCGGAAGTGGCGAAATATACATATTAACGTTACCTTTCAAATTTTGTAGGATGGTAATAGACAGGTGAATTATTTAAAGTTTGGGTACGTGAGCGTTAGCTTTTTGTCGAATATTCTCATGACTGGCGATGAACGTTAATTCTGTCATTAATACACGCCAACTTAAGCCTGTGGCAAGCGAGATATAATATAAACTCACACCATTAGCATAAAGAGTTTTAGCCATTTCAAGTTTCGACTTCAAAACAATATCTTTCAAATTTAACCTCATTAGTAACGCTCGACGAGATAAAATTTACGATAATGAGTGTCTATAGCCAAGAAGCGGCACTTAAAGCCGGAATTAGACTCACTAAACACCTTTCACTGACTGATCTACTCTTTATAGGTATCGCTCTTTATTCTCTCCGTCTTATGCTGATCAGATATAGATGTACCGTGAAGGCATCTGTATAATCCCCCGATTACGAGCAATGTACAGTATAAGAAAATGGCAAAAATTGGTTTTATATCACTAGGTTGTCCGAAAAACCTCGTCGATTCTGAGCGCATCCTGACCGAACTTCGTACCGAAGGCTATGATGTTGTGCCAAGCTACGACGACGCGGATATGGTTATCGTTAATACCTGCGGCTTTATCGACAGTGCGGTTCAGGAGTCCCTGGAAGCAATTGGCGAAGCGCTGAACGAGAACGGTAAGGTGATCGTCACCGGCTGTCTGGGCGCGAAAGTCGATCAGATCCGTGAAGTCCACCCGAAGGTGCTGGAAATCACCGGGCCGCATAGCTATGAACAGGTTCTGGAGCACGTTCACCACTATGTGCCAAAACCAAAACACAACCCGTTCCAGAGTCTGGTTCCTGAGCAGGGCGTTAAGCTGACTCCTCGCCATTACGCCTATCTGAAGATTTCCGAGGGCTGTAACCACCGCTGCACGTTCTGCATTATTCCATCCATGCGCGGCGATCTGGTGAGCCGTCCGATTGGCGACGTCCTTAGCGAAGCCAAGCGTCTGGTCGATGCGGGCGTGAAAGAGATTCTGGTAATCTCTCAGGATACCTCTGCGTACGGTGTAGATGTGAAGCATCGTACCGGTTTCCATAACGGCGAGCCGGTCAAAACCAGCATGGTTGATCTGTGCGAACAGTTATCAAAACTGGGGATCTGGACGCGCCTGCATTACGTCTACCCTTACCCGCACGTTGATGATGTGATCCCGCTGATGGCGGAAGGCAAAATCCTGCCGTATCTGGACATCCCGTTACAGCATGCCAGCCCGCGTATTCTTAAACTGATGAAACGCCCGGGCTCCGTGGACAGACAGCTGGCGCGCATCAAGCAGTGGCGTGAAATCTGCCCTGAACTGACGTTGCGATCCACTTTCATTGTTGGTTTCCCGGGTGAAACGGAAGAAGACTTCCAGATGTTGCTCGACTTCCTGAAGGAAGCGCGTCTGGATCGCGTGGGCTGCTTTAAATACAGCCCGGTAGAAGGCGCTGGCGCTAATGACCTGCCGGATCAAATCCCGGAAGAGGTGAAAGAAGAACGCTGGAACCGCTTTATGCAATTGCAGCAGCAGATCTCTGCTGAACGTTTGCAAGAGAAAGTGGGCCGCGAGATTCTGGTTATCGTTGATGAAGTTGACGAAGAAGGCGCAATTGGTCGTAGCATGGCTGATGCTCCAGAAATCGACGGCGCGGTATACCTGAATGGTGAAACCAAGGTGAAACCTGGCGATATCATCCGCGTGAAGGTCGAAAACGCAGATGAATACGATCTGTGGGGCACCCGCGTTTAATTAGCGTAACCCAACGTAGGCCGGATAAGGCATTTATGCCGCATCCGGCAATGCCTGATGGCGACGCTGAAGCGTCTTATCAGGCCTACGGTTTATCCTTTTATCTTCGGGTCCAGCGCGTCGCGCAGACCATCTCCCAGTAAGTTAAACGCCAGCACCGTCAGGAATATCGCTACCGCCGGGAAAATCGCCACGTGCGGCGCGATCACCATATCAGCGCGCGCTTCATTAAGCATTGCCCCCCACTCCGGCGTCGGCGGCTGTGCGCCTAATCCCAGAAATGACAGGCTTGCGGCAGAGATGATCGACGTGCCAATTCGCATGGTAAAAAAGACCACGATCGATGAGACCGTTCCAGGCAGAATATGGTTGAAGATGATGGTCGCATCGCTGGCACCAATACTGCGCGCAGACTCAATAAACGTCTGTTGCTTCAGCACCAGCGTATTCCCGCGCACCAGGCGCGCGAAGGCTGGAATGGAGAAAATGGCTACGGCAATGATCACGTTAGCAATACCGCTGCCCAGCACAGCGACCACGGCTATCGCCAGCAATATCCCCGGAAAGGCGAACAGCACATCGCAGATTCGCATGATCAGTCGATCCCACCAGCCTTCGTAGTATCCCGCCAGCAGCCCCAGTACCGTACCAATCGCCGCGCCAATAAATACGGCAAAGACTCCTGCCGCCAGCGAGATTTGCGCACCAACCAGCACGCGGCTAAAGATATCCCGTCCCAGTGAGTCAACGCCAAACCAGTGCAGCATCGACGGCCCATCATTCAAACGGTCATAATCGAAGTAATTCTCGGCATCAAATGGCGTCAGCCAGCGGGCAAAAATCGCTACCACGATCAGGAGCAATACAAACAGCCCAGCGACCATCGCCATGTGCTGTCGACGGAACCGACGCCAGAACTCATGCCACGGTGTGCGTATCTGCTCTGGCTTAACAAGGGGCATCGCATTTAAAATCGCCTGTCGGCGCCAGTTAAAAAATCGCATCCTTACTTGTACCTGATAGCCGGATTAATGGCAGCGTAGAGCACATCCACCACTAAGTTAATAAGAATAAATTCCAGAGAAAACAACAGTACCTCGGCCTGAATCACCGGGTAGTCGCGCATTTCGACGGAGTCCACCAACAGTCGCCCAAGCCCGGGCCAGTTGAACACCTTCTCAACCACGATTGATCCACCAAGCAAAAAGCCAAACTGTAGTCCCATCATGGTGACCACCGGGATCATCGCATTACGCAGACCATGTTTTAACACCACCCAGGTTTCACTCACCCCTTTAGCCCGCGCGGTGCGCATATAATCTTCGCTAAGCACATCAACAAACGAGGCGCGAGTAAATCGGGCTAACACCGCAGCCACCGCCGCGCCCAGCGTAATAGACGGGAGGATGTAGTGAAGCCAGGTGTCTGCGCCCACGGTAGGCAACCAACCGAGTTCAACGGAGAATATCTGCATCAGCAGCATGCCAAGCGCAAACGCCGGGAACGAGATCCCGGTGACCGCCAGCGTCATGCTTAATCTGTCCGGCCAGCGATTTCGCCATACGGCAGCAATGATCCCCGCCGTCATACCAAACAATACCGCCCACGCCATACTGGCAATAGTCAGCCATAGTGATGGCATAAAACGACTGGCTATCTCTTCAGATACCGGGCGACGAGAAACCATCGAGGTGCCAAAATCGCCTTGCAACACGTTGGTCATGTAATGCCAGAACTGAACATGCAGCGGCTGGTCCAGACCCAGCTGCTTGCGCACCAGTTCAATCACCTCGGCGTCAGCTTCCGGTCCGGCAATCAGCCGGGCCGGATCGCCGGGTAGCAGGTGAACAAATAAAAATACCAGCACCGCAACAATCAACAGAGTTGGAATCAACCCCAGCAGGCGCTTGAAAACATAGTTAAGCATCAGGCTCCCTTCGTCGGCCCCTGTGCTAAGGGGCCGAATGCATAGCTTATTTTAAATCCGCATCATCAAAACTAAATCCGGTATCCGGCATAATCCAGAACCCGGTCAACCGGGTACTGTGTGCCGAAATCAGTTTTTCCACCACCAGCGGGATCCACGGCGACTCTTTCCAGATAATATCCTGCGCGTCTTTGTACAGCTTCGCTTTCTGCGCCGGATCGTTAGTTTGCAACGCTGCCGCTAAATCACCGTCCACCTGCTTATTGCTGTAGAACGCCGTATTAAAGAGTGTCGGCGGCCAGTTTTGTGATGCAAACAGCGGTGACAACGCCCAGTCAGCTTCGCCCGTAGACGCCGACCAGCCGGTGTAGAACATCCGTACCCCGCTTTCTTTCTGCGCTTTACCTTCAACTTCCGCGGCGCGCTGACCGGCATCCATCGCTGTAACCTGAGCCTTAATGCCCACCTGCGCCAGCTGCTGCTGGGTAAATTGCAGCACTTTCTGCGCGGTACTGTGGTTATGCGATGACCATAGCGTAGTGGTAAAACCGTTCGGATAACCTGCTTCTTTCAGCAGTTCGCGCGCTTTCGCCGGGTCGTAGGGCCACGGCGTATAGCTTTGCGCATAGGCTATCGACGGGGGGAGAACGCCGGTTGCCGGCGTCGCGTAACCAGCAAAAGCCACTTTCACCAGCGCCTGGCGGTTGATGGCATAATTCAGCGCTTCACGCACCTTCGGGTTGTCGAACGGTTTTTGCGTGACGTTCATGCTGATGTAACGCTGCATAATAGACGGACTGGCCACCAGTTCCAGGTTTTTGTTCTTCGCCAACAGCGACGCCTGCTCGTATGGGATCGGGAAGGCAAACTGCGCTTCCCCAGTTTGCAGCATGGCCGCACGCGTGTTGTTGTCGGTCACCGGACGCCAGGTAATCGTATCCAGCTTTGGCAGTCCTTGCTGCCAGTAGCCCGCGAACTTCTTAACCTTCACAAAATCCGTCTGATTCCAGGTATCAAGCTGGTACGGCCCGGTCCCCACAGGATGGAAACCGATCTCCTTACCGTATTTCTCCAGCGCGGCGGGAGAAATCATCGCCGTTGCCGGGTGCGCCAGAATATTGATAAAGGCAGAGAACGGCTGTTTCAGCGTAATCTTCACCGTCGACGGATCGACGACTTCGGTTTTATCGATATTCTTATACAGGTTGTAACGTTTCAGATGGTTTTCCGGGTTACTGGCCCGATCGAGGTTAGCTTTTACCGCATCGGCATTGAAGTCGGTTCCATCCTGAAACTTCACCCCCTGGCGCAGCTTAAGGGTATAGGTCAGCCCATCATCAGAAACCGTATAACTCTCCGCGAGCACATTTTTCAGTTTCATCTCTTTATCAAGGCCAAACAACCCCTGATAAAACGACTTCGCTACCGCCTGCGACAACGTGTCATTCGCGTCATAGGGGTCGAGCGTCGTGAAATTGGACCCCACGGCTACCACCACATCTTTGGCGGCCCAGCCAGGCGATGCGGCCAGTGCAGAGACCACTCCCACAGCAACCAGCCATTTTCGAGCAACAATTTTTGTCATGTTATTCTCCTTAAACCCTGCCTGCCTGTTATAAACGCGAAAGCGCATTTTCTGGTAGCGGACGCGCAACATAATGCCCCGGACCAACTAACTGGAGTGATACGGGGGAAATCTCTTCGCCACGTTTACGAATATTGCTGGGGATATCGTCCGACAACAGCACGCGCTGGGGACGGTGATGGGATGGATCGGCGACCGGAACTGCTGCCATCAGCTTGCGAGTGTACGGATGTTGCGGATTTTCAAACACCGCCCGTCGGGTGCCTATCTCAACGATCTGCCCCAGATACATTACCGCCACACGGTGACTGATCCGTTCCACCACCGCCATATCGTGGGAAATAAACAGGTATGCGATACCCAATTCTCGCTGCAGGTCGAGCATCAGGTTGATGATTTGCCCACGAATTGAAACATCCAGCGCCGAGACAGATTCATCGGCAATAATCACTTTGGGATTGAGCGCCAATGCCCGTGCAATACAGATACGCTGACGCTGACCGCCGGAAAACTCGTGCGGATAGCGCCAGGCATGCTCAGGCAGCAAGCCTACACGTTCCAACAACCATGCAACCCGTTTTGACCCCGCATCGCCCTGCAATAACCCATGTACCCGTAGCGGCTCCAGAATGGAATATCCCACGGTCTGGCGCGGATCGAGCGAAGCATACGGATCCTGGAAGATAAACTGAATATCCCGACGCAGCGGCTGCAACTTGCTGGCAGCAAGGGTATCAATACGCTGTCCGTTGAAAATGATTTCCCCACGCTGAGACTCAACCAGGCGCAGCAGCGCCCGCCCGGTGGTGGATTTCCCGCAGCCCGACTCCCCCACCAGTGAGAGCGTTTCTCCCGGCCACAGGTCAAAGCTGACGTTTTCCACTGCATGCACCTCGCGAGTCACGCGATTTAGAATACCGCTGCGCAGAGGAAAACGCGTTACCAGATTGCGTACCCGTAGGATAGGCTCGCCTTCAACCACGGTGTCCTGCTCGGTTTGCGGTTCGACATGACTGGGATCGTGCAATGAAATGAGCGGGAAACGGCGCGGAAGCTCATGCCCGTTCATCGCCCCAAGCTGCGGCACGGCTGCCAACAGCGCTTTGGTATAGGGATGCTGGGGAGCGTGAAAAATTTGTTCAACGCTGCCGGTTTCTACCGCCTCGCCCTGATACATCACCAGCACGCGGTCAGCAATATCCGCCACAACGCCCATATCGTGGGTAATGAAGATCACTCCCATCGACATATCCTGCTGCAACACTTTTATCAGTTGCAGGATCTGCGCCTGAATGGTGACATCCAGCGCGGTCGTCGGCTCATCGGCAATTAAAACCGCAGGGCGACACGACAGTGCCATGGCAATCATCACCCGCTGGCGCATACCGCCGGAAAGCTGGTGTGGATAACGCGATAAAATCGCCTTCGCCTCGGGGATACGCACCTGATCGAGCATCCGCTTCGCTTCTACCATCGCCTCTTCATGGCTGGCGCCCTGGTGCAAGCGTATAGACTCAGCAATTTGCTCGCCCACGGTAAACACCGGATTGAGCGATGTCATAGGCTCCTGGAAGATCATCGCGATATCCGCACCGCGCACGTGACGCATTTGTGATGCGCTCTGTTCACCCAGCTCAATAACCTGCCGGTTGCGGCGTCGCAGCAGCATTTCATCGCAGCTTACCTCGCCGCCTGCTTGTTCAATCAGATGCATCAGCGACAAGGCCGTTACCGACTTTCCTGAACCGGACTCACCAACAATCGCCAGCGTTTCGCCACGCTTCAGGCGAAATGACAGATTACGCACTGCGCTGACACGTTGCTGTTCCTGTTCAAAGGCAATATTCAGATTGCTGACTGCCAGCACGTCGCTGGCATCAAGCTCATCACTGTGTGGCAACGCTATCTCCTTTTTCCCGATAAATACCGGTGGTTGGCGTATCGCCTGCATATCCCCAGGCGCGGTACATGCCTTCGCTATTAAACGGCAAGGCGACATTGCCCTCATGATCGATAGCAATTAAACCGCCACTGCCGCCAAGCGCCGGTAATTTTTCCATCACGACGCGTTCACACGCTTCGGATAAACTCAGGCCGCCATAGTCCATCAACGCCGCAATGTCATAGGCCGCCAGCGCACGAATAAAGACTTCCCCGGTTCCGGTGCAGGAGACTGCCACACTTGCGTTATTGGCATAACAGCCTGCGCCGACCAACGGACTGTCACCCACCCGCCCCGGTAATTTGTTGGTCATCCCCCCGGTCGATGTTGCGGCCGCCAGATTGCCAAACATATCTAACGCGACCGCCCCCACGGTACCCATTTTGTTGTTTTCATCCAGCGGGCTCGCGCTATGGTCCAGCACCGTTTCACCCGCTGTTCGCGCCGCCAGTAGTTGAGCGTAGCGTTCTGGCGTCGAGAAAATATCCGCTGATACGCGCTCCATACCCTGCGCAATGGCAAAGTTTTCAGCCCCTTCACCGATCATCATGACGTGTGGGCTGTGTTCCATTACCAGGCGCGCCGCGAGAATCGGATTGCGTAAATGGCTGACTCCGGCGACGGCTCCCGCATTCAGCGTGTTACCGTCCATCACGCAGGCATCCAGTTCATGGGTTTCATCACGGGTATATACCGCGCCAATTCCGGCATTAAACAACGGACACTCTTCCAGTAAGCGCACGGCTTCGGTCACCACATCCAGTGCGCTACGACCGTCTTCAAGCATCCGCTGGCCGGTTTCAACGATATCCGACAGCGCCTGTATATAAC
Organism: Citrobacter sp. wls757; assembly: GCF_005280935.1. Taxonomy (NCBI): domain Bacteria; kingdom Pseudomonadati; phylum Pseudomonadota; class Gammaproteobacteria; order Enterobacterales; family Enterobacteriaceae; genus Citrobacter; species Citrobacter sp. wls757. The sequence continues at coordinate 7,497 of NZ_SZWU01000054.1, read as the reverse complement.
GCAACTCTTGCTCCTGGCTCAGCTGCGAACGGGTGATAGCCCCTGCGCCGCCGTGAATTGCAATGACTGCTTTACCCATTTTTTTCGTCCATTAGGTGGCAGGTACCGGGGTTATAAATATCAGAATTTCTGTGACTTATTGATTCGATTTTTGAATATAGAAAGATGCAGACGTCATGTAAAGGTTAAGGCCCGTACCTCACGCCCCATCCCATCAGGTTATTTAGATGAGTTAAACAGAAAGAGTTTCTTCCAACATCGTTGAATATATTATTCAAGCCGATCGGCAATCTGTTTTTTTGCATAAAACACAAAGCGTTCAACAGATGGCATAGACGCAGCCCAGTTCTTTTTGGTTAACCCCAGGTATTCTGCACGTGCGGCTTGCAGCGTATCAGCATACTCATCGGGTAATTGCGGTATAAGCCAGGAGGCAGCTTCATCTTTAGCGACAATATTGCCCGTAACTACGCTGTACCAAATACGCGCCAGAGTAAGGATGATATTTCGCTCGTCACCCTCTAAATCGCCCGGTTTCTGCCACATATCAAGGATATGCCGAAACGTTTGCACGACATCGCTAAAAGGGATGACGTTGAATAACGTATCAGCGGGTTCACCGAACAACGCTACGCTGGCGCGCCGGGCCTGGGTCAGCAGGATCGAAAGATCAGGATCCACCTGTCTCGGTTCAACAATTCCCGCGCGAATATCGTCACGCAACCATTCGCCAAATTGCATTTCTCTTGACGGTGGGAATCGCCACGGCACAAGTTGTGAATAGACCACGATGGTCACTTCCAGCGCCCGATAACTATCAACGCTGCCAGGCGGTGCTGATATTTCCAGAAAACCCTGCATCAGATCTTTTCTTTGACGAGTATTCAGTGGCTGCCTAATGGTAACCAGTAAATCGATATCGCTTTGGGGCTTTAAGCCACCTTCAACAGCAGAGCCATACAAATGAACAGCAACCAAGTCGCCCTCTATAATCCGCGCAATCAGTGCACTGGCGGCATTCACCTGTTGTCGAATTGAATTCGGGATAGTCGCAGCCATTTAGCCTCCTGGAAAAAAGCAGAAATAATGAGTCTATACTGCATTTTTCGTGTAGCGCTATTCTCTGGCAGAAAACCTGTCTCAGATCGGATCCTAAGCCTGAGGTAGCATACTGTCCGCATCCATTTTCTGACATAATGAGCGGATTCGATTTTGCCCCGCAGGAGTCTTCTCATGGAATTTACCGCCGGACTGATGCCGCTTGAAACGGCTCTCTCTCAGATGCTTTCGCGTATTACCCCACTCACCGCCGTCGAAACGCTGCCGCTGGTTCAATGCTTTGGCCGCATTCTGGCCACCGACGTCATCTCCCCGATTGATGTGCCGGGATTCGATAACTCGGCAATGGATGGCTATGCGGTGCGATTAGCCGATTTACAATCAGACCAGCCTCTTGCGGTGGCTGGCAAAGCCTTTGCTGGTCAACCATTCCACGGCGAGTGGCCTGCGGGAACCTGCATCCGCATGATGACCGGTGCCCCGGTGCCTGCCGGTTGTGAAGCGGTGGTGATGCAGGAGCAAACGGAACAAACTGACGACGGTGTGCGTTTTACCGCCGAGGTCCGCAGCGGACAAAATATTCGTCTGCGCGGTGAAGATATCGCAAACGGCGCGGTGGTATTCCCTACCGGAACTCGTCTGACAACCGCCGAGCTTCCTGTTCTGGCCTCGCTCGGCATTGCCGAAGTACCGGTCGTTCGCAAAGTTCGCGTGGCGTTGTTCTCCACCGGTGATGAGCTGCAACTGCCGGGTCAACCGCTGGGCGACGGGCAGATTTATGACACAAACCGTCTGACCGTTCACCTGATGCTGCAGCAGCTGGGCTGCGAAGTGATCAACTTAGGAATTATTCGCGACGATCCCAACGCGCTGCGGGCCGCGTTTATCGAAGCCGACAGCCAGGCCGACGTCGTCATCAGCTCTGGTGGCGTTTCGGTAGGCGAAGCGGATTACACCAAAACCATTCTGGAAGAGCTGGGAGAAATTGCCTTCTGGAAGCTGGCCATCAAACCCGGTAAACCGTTCGCGTTTGGTAAACTGAGCAACAGCTGGTTTTGCGGCCTGCCGGGTAATCCGGTTTCTGCGGCCCTCACCTTTTATCAACTGGTGCAACCGCTGCTGGCGAAACTCAGCGGAAACACCGCCTGTGGGTTACCTCCGCGCCAGCGCGTGCGCACAGCCTCACGCCTGAAGAAAACGCCAGGGCGTCTGGATTTTCAACGTGGTGTATTGCAGCGTACCGCGGAAGGCGAACTGGAAGTCACCACCACCGGACACCAGGGCTCGCATATTTTTAGCTCCTTTAGCCAGGGCAACTGCTTTATCGTGCTGGAGCGCGATCGCGGTAACGTTGAGGCCGGAGAATGGGTTGAGGTCGAGCCGTTTAACGCACTGTTTGGAGGCCTGTAATGGCAGAACTCAGCGACCAGGAGATGATGCGCTATAACCGGCAAATCATTCTGCGCGGCTTCGATTTCGAAGGTCAGGAAGCGCTCAAAGATGCGCGGGTACTGGTCGTTGGTCTGGGGGGACTGGGATGCGCAGCAACCCAGTACCTTGCGGGCGCTGGCGTCGGGCATTTAACCCTGCTCGACTTTGACACGGTCTCCGTGTCGAACCTCCAACGCCAGACGCTGCACAGCGATGCAACCGTCGGGCAACCCAAAGTGCTATCCGCCCGTGACGCGCTAGCGCGGATTAACCCTTATATCGCCATTACGCCGGTGAATGCGCTGCTTGACGATAGCGAGATTCACGCGCTTATTGCCGAACACGATTTGGTGCTGGACTGTACGGATAACGTCAGCATCCGCAATCAGCTGAATGCCGGATGTTTTGCCGCCAGAGTCCCGCTGGTTTCCGGTGCAGCTATTCGCATGGAAGGACAAATTACCGTATTTACATACCAGGACGGTGAGCCCTGCTACCGTTGCCTGAGTCGTCTGTTCGGTGAAAATGCCCTAACCTGCGTAGAAGCCGGAGTGATGGCCCCGCTGATCGGCGTGATCGGATCGTTACAGGCGATGGAAGCCATTAAGCTACTGGCAAACTACGGTAAACCGGCATCCGGAAAAATCGTCATGTACGATGCCATGACCTGCCAGTTTCGCGAAATGAAGCTGATGCGCAACCCGGGGTGTGAGGTTTGCGGGCAGTAAAAAAGTCGGGTGGCGGCTTCGCCTTACCCGACCTACAACGGCTCGAACGTAGGCCGGGTAAGCGTTAGCACCACCCGGCAACAGCATCAGATCGACGTGCGACCGAATGCGCTCTGCCAGTCGTGCTCAAACTTCGCGACGGCAGCATCAACCGCCGGAGAGCTAATCATCTGCTGAGCAACGTCCAGCGGTAGCGTGATGGACTCGCAGCCCGCCAGCAGACAATCCAGTGCCTGACGCGGTGTTTTAAAACTGGCTGCCAGTACTTTGGCGTGCGGGGCATGCATTTTCAGTAACGTCTGCAGGTCGGCCACCGTCTGAATGCCATCCCCTCCTTGCGCATCCACGCGGTTAACGTATGGCGCAACGTATTCCGCACCCGCCAGAGCAGCCAATAACCCTTGAGCTGCACCGTATACCGCAGTACCCAACGTCGGGATCCCTTCTTCTTTCAGCAATTTTATAGCCGCCAGACCTTCTGCTGTCACCGGCACTTTGACCACGATATCAGCAATGATTGCCCGCAGCTTACGCGCATCGCTGACCATCCCTTCGGCGGTGGTCGCCATCACCTGAGCAAACAGACGCCCTTGCCCTCCCATCGCTTCCTGCAGTTGCGGCAGTAGTACTTCCAGCGTCTGGTTCCCTGCCGCCACAATGCTCGGGTTAGTGGTCACCCCTGCCAGCGGGAAAATGCGCGCCAGAGCTTTTACCGCATCAACATCAGACGTATCTAAATAGAGTTCCATAACCTTTCCTCAAACGAATAATTAGCATGAATAAAAGGTAGCACGGCGAAACCTCACGGTTAGTTGACGCATGTCAATATAACTTTCATTCGAAAGTAATTTAATCTTTATACGAAAGAAAAGAGGTCGCTTATGATTTTCAATATCCAGCGCTACTCCACGCATGATGGCCCCGGGATCCGTACCGTGGTGTTCCTTAAGGGATGCTCCCTGGGCTGTCGGTGGTGCCAGAATCCGGAAAGCCGCGCCCGCACGCAGGACCTGCTTTATGACGCGCGTTTGTGCCTCGACGGTTGCGATCTCTGTGCTCAGGCTGCACCCGCGGTGATTGAACGGGCGCTGGGCGGATTACTTATTCATCGCGAAAAACTGACCGATGACGCACTCACCGTACTGACCGACTGCTGTCCGACTCAGGCGTTAACCGTCTGCGGAGAGGTAAAAAGCGTGGACGATATCATGGCCACCGTATTGCGAGATAAACCGTTTTACGACCGCAGTGGCGGAGGCCTCACCCTGTCCGGCGGTGAACCGTTTATGCAGCCAGAGCTGGCAGCTGCTTTGCTCAAAGCCAGCCACGACGCAGGCATTCATACCGCGGTGGAAACCTGTTTGCATGTCCCGTGGAAGTATATTGAACCATCATTACCTGACGTCGATTTGTTTCTGGCAGATCTAAAACACGTTGCAGATGCGCCGTTTAAACAATGGACCGATGGCAGTGCCTCTCGCGTACTGGAAAATCTAAAAAAACTGGCTGCCGCCGGTAAAAAAATGATTATCCGCGTACCGCTGATTCAGGGATTCAACGCAGACGAAGCCGCTATTCAGGCCATTACCGATTTTGCCGCAGATGAGCTTCACGTCGGTGAGATCCATTTCTTGCCCTACCACACCCTGGGCATCAACAAATACCACTTACTCAGTCAACCCTACAACGCACCGGATAAACCGCTTGATGCGCCAGCACTGCTCGAATTTGCCCAGCAGTACGCCAGCCTTAAAGGTTTAACCGCGACCCTACGAGGATAATCGCCATGACCACTCTGAAACTGGACACACTCAGCGACCGTATCAAAGCGCATAAAACGGCCCTGATCCACATCGTGAAACCACCGGTTTGTACCGAGCGCGCCCAGCACTATACCGAGATGTATCAGCAACACCTGGATAAGCCTATCCCGGTACGTCGCGCACTGGCGCTAGCCCATCATCTGGCGGAACGCACCATCTGGATCAAACATGACGAACTGATCATTGGTAACCAGGCAAGCGAAGTGCGTGCCGCGCCTATCTTCCCGGAATACACCGTCTCCTGGATTGAAAAAGAGATCGACGACCTCGCCGACAGACCGGGCGCAGGCTTTGCGGTAAGCGAAGAGAACAAACGTGTATTGCATGAGGTGTGCCCATGGTGGCGTGGTCAAACCGTGCAGGATCGCTGCTACGGGATGTTCACTGATGAGCAGAAAGGGCTGCTGGAAACCGGTATTATCAAAGCCGAAGGTAACATGACCTCCGGCGACGCACACCTGGCGGTAAACTTCCCGCTGCTGCTGGAAAAAGGTCTCGACGGCCTGCGTCACAAAGTCGATGAACGTCGCTCCCGCATCAATCTGACATGTCTGGAAGACCTCCATGGCGATCAGTTCCTGAAAGCGATTGATATCGTGCTGGAAGCCGTCAGTCTGCACATTGAGCGCTTTGCCGCGCTGGCACGTAAAATGGCATCCATGGAAACCCGCACCAGCCGTCGAGATGAACTGCTGACCATGGCGGAAAACTGCGATGTGATCGCCCATGAACCGCCAAAAACGTTCTGGCAGGCATTGCAGTTGTGCTATTTCATCCAGCTGATCCTGCAAATTGAATCAAACGGTCACTCGGTGTCGTTTGGTCGTATGGATCAATACCTCTACCCGTTCTATCGTCGCGACGTCGAGTTGAACCAGAGTCTGGATCGTGAGCACGCTATTGAACTGTTGCACAGCTGCTGGCTGAAACTGCTGGAAGTGAACAAAATCCGTTCCGGCTCCCATTCGAAAGCCTCGGCGGGCAGTCCGCTGTATCAGAACGTGACCATTGGTGGTCAAAACCTGGTCAACGGCCAGCCGATGGATGCCGTCAACCCGCTCTCCTACGCGATTCTGGAGTCCTGCGGCCGTCTGCGTTCTACGCAGCCAAACCTGAGCGTGCGTTATCACGCGGGGATGAGTAATGACTTCCTTGATGCCTGCGTGCAGGTGATCCGCTGCGGTTTCGGGATGCCAGCCTTTAACAACGATGAAATCGTCATACCGGAATTCATTAAGTTGGGCATTGAACCGCAGGATGCCTATGACTATGCGGCCATTGGGTGTATCGAAACCGCAGTCGGCGGGAAATGGGGCTACCGTTGCACCGGCATGAGCTTTATTAACTTTGCCCGCGTGATGCTGGCGGCACTGGAAGGTGGGCGTGATGCCACCAGTGGCAAAGTCTTTCTGCCACAGGAAAAAGCGCTCTCGGCTGGTAACTTCAACAATTTCGACGAAGTGATGGATGCCTGGGATACGCAGATCCGCTACTACACGCGTAAATCCATAGAAATTGAGTATGTCGTCGACACCATGCTGGAAGAGAACGTGCACGATATTCTGTGTTCCGCGCTGGTAGACGACTGCATTGAACGGGCGAAAAGCATTAAGCAAGGCGGTGCGAAGTATGACTGGGTATCGGGTTTGCAGGTGGGTATTGCCAACCTCGGTAACAGCCTGGCAGCAGTGAAGAAACTGGTCTTTGAACAGGGCGCTATTGGTCAACAACAGCTGGCCGCTGCGCTGGCCGATGATTTTGACGGTCTGACCCATGAGCAGTTACGCCAACGACTAATCAACGGCGCGCCGAAATACGGCAACGATGACGATAGCGTTGATACGCTACTGGCCCGCGCTTATCAGACCTATATCGATGAACTGAAACAGTATCATAATCCGCGTTACGGACGTGGCCCGGTTGGCGGCAATTACTACGCCGGGACCTCGTCTATTTCGGCAAACGTGCCGTTCGGCGCAGCAACGATGGCAACGCCGGATGGCCGTAAAGCACACACTCCGCTGGCAGAAGGCGCAAGCCCGGCTTCCGGTACGGACCATCTCGGCCCAACGGCGGTAATTGGTTCGGTGGGTAAACTGCCGACCGGTTCGATTCTCGGCGGCGTGCTGTTAAATCAGAAGCTCAACCCGGCCACGCTGGAAAATGAATCCGATAAGCAAAAGCTGATGATCCTGCTGCGTACCTTCTTCGAAGAGCACAAAGGCTGGCATATTCAGTACAACATTGTCTCCCGTGAAACGCTGCTGGAAGCCAAAAAACACCCGGATCAATATCGTGACCTGGTGGTCCGTGTAGCAGGTTATTCCGCCTTCTTCACTGCGCTTTCTCCGGATGCGCAAGACGACATCATCGCGCGTACTGAACATATGCTGTAAACAATATTATCGGCCGGATGAGATTCCACACCGCCATCCGGCACGCTACCCTCCCCATTG
>NZ_SZWU01000053.1:0-3619 GCF_005280935.1 Citrobacter sp. wls757 | reverse complement strand
TAGGCCTGATAAGCGCAGCGCATCAGGCACATCACAACACCGCACCATCGGGTGCAAAGCTATATCCTGAGCCTCCATAACACAAGCCATCCAGCGGTATATGCGGTAAACTAGGCGCGATTTTGCATCAGGAAAGCGTCTATGAATCACTCCCTTAAAGCCTGGAACACCTTCGGTATCGATCAGCAAACGAATGAACTTGTCTGCGCCGAAAATGAACAACAATTACTGAATGCCTGGCAATCAGCCAATGCATCGCATCATCCAGTACTGATCCTGGGCGAAGGGAGCAACGTCCTGTTTCTTGATGCCTTCCAGGGGACGGTGATCGTCAATCGTATTAAGGGTATTGAGATTACAGAACAACCTGATGCGTGGCATTTGCACGTAGGTGCGGGTGAAAACTGGCATCATCTGGTCCAGCATACGTTGCAGCTTGGTATGCCTGGCCTGGAAAATCTGGCGCTTATCCCAGGCTGCGTGGGTTCATCGCCAATCCAGAACATTGGTGCCTATGGCGTAGAGCTACAGCGCGTCTGCGAATACGTAGACTGCGTTGAGCTGTCGACTGGCAAACATCTGCGCGTTGGTGCAGCAGAATGTCGCTTTGGTTATCGTGACAGCATCTTCAAACATGAATACCAGGATCGCTTCGCAATTATTGCTGTTGGTTTACGCTTGTCTAAACAGTGGCATCCGGTACTGACCTATGGCGATCTGACGCGCCTGGATCCTACAACGGTGACGCCTCAGCAGGTTTTTGATTCTGTCTGCCATATGCGCACGACAAAACTGCCCGATCCGAAAGTAAACGGTAATGCAGGAAGCTTCTTTAAAAACCCGGTTGTCACCGCAGAGATTGCGCAGGAGCTCCTGGCAAAATTCCCAACAGCACCTAATTACCCGCAGGCTGATGGTTCTGTGAAACTGGCCGCCGGCTGGCTTATCGATCAGTGTCAGCTAAAAGGCATGCGCATTGGTGGCGCAGCGGTACATCAACAGCAGGCTCTGGTGCTGATCAATGCAGACAATGCGACGAGTCAGGATGTGGTGCAACTTGCACATCATGTACGTCAAAAAGTCGGTGAGAAATTTAATGTCTGGCTCGAACCAGAGGTCCGGTTTATTGGCCCGCAGGGTGAAATGAATGCTGTGGAGATCATTGCATGAAGGATAATACCGTCCCTCTGACGCTTATTTCATTACTCGCTGATGGCGAATTTCATTCCGGTGAGCAGCTCGGTGAAAAGTTGGGAATGAGCCGTGCCGCAATCAATAAGCATGTCCAGACGTTACGCGACTGGGGGGTTGATGTCTTTACTGTTCCAGGTAAAGGATACAGCTTACCGGAGCCTATCCAACTATTAGATGCCTCACTTATTCATTCTCAACTGGATGGTGGAAATATCACAGTCCTGCCGGTTATCGACTCAACCAATCAGTACCTGATGGACCGAATAGGTCAACTGGAGTCAGGGGATGCCTGTGTCGCTGAATATCAGCAAGCCGGGCGCGGCCGCCGTGGTCGCAAATGGTTCTCACCGTTTGGTGCCAACCTGTACCTTTCAATGTTCTGGCGGTTGGAACAAGGACCGGCTGCCGCGATTGGCCTGAGTCTGGTTATTGGTATCGTCATGGCTGAGGTTTTACGCGATCTGGGCGCAGAGAAGGTACGTGTAAAATGGCCCAACGACCTCTATTTGCTCGACCGTAAGCTGGCAGGGATCCTGGTTGAACTGACCGGTAAGACAGGGGATGCCGCGCAGATTGTTATCGGTGCGGGTATTAATATGTCCATGCGCCGGGTTGAAGAAAATGTGGTTAATCAAGGCTGGATTAACTTGCAGGAAGCGGGCATTAACATTGATCGCAATACCCTTGCTGCCCGACTGATACGTGAGTTGCGTGCTGCGTTAGTACTCTTTGAGCACGAAGGTTTAGCGCCGTATCTGTCTCGCTGGAAGAGACTGGATAACTTTATCGACCGCCCGGTCAAACTTATTATTGGCGATAAAGAAATATTTGGCGTCTCTCGTGGAATAGACGCGCAAGGTGCATTATTGCTTGAGCAAAATGGCGAGATCAAACCCTGGATGGGTGGAGAAATATCGCTAAGAAGCGCTGAGTAATAAGAAGGGGAGCTGTTGCTCCCCTTTTTTATTTATTTTCTCAACCTGACTTGCTCAACGGCATGATTGGCACTTTTCGTCATGATTAAGCTTGCTCGCTCACGCGTTGGTAATATATTTTGCTTTAAATTCAGCCAGTTAATTTCTTTCCACAACGATGTGGCGGTGTTGATAGCCTCATCTTCTGATAATTTTGCATAGTTATGGAAATAAGAGTCCGGGTTGGTAAACGCCCCTTCACGGAATTTCAGGAAACGGTTGATATACCACGTCTGGAGTAATTCTTCTGGCGCATCAACATAAATAGAAAAGTCGACAAAGTCAGAAACAAATACATGATGCGGATCGTGAGGATAGTCCATCCCGCTTTGTAATACATTTAGCCCTTCGAGTATTAATATGTCGGGCTGGGCAACGGTTTTGTCGCCATCAGGGATCACATCATAGATGAGATGGGAATAGACCGGAGCCGTGACGTTAGGTACGCCTGATTTCAGATCGGAAACGAATTTAACCAAGCGATGCATATCATAGGACTGGGGGAAGCCTTTCTTCTTCATCAGTCCACGATCTTTCAATACCTGGTTAGGGTGGAGAAAGCCATCGGTAGTAATCAACTCAACCTTGCGATGCTCGGGCCAGCGACTGAGCAAAGCCTGCAAAACACGCGCAGTCGTACTTTTACCGACGGCGACGCTGCCAGCAATGCTAATAATATAAGGAATACGCTCGCCATTCGTGCCTAAAAATTGCTCCAGCACGGCCTGACGTCGCAGGTTCGAACTGATGTAAAAGTTTAGCAAACGCGAGAGAGGCAAATAAATCTCGGCAACTTCTTCCAGCGATAAGTCTTCGTTAATGCCTTTAAGACGAGCAATCTCTTCCTCGGTCAGGGTCATCGGCACGGAATCACGAAGCGCAGCCCACTGGTTGCGATCAAACTGTAGGTAAGGCGACGTTAACGCTTGCTCTTTTATACTCATACGCATGGTCTGGCTGTCATTGCTATATCAGGTCTGCGGTAAAAAACGAAATCATCCCGGTACGCAATGGCACGCACATTTCAGTTAATTTGGACAATGGGCAGGAGGGTAACACCAGATGGGGGGGAATAATAAGAAAAAATCATCCTCTGAAATGCAATGTGACGGGTATTCCAGATGTATAAAGATGTGCTTTCTCTCTATCAAAGCGTACCTGCCGGAGCAAAATTCCTCCCAGAGGAGGCTCCTGACGTTGGAAATTTGTCCAATCCAAAGAAGAAATAGATTATTTATCGGTCGTATAGTGCAAAATGTGAGCGATAGAACATTTTATGCAATTTTTTAGTTGCATGAGTGCGCATGTCTCCATAAAATGCGCGCTACTTGATGCCGACTTAGCTCAGTAGGTAGAGCAACTGACTTGTAATCAGTAGGTCACCAGTTCGATTCCGGTAGTCGGCACCATCAAGTCCGGTGGGGTTCCCGAGCGGCCAAAGGGAGCAGACT
>NZ_SZWU01000043.1:0-15504 GCF_005280935.1 Citrobacter sp. wls757 | reverse complement strand
CCGCCGAGGCGGGTTTTTTTACGTTACTACAGATTACTCTGCAGCAGCTTCTGTTTTCTCTGAACGATCAACCAGCTCGATGTATGCCATCGGCGCGTTGTCGCCTGCACGGAAACCACACTTCAGAATGCGAGTGTAACCACCGGCGCGGCTCGCAAAACGCGGGCCCAGTTCGTTAAACAGTTTTGCCACGATCTCGTTATCACGAGTACGGGCGAATGCCAGACGACGATTAGCTACGCTATCAGTCTTGGCAAGAGTAATCAGCGGCTCAACTACGCGACGCAGCTCTTTCGCTTTCGGCAGAGTCGTCTTGATGATTTCATGACGAACCAGTGAACCTGCCATATTGCGGAACATAGCCTGGCGATGGCTGCTGTTGCGGTTCAGTTGACGACCACTCTTACGATGGCGCATGACCTTATCCTTCTCAGTAAAACCTTAACCTGTGATCCGGTTACTCGTCAGCGATGCTTGCCGGTGGCCAGTTTTCCAGGCGCATGCCCAGAGACAGTCCACGGGAAGCCAGCACGTCTTTAATCTCGGTAAGAGATTTTTTACCAAGGTTAGGCGTCTTAAGAAGCTCAACCTCAGTACGCTGTACCAGATCACCGATATAGTGGATAGCTTCTGCTTTGAGGCAGTTAGCAGAGCGGACAGTCAATTCCAGATCGTCAACAGGGCGCAGCAGGATCGGATCGAATTCTGGTTTCTCTTCTTTAACTTCCGGCTGACGTACATCACGTAAATCAACGAAAGCTTCCAGTTGTTCAGCCAGAATGGTTGCCGCACGACGAATCGCCTCTTCAGGATCGATTGTGCCGTTGGTTTCCATTTCGATGACCAGCTTGTCCAGGTCGGTACGCTGTTCTACACGCGCTGCTTCAACATTGTAGGCAATACGCTCTACAGGGCTGTAGCATGCGTCGACCAGCAGACGGCCGATTGGGCGCTCATCTTCTTCCGAATGAATTCGGGTAGAAGCCGGCACATAACCACGACCGCGCTGAACTTTGATACGCATGCTAATAGATGCATTCTCATCGGTCAGGTGGCAGATCACGTGCTGTGGCTTGACGATTTCGACATCACCATCATGGGTAATGTCGGCTGCAGTCACAGGGCCAATGCCAGATTTATTCAAGGTAAGAATAACGTCATCTTTACCCTGAACTCTCACCGCCAGCCCTTTCAGGTTGAGCAGGATTTCCAGGATATCTTCCTGAACGCCTTCTTTGGTGCTGTACTCATGTAGTACACCATCAATCTCAACCTCGGTCACCGCGCAACCCGGCATCGATGAGAGCAGAATACGGCGCAGTGCGTTACCCAAAGTATGGCCAAAGCCACGCTCTAAAGGCTCAAGGGTCACCTTGGCGTGCGTCGAACTCACTTGCTCGATATCTACCAGGCGCGGTTTTAGAAACTCTGTCACAGAACCCTGCATTGTGTCCTCTCTTTGGTACTAAGCTTTACTTGGAGTAAAGCTCGACGATCAGGTGTTCGTTAATGTCCGCAGACAGATCAGAACGCTCCGGCTTACGCTTGAACGTGCCTTCCATCTTGCCAGCATCAACTTCCAGCCAGGTTGGCTTTTCACGCTGCTCAGCCAGCTCCAGAGCGGCTTTCACGCGAGACTGCTTCTTCGCTTTCTCACGAATGCTAACAACGTCATTCGGACTAACCTGATAAGAAGCGATGTTAACAACACGACCGTTTACCATAATTGCTTTATGGCTGACCAGCTGACGTGCTTCTGCACGAGTGGCACCGAAGCCCATACGGTATACAACGTTGTCCAGACGACCTTCCAGCAGACCCAACAGGTTTTCACCGGTGTTGCCTTTCAGACGTGCTGCTTCTTTGTAGTAGTTACGGAACTGACGCTCCAGCACACCGTAGATACGGCGAACTTTTTGCTTTTCACGCAACTGCACACCATAGTCAGACAGACGCGGTTTACGCGCACCGTGCTGGCCAGGAGCTTGTTCAATTTTACACTTGGTATCGATCGCGCGAACGCCAGACTTAAGGAATAAGTCAGTGCCCTCACGACGGCTCAGCTTGAGCTTAGGACCCAAATATCTTGCCATTTTCTTTCTCCAACAATCCTAGAAACGACAGCGTTATACGCGACGTTTTTTCGGCGGACGACAACCGTTATGAGGGATCGGAGTCACATCAGTAATATTAGTGATGCGGAAACCAGCGGCGTTCAGAGCACGAACAGTAGATTCGCGACCTGGACCCGGTCCTTTGACCATAACTTCCAGATTCTTGATACCGTATTCTTTTACGGCTTCAGCGCAACGCTCTGCTGCAACCTGAGCTGCAAACGGAGTGGATTTGCGAGAACCACGGAAACCGGAACCACCGGCTGTTGCCCAACCCAGTGCGTTACCCTGACGATCAGTAATGGTAACGATGGTGTTGTTAAAAGAAGCATGGATATGAGCCACGCCGTCAGAGACTTGTTTTCTTACACGTTTACGTGCACGAATTGGTGCCTTTGCCATTATTCAATCACCCCGATTATTTCTTGATCGGTTTGCGCGGACCCTTACGGGTACGTGCGTTGGTCTTGGTACGCTGACCGCGAACCGGGAGACCACGACGATGACGCAAACCGCGATAGCAACCAAGGTCCATAAGGCGCTTGATGCTCATGCTAACTTCACGGCGCAGATCACCTTCAACGACAAATTTGGCAACTTCGTCACGCAGCGTGTCGATTTGTTCTTCAGACAGCTCACTGATCTTAACATCTTCAGCGATACCCGCGGCAGCCAGAATGGCTTTAGAACGGGTCTTGCCGACGCCGTAGATCGAAGTTAATGCGATCACAGCATGTTTCTGATCAGGAATGTTAATGCCTGCTATACGGGCCACTATGCACTCCTACTATTTAATATGTACGCACCATGCTGAAAAGCCCGTTTTCAGGATACTCAAATGGAAACGCACAGACATACAAAAGATTGGCTGGCTAATCTAGCCAGCTCAACCCAACTTTGCAAGAAAAATATGCGAATAAATCAGCCTTGGCGCTGTTTATGCTTCGGCTCGGCACTGCAAATCACACGGATGACACCATCACGCTTAACGATTTTGCAGTTACGGCATAATTTCTTGACGGAAGCACGAACTTTCATTTTTACTCTCCGTAACTTCTCGGGCGACTGTTAACGGCCGTAGCCTTTCAGATTCGCCTTCTTCAATGCAGACTCGTACTGACTTGACATCATCAGAGTTTGCACTTGAGCCATAAAGTCCATAATCACGACAACAACGATAAGCAGTGAGGTCCCACCGAAGTAGAACGGTACTTTCATTGCATCACGCATGAACTCCGGGATCAGGCAGATAAAGGTAATGTAGAGCGCACCAACCAAAGTCAGGCGGGTCATTACTTTATCGATATACTTCGCCGTTTGCTCTCCCGGACGAATTCCTGGTACAAATGCACCGGACTTCTTCAGGTTATCTGCTGTTTCACGCGGGTTGAAAACCAACGCCGTGTAGAAGAAACAGAAGAATATGATTGCAGACGCATAGAGTAACACATAAAGCGGTTGCCCAGGCTGCAAATACAGCGAAATTGTTGTCAGCCAGTTCCAACCAGTCCCGCCCCCGAACCATGACGCGATGGTCGCCGGGAACAGAATAATACTGGAAGCGAAGATTGCCGGGATTACCCCCGCCATATTCACTTTCAGCGGTAAATGTGTGCTCTGTGCAGCATAGACACGACGACCTTGCTGACGTTTCGCGTAGTTTACCACAATACGGCGTTGACCACGCTCAACAAATACAACAAAGAACGTCACTGCGAATACTAATACTGCAACCAACAGCAACACGAGGAAGTGCAGGTCGCCTTGACGCGCTTGCTCGATAGTATGGGCAATGGCTGGCGGGAGTCCCGCGACAATACCGGCGAAGATAATGATTGAGATACCGTTGCCGATACCACGTTCAGTAATCTGTTCGCCCAACCACATCAGGAACATCGTCCCTGTAACCAGACTTACAACAGCGGTGAAATAGAATGCAAAGCCTGGGTTCATCACCAGGCCCTGCATACCAGGCATATTCGGCAGACCGGTAGCAATACCGATCGACTGGAATATTGCCAGCACCAGAGTACCGTAGCGGGTGTACTGGCTGATCTTACGACGACCAGACTCCCCTTCTTTCTTAATTTCTGCCAGCGTTGGATGAACCACCGTCAGCAGCTGGATAATGATCGACGCCGAAATATACGGCATGATCCCCAGAGCAAAGATAGAAGCACGGCTGAGAGCACCACCAGAGAACATGTTAAACATTTCAATGATGGTGCCTCGCTGTTGCTCAAGCAGTTTGGCAAGTACAGCGGCATCAATACCAGGGATCGGAATGAAAGAGCCAATACGGAACACAATCAGCGCGCCGATTACAAACAGCAGTCTGCGTTTCAGCTCGCCTAAGCCACCTTTGGCACTTTGAAAATCTAATCCCGGTTGTTTAGCCATCTGCTACTTATTCCTCGATTTTACCGCCAGCAGCTTCGATAGCAGCACGAGCGCCTTTAGTAACACGCAGGCCACGAACAGTTACCGGAGTAGTGACTTCACCAGCCAGGATCACTTTCGCGAACTCGATCTGGATACCGATAATGTTAGCTGCTTTCAGCGTGTTCAGGTCTACAACACCGCCTTCAACTTTAGCCAGGTCAGACAGACGAACTTCGGCTGTAATCGCTGCTTTACGTGAAGTGAAGCCGAATTTCGGCAGACGACGGTACAGAGGCATCTGACCACCCTCGAAACCGCGACGTACGCCACCGCCAGAACGAGACTTCTGACCTTTGTGACCACGACCACCGGTTTTACCGAGGCCAGAACCGATACCACGACCCAGGCGGCGAGCCGCTTTTTTAGAGCCTTCGGCCGGAGACAGAGTATTTAAACGCATCTCTTACTCCTCAACTTTAACCATGAAGGAAACCGCGTTGACCATACCACGAACAGCAGGAGTATCCTCGCGCTCTACGGTGTGACCAATACGACGCAGACCCAGGCCAAGCAGCGTTGCCTTGTGTTTCGGCAGACGACCGATTGCACTGCGGGTTTGAGTAATTTTAATAGTCTTTGCCATGGTTTATTTCCCCAGAATTTCTTCAACGGATTTACCACGCTTGGCAGCGACCATTTCCGGAGATTTCATATTTTCCAGGCCATCGATAGTTGCACGCACCACGTTAATCGGGTTAGTGGAACCATACGCTTTAGCCAGAACGTTACGAACTCCAGCGACTTCCAGAACGGCGCGCATTGCACCACCGGCGATGATACCGGTACCTTCGGAAGCCGGCTGCATGAATACACGAGAACCCGTGTGAGTACCCTTAACCGGGTGCTGCAGGGTGCCGTGGTTCAGCGCGACGTTAATCATATTGCGACGGGCTTTTTCCATCGCTTTCTGGATCGCTGCTGGAACTTCACGCGCTTTACCGTAACCAAAACCAACGCGACCGTTACCATCACCAACTACAGTCAGAGCTGTGAAGGAGAAAATACGACCACCTTTAACGGTTTTAGATACGCGGTTAACCGCGATCAGCTTTTCCTGCAGTTCGCCAGCTTGTTTTTCGATGTGAGCCATCTTACACCTCTACCTTAGAACTGAAGGCCAGCTTCACGGGCAGCATCTGCCAGTGCCTGGACACGACCATGATATTGGAACCCGGAACGGTCAAAAGAAACATCTTTGATGCCTTTTTCCAGAGCGCGTTCAGCAACAGCTTTACCTACAGCTGCAGCAGCGTCTTTGTTACCGGTGTACTTCAATTGTTCAGCGATAGCTTTTTCTACAGTAGAAGCAGCTACCAGAACTTCAGAACCGTTCGGTGCAATTACCTGTGCGTAAATATGACGCGGGGTACGATGTACCACCAGGCGAGTTGCACCCAGCTCCTGGAGCTTGCGGCGTGCGCGGGTCGCACGACGGATACGAGCAGATTTCTTATCCATAGTGTTACCTTACTTCTTCTTAGCCTCTTTGGTACGCACGACTTCGTCGGCGTAACGAACACCCTTGCCTTTATAAGGCTCAGGACGACGGTAGGCGCGCAGATCTGCTGCAACCTGACCGATCAGCTGTTTATCAGCGCCTTTCAGCACGATTTCAGTCTGAGACGGACATTCTGCAGTGATTCCCGCAGGCAGATGATGGTCAACTGGGTGAGAGAAACCTAAAGCCAGGTTTACTACATTCCCTTTAACCGCTGCACGATAACCTACACCAACCAGCTGAAGCTTCTTAGTGAAGCCTTCGGTAACACCGACAACCATTGCATTCAGCAGGGCACGCGCGGTACCAGCCTGAGCCCATCCATCTGCGTAACCATCACGCGGACCGAAGGTCAGTGCATTATCTGCATGATTTACTGCAACAGCATCGTTGAGAGTACGAGTCAGCTCGCCGTTTTTACCTTTGATCGTAATAACCTGACCGTTGATTTTTACATCAACGCCGGCAGGAATAACGACCGGTGCTTTAGCAACACGAGACATTTTTTCCTCCGATTAGGCTACGTAGCAGATAATTTCGCCACCAAGACCAGCCTGGCGCGCTGCACGATCAGTCATAACACCTTTAGAGGTAGAAACAACTGCGATACCCATGCCAGCCATAACTTTCGGCAGCTCGTCTTTACGCTTATAAATGCGCAGACCTGGGCGACTGACACGCTGAATGCTTTCTACAACAGCTTTACCCTGGAAATACTTGAGAGTAAGTTCCAGTTCCGGCTTGGTGTCGCCTTCAACTTTAAAATCTTCAATAAAACCTTCTTCCTTCAGCACGTTGGCAATTGCCACTTTCAGCTTGGAGGAAGGCATGGTGACCGCAGCTTTATTCGCGGCCTGACCGTTACGGATACGGGTCAGCATATCCGCGATCGGATCTTGCATGCTCATCTGTCTTTACTCCCGTGATTCAATTGGTAATTACCAGCTAGCCTTTTTCAAGCCTGGTACTTCACCGCGCATGGCGGCTTCACGCAGTTTGATACGGCTCAACCCGAACTTGCCCACATAGCCATGCGGACGACCTGTTTGACGGCAGCGGTTACGCTGACGGGACGGGCTGGAATCACGCGGCAGAGACTGCAGCTTGAGAACTGCGTTCCAACGATCTTCGTCGGTCGCGTTCACATCAGAGATAATAGCTTTCAGTTCAGCGCGTTTTGCGAAGTACTTATCAGCTAAAGCTACGCGCTTTACTTCGCGTGCTTTCATTGATTGCTTAGCCATTCAGTAACCCTACCTTACTTGCGGAACGGGAAGTCAAAGGCAGCCAGCAGAGCACGGCCTTCTTCATCAGATTTCGCAGTAGTGGTAATGGTAATATCCAAACCACGCACGCGGTCGACTTTATCGTAGTCGATTTCTGGGAAGATGATCTGCTCACGGACACCCATGCTGTAGTTACCACGACCGTCGAAAGACTTAGCGGACAAGCCACGGAAGTCACGGATACGTGGAACAGCAATAGTGATCAGGCGCTCAAAGAACTCCCACATGCGTTCGCCACGCAGAGTTACTTTACAGCCGATCGGATAGCCCTGACGGATTTTGAAGCCTGCAACTGATTTGCGTGCTTTGGTGATCAGCGGTTTTTGACCGGAGATTGCTGTCAGGTCAGCTGCTGCGTTATCCAGCAGTTTCTTGTCAGCGATCGCTTCACCAACACCCATGTTCAGGGTGATCTTCTCGACCCGAGGGACTTGCATGACAGAATTGTAGTTAAACTCAGTCATGAGTTTAGCGACTACTTCGTCTTTGTAGTAATCATGCAGTTTCGCCATCGTACTACTCCAAATTACTTGATAGTTTCGCTGTTAGATTTGAAGAAACGGACTTTTTTGCCGTCTTCGAATCTAAAGCCTACACGGTCAGCCTTGCCGGTTGCCGCGTTGAAGATAGCAAGGTTAGAGATCTGAATAGCTGCTTCTTTCTCTACGATGCCGCCTGGTTGGTTCAGGGCCGGAACCGGCTTCTGATGTTTCTTAACCAGGTTGATACCTTCAACAATGACCTTGCCGGAAGACAGGACATTCTTAACTTTACCGCGTTTACCTTTATCTTTACCGGTTAACACGATAACTTCGTCATCACGACGGATCTTCGCTGCCATGATTCGCTCCTTAGAGTACTTCTGGTGCCAGAGAGATAATTTTCATGAACTTCTCGTTACGAAGTTCACGAGTTACCGGCCCAAAAATACGCGTACCGATAGGTTGCTCGCTGTTATTGTTTAAAATAACGCATGCATTACCATCGAAGCGAATGACAGAACCGTCCGGGCGACGAACACCCTTCTTGGTGCGCACCACTACCGCCTTCAGCACATCACCTTTTTTGACCTTACCACGCGGAATTGCTTCCTTGATGGTGATCTTGATGATATCGCCGACGCCTGCGTAGCGACGGTGCGAGCCACCCAGAACCTTGATACACATTACGCGACGTGCACCGGAGTTGTCGGCGACGTTCAGCATAGTCTGTTCTTGGATCATTTTAGTGCTCCGCTAATGTCAACTACTACTGAGACCCGAAAATCAGGTCGTTAAAAAAGCCCCATATCGGGGGCGCGGCATTATAACACCGCTTCAACGATATGGGTAGAAAAAATAAACGGCTCATCGCTGAGCCGTTTATTCGTTGAGAATGCCTACTGTATTACAGAACAGCTTTCTCTACAACGCGAACCAGCGTCCAGGACTTAGTCTTGGACAGCGGACGGCATTCGCGGATTTCAACCACGTCACCAGTACCGCATTCGTTGTTCTCGTCATGTACGTGCAGTTTGGTCGTACGCTTAATGAATTTACCGTAGATCGGGTGTTTCACAAAACGTTCGATAGCAACAACGATGGATTTCTCCATTTTATCGCTAACAACGCGACCTTGCAGAGTACGGATTTTATCGGTCATTACGCACCCGCCTTCTCAGTCAGTAAAGTCTTAACGCGTGCGACGTCACGACGCACTTGCTTCAACAGGTGAGACTGTTGCAGCTGGCCACTTGCAGCCTGCATACGCAGGTTGAACTGCTCACGCAGCAGATTCAGCAGCTCGGTGTTCAGCTCTTCAACACTCTTCTCACGCAGCTCTTTTGCTTTCATTACATCACCGTCTTAGTTACAAAGGTGGTTTTAATCGGCAGTTTCGCTGCTGCCAGCTTGAATGCTTCACGGGCCAGCTCTTCCGGTACGCCGTCCATTTCATACAGGACTTTACCCGGCTGAATCAAGGCAACCCAATACTCCACGTTACCTTTACCTTTACCCATACGCACTGCCAGCGGCTTTTCAGTGATCGGTTTGTCCGGGAATACACGGATCCAGATCTTACCTTGACGCTTAACTGCACGGGTCATAGCACGACGTGCTGCTTCGATCTGACGGGCAGTCAGACGACCACGGCCAACAGCTTTCAGACCGAAGCTGCCGAAGCTAACATCCGCGCCAGCAGCCAGACCGCGGTTACGGCCTTTGTGCATTTTACGGAATTTTGTACGCTTTGGTTGTAACATCAGCGACGCTCCTTATTTACGGCCTTTACGCTGCTGCTTTTTAGGTTGCGCAGCCGGTTTTTCCGGTTGTTCAACAGCAGCCATACCACCCAGGATCTCGCCTTTGAAGATCCACACTTTAACGCCGATTACACCGTAAGTGGTGTGCGCTTCAGAGGTGTTGTAGTCGATGTCAGCACGCAGAGTGTGCAGAGGTACGCGACCTTCGCGGTACCATTCGGTACGTGCGATTTCCGCGCCGCCCAGACGGCCGCTAACTTCAACTTTGATACCTTTAGCGCCCAGACGCATTGCGTTCTGTACAGCACGCTTCATAGCACGACGGAACATAACACGACGTTCCAGCTGAGAAGTGATGCTGTCAGCAACCAATTTTGCGTCCAGTTCAGGCTTACGCACTTCGGCGATATTGATCTGAGCAGGAACGCCAGCAATATCCGCTACGACTTTGCGCAGTTTTTCTACGTCTTCGCCTTTCTTACCGATAACGATACCCGGGCGAGCGGTGTGAATGGTCACACGGATGCTCTTAGCCGGACGCTCGATAACGATACGAGATACAGACGCTTTCGCCAGTTCCTTAGTCAGGTACTGACGTACTTTAAAATCGCTGTCCAGGTTGTCAGCGAATTCTTTGGTGTTCGCAAACCAGGTTGAGTTCCATGGTTTTACAATACCCAGGCGAATACCATTAGGATGTACTTTCTGACCCATTGCTAGTCTCCAGAGTCTCAGCGATCGGACACAACCACAGTAATGTGGCTGGTGCGCTTCAGGATGCGATCTGCACGACCTTTTGCACGCGGCATAATGCGCTTCATGCTCGGGCCTTCGTCTACGAAAATTTTCGTAACTTTCAGATCGTCAATGTCAGCGCCATCGTTGTGTTCAGCGTTAGCAATGGCAGATTCCAGGACTTTCTTAACCAGTACAGCCGCTTTCTTATTGGTGTAGGTCAGAATATCCAGAGCCTGCGACACTTTCTTACCGCGAATCAGGTCTGCAACAAGGCGAACCTTCTGAGCAGAAGAACGAGCATGGCGATGTTGAGCTAAAGTTTCCATCTCTTCCTCCTACCTTATTTCTTCTTCGCTTTTTTATCAGCAGCGTGGCCGCGATAAGTACGAGTCGGTGCGAATTCACCCAGTTTGTGACCGACCATTTCGTCGGAAACAAATACCGGAACGTGCTGACGACCATTATGGACAGCGATGGTCAAACCGATCATGTTAGGAAAGATCGTTGAACGACGGGACCAAGTGCGCAGGGGCTTCTTGTCTCCGCTTTCCACCGCTTTCTCTACCTTCTTCAGCAAGTGCAGGTCAATAAAAGGACCTTTCTTGAGAGAACGTGGCATGGCTTATCCTCTAAAATTATTTGCTACGGCGACGTACGATGAATTTATCAGTACGCTTGTTGCTGCGGGTCTTCTTACCTTTGGTCTGAACGCCCCACGGAGTTACCGGGTGCTTACCAAAGTTACGACCTTCACCACCACCATGTGGGTGGTCGACTGGGTTCATCGCAGTACCGCGAACGGTAGGACGAACACCACGCCAGCGTGCAGCACCTGCTTTACCCAGAACGCGCAGCATATGCTCAGCATTGCCAACTTCGCCCAGAGTTGCACGGCAGTCTGCTTCGACTTTACGCATTTCACCAGAACGCAGACGCAGGGTGACATAAGCACCATCACGAGCAACGATCTGAACGTAAGTACCAGCGGAACGTGCCAGCTGACCGCCTTTACCTGGTTTCATTTCTACGTTATGAACGGTAGAACCAACCGGGATATTGCGCATCGGCAGGGTGTTACCTGCTTTGATTGCAGCATCAACGCCAGACTGAATCTGGTCGCCAGCTTTCAGGCCTTTAGGGGCCAGGATGTAACGGCGTTCACCGTCTTTGTACAGAACCAGCGCGATGTTCGCGGAGCGGTTCGGATCGTACTCAAGACGTTCAACAACTGCCGGGATACCGTCTTTGTTGCGTTTGAAGTCAACAATACGATAAGCCTGCTTGTGACCACCACCGATGTGACGAGTGGTGATGCGGCCATTGTTGTTACGACCACCGGATTTGCTGTTTTTTTCAACCAGCGGAGCAAAAGGTTTGCCCTTGTGCAGCTCTGGGTTGACCACTTTAACAACGTGGCGACGACCCGGAGATGTCGGTTTACATTTAACAACTGCCATTGTATTACTCCTCCGACTTACTCAGCGCCGCCGACGAAGTCCAGATTCTGGCCTTCCTTCAGGGTGACGTAAGCTTTTTTCCAGTCGCTACGACGACCGATACGCTGTCCGTGACGTTTAACTTTCCCTTTAACTACCAGGGTGTTAACGACTTCGACTTCGACTTCAAACAGTTTCTGCACAGCAGCTTTGATTTCTGCTTTGGTCGCGTCTTTAGCAACTTTGAGAACGATGGTGTTAGTTTTTTCCATCGCAGTAGACGCTTTTTCAGAAACGTGCGGTGCGCGCAGCACTTTCAGCAGACGTTCTTCACGAATCATGCCAGCATCTCCTCAACTTGCTTAACAGCATCAGCAGTCATTACGACTTTGTCGAAGGCGATCAGGCTAACCGGGTCGATACCAGTTGCATCGCGTACGTCAACCTTGTGCAGGTTGCGCGCAGCCAGGAACAGGTTTTCGTCCAGCTCACCGGTGATGATCAGCACATCTTCCAGAGCCATGTCTTTCAGTTTCTGTGCCAGCAGCTTAGTTTTAGGCGCTTCTACAGAGAATGATTCGACAACGATCAGACGATCCTGACGTACCAGTTCGGACAGAATGCTTTTCAGCGCGCCGCGGTACATCTTTTTGTTAACTTTTTGACTGTGGTCCTGTGGACGAGCAGCGAAGGTCACGCCACCTGAACGCCAGATCGGGCTCTTGATAGAACCTGAACGCGCACGGCCGGTACCTTTCTGGCGCCACGGCTTTTTGCCTGAACCAGTTACTTCAGCACGAGTCTTCTGAGCACGAGTACCCTGACGAGCACCAGCTGCATAAGCAACAACAACCTGGTGAACCAGCGCTTCGTTGAAATCACGACCGAAGGTAGTTTCGGAAACAGTCAGCGCGCTCTGCGCGTCTTTCAATACTAATTCCATTGCTATCCCCTTACGCCTTCACAGCTGGTTTAACGATCAGGTCGCAACCGGTCGCACCCGGAACACCACCTTTAACCAGCAGCAGGTTGCGCTCAGCGTCAACACGTACTACGTCCAGGCTCTGAACGGTTACACGTTCGTTGCCCAGCTGACCTGCCATTTTCTTGCCTTTGAACACTTTGCCCGGAGTCTGGTTCTGACCGATAGAACCCGGAACGCGGTGAGACAAGGAGTTACCGTGAGTAGCGTCCTGGGTACGGAAGTTCCAGCGCTTAACGGTACCAGCGAAACCTTTACCTTTAGAGGTACCGGTTACGTCAACTTTTTTAACGTCAGCAAACAGTTCAACGCTAATGTTCTGACCAACGGTGTATTCTTCACCATCTGCCAGACGGAATTCCCACAGGCCGCGGCCAGCTTCTACGCCAGCTTTAGCAAAGTGGCCAGCTTCCGGCTTAGTTACGCGGTTAGCTTTTTTAGCACCGGTGGTAACCTGAACAGCGCGATAGCCATCGTTAGCCAGATCTTTAACCTGAGTAACGCGGTTTGCTTCAACTTCGATAACGGTTACTGGGATAGATACGCCATCTTCAGTGAAGATGCGGGTCATACCCACTTTTTTACCGACTAAACCAATCATTGTATCAACCTCTCAATCGCTCGATGACCTGATTAACCCAGGCTGATCTGCACGTCTACACCGGCAGCCAGGTCCAGACGCATCAGAGCATCAACGGTTTTTTCAGTTGGCTCAACGATGTCAACCAGACGCTTGTGAGTACGGATCTCGTACTGATCACGCGCGTCTTTGTTGACGTGCGGGGAGATCAGAACGGTGAAACGCTCTTTGCGGGTCGGCAGCGGGATCGGACCACGAACCTGCGCACCAGTGCGCTTGGCAGTCTCGACGATTTCCGCGGTTGATTGATCGATCAGACGATGATCAAACGCTTTCAAACGGATACGGATTCTTTGGTTCTGCATGAGACCAGAGCTCCAATTATTTTATAGACGAAATAGTTACTCCTCAAACCCATTACGATTGATGGGAGAGTGTAACCGTTCTTACAGAGTTCCCCGATTGGGAACATTGTCTGGTATTGCTTTCGCAGTACCGGTGGCTCATATCGAACCGCTGTCAATATTAGACAAGCCCGCGCATTATACGTAAATCTCAGTCTTAAGCAAGTGCCGCGTAGAAATTAATCACTCGTTCACAAATGCGGCGCTCCTTCCACTCTGATTGTATGTCCTGTGGTGCAACGCGTTTTCCGTGGAAGAGAGCATCCATAACCCACATCCCGAGCTTGTAGGGCCGCCGGGTTTACCTGAAGGTAAACTCTTTACCAGATAAGGCTTGCCCATGTACATCGACCTCCCCTTTCTGTTGATTTATGTTTCGCTATCAGGGTTGCTCTTAGTCCATGACCTACGTACCGGGTTACTGCCCGACAAATTTACCTGCCCTCTTTTGTGGGGCGGTCTTATTTATCATCAATGCTGCAGACCTGCACAGTTATCCGACGCGCTTTGGGGTGCTGTAGCGGGTTATGGGGTATTTGCTTTGTTCTACTGGGGGTATCGTTTGATATGCCGACAGGAAGGGTTAGGCTTTGGTGATGTCAAATTTCTTGCCGCGCTAGGCGCATGGCATCGCTGGGAATCATTACCACTTTTGGTTTTACTTGCCGCGGGTATGGCATGTTGCCTCACCGGGATTTCCTGCGTCCGTTACGGGAAACAGGTACTAAAAAACCCGCTGCCATTTGGGCCATATCTGGCGGCTGCGGGTTTTGTTATTGGCCTGGTAAGTATGATACAGGGCGGTTAGTCACTGACTTTAATTTGCGATTGCAGATAATTTTGTAAGCCAAGTTTTGCAATCAGGTCCAGCTCGGTTTCGAGCCAGTCAATATGCCCTTCTTCTTCAGTCAGGATCTCAATCATCATATCCCGGCTGACATAATCATGAACGCTATCGGCATAGGCAATGGCTTCACGTAAGTCTTTAGCGCCATCGAGTTCGAGTCGAAGATCGGATTGCAGCATCTCTTCAACGTCTTCGCCAATACCCAACTTGCCAAGATCCTGCAAGTTCGGGATCCCTTCTAAGAATAAAATACGCTCGATATATTTATCAGCGTGTTTCATCTCATCGATAGATTCATGGTACTCAACATCATTGAGGCGAGTCAGTCCCCAGTTTTTAAACATACGAGCATGGAGAAAATACTGGTTGATCGCGACAAGCTCATTTCCCAATAGTTTATTGAGATAATTTATGATTTTAACATCACCTTTCATTTTATAGTCCCTCCGCTTCCACTCTTAGAGCGTAGATGGGGCTACAGGGATGTCAAAAAAAAGAGTGTGACTTAGGCGATCTCTTTAAATTCTGGCATTTGCGTTAATTCATCCTGCATGACTTCGCGGGCAGCACGAATGCACTTACCGCATTGATTTCCAACAGGAATAAATTTACGTAATTGCTGAAAGGACTGAGGATGAAACTGGCGAACAGCCTGACGTATTTTTTTATCACTTATCGCATTACACAAACAAACGTACATGATCGCTCCCGTTCAATTTCTGCGCAAAGTGTAAATGAGAATAGTTATGATTACAATAGCACAACGCGATTTACGCGGCGGGAGAATGAATAAAAAATGCGAATAAATATGACAACGACTAAATTGCAGATAGCAAAAAGGGCGCCGAAGCGCCCTTTTTAAGCTCAAAGCTAATTAATCAATAATTAGCTCATTACTTTAGCAACAACGCCCGCACCAACAGTACGGCCGCCTT
>NZ_SZWU01000040.1:0-11588 GCF_005280935.1 Citrobacter sp. wls757 | reverse complement strand
GCGGTAGTGTTTGTAGCCAGTCCGCCAGACGATTTTGCGCGTGCTGCCAGTTTTCCGGTGCGGTTTCCAGCCCCTGATAGACAACGCCGCGGTACTTCTCTTTGGCAACCAGCTGGCAAAACGCATATTCACGTTCCGCGGCCCAGCGTTTGCCGCTTGACGATGGCAGACCATAGAACGCAAAGCGGTTAATCCCTTTTTCTTTCAGGTGCAGGAAAGCGCTTTCTACCAACGCGTGGTTGTCGGTGGCGATGTAATGTACCGGTGGATAATCTTGCTCCAGATGGTAGGAGCCTCCTACGCCGATGATGGGAACTTCAACATCGGCAAGTAATTGCGCAATATCATCATCGTCATAATCAGCAATAACGCCGTCGCCTAACCAGTCTTTAATATTATCGATACGGGCTCGGAAATCTTCCTCAATGAATATATCCCACTCGGATTGCGATGCCTGTAAATATTCACCCACACCTTCTACCACCTGGCGGTCGTAGGCTTTATTGGCATTAAATAGCAGAGTGATGCGGTGACGTTTATCAAACATAAGAACCTGTCCTGGAAAGGTTAACGTGGGCCTGTCGATACTAGCAAAACCGCAGGTACGACTGCTTGATGAAGCGTGACAAAATTCCTGATTGCCTGAGGCTACGCAAAATTTACATACTGGTCGCGGGATGACAATTGTCATTTTTTATCTGCGCATTACGGTTTTTTGTTTAATGACTAACCTTCGATCGCGATCGCTTTTTTATTTCTTTATTTAGCGCGTTTTTTTGGGAGCCAGCGCACGTTTGGGTATTCTCTTAATGGCGGTGTGAAATAACGTAATTGAGCAATAAATCAGGAAATTCCAGTATAGCCATATCGCAGTTTACTTGCCGTATTACCTGATTATGGAGCTTATTATGCCGGCTTATTTTGACCAACTCGATCGTGTTCGTTTCGAAGGCACTCAATCCACCAACCCGCTCGCATTTCGCCATTACAACCCTGACGAAATCGTATTGGGCAAGCGCATGGAAGATCATCTGCGTTTTGCGGCCTGCTACTGGCATACCTTCTGCTGGAACGGGGCGGATATGTTCGGTATGGGCGCTTTCGATCGTCCATGGCAGCAGCCTGGTGAAGCTTTGGCGCTGGCGAAACGCAAAGCGGATGTGGCATTTGAGTTTTTCCACAAGCTGAACGTGCCTTACTACTGCTTCCATGACGTGGATGTTTCGCCGGAAGGCGCGTCTTTGAAAGAGTACAAAAACAACTTTGCGCAGATGGTTGATGTGCTGGCGGCAAAACAGGAACAGAGCGGCGTGAAGCTGCTGTGGGGTACAGCAAACTGCTTCACTAACCCACGCTACGGTGCGGGTGCGGCCACAAACCCAGATCCAGAAGTGTTCAGCTGGGCCGCCACGCAGGTGGTTACGGCCATGGATGCCACGCACAAGTTAGGTGGTGAAAACTACGTTCTGTGGGGCGGCCGTGAAGGTTATGAAACACTGCTGAATACCGATCTGCGTCAGGAACGTGAGCAGATTGGTCGTTTCATGCAATTAGTCGTGGAACACAAACACAAAATCGGTTTCCAGGGCACTTTGCTTATCGAGCCGAAACCGCAGGAACCGACCAAGCACCAGTACGACTACGATGCGGCGACCGTGTACGGATTCCTCAAGCAGTTCGGTCTGGAAAAAGAGATCAAACTGAATATCGAAGCCAACCACGCTACGCTTGCAGGCCATTCGTTCCATCACGAAATCGCCACTGCTATCGCGCTGGGTCTGTTTGGCTCTGTCGATGCCAACCGCGGTGACGCACAACTGGGCTGGGATACCGACCAGTTCCCGAACAGCGTAGAAGAGAATGCGCTGGTGATGTACGAAATCCTGAAAGCGGGCGGCTTCACTACCGGCGGCCTGAACTTTGATGCCAAAGTACGTCGTCAGAGCACCGATAAATACGATCTGTTCTATGGTCATATTGGCGCGATGGATACCATGGCGCTGTCGCTGAAAATTGCGGCCCGTATGATTGAAGACGGTGGCCTGGATCAGCGTGTGGCTAAACGTTATGCCGGTTGGAATGGTGAACTGGGCCAGCAAATTCTGAAAGGCCAGATGTCGCTGACAGAAATTGCGCAGTACGCTGAACAACACAACCTGGCGCCAGTGCACCAGAGCGGTCATCAGGAATTGCTGGAAAATCTGGTAAACCATTATTTGTTCGACAAATAACGGGTCTCTGAGAACGTCCGTAAGCCCGGTCAGCTAGCGCTACCGGGCCTTTCTTTAAGGAACGATGCCTTATGTATATCGGGATAGATCTTGGCACATCAGGCGTAAAGGCCATTCTGCTCAATGAGCAGGGCGATGTGGTGGCTTCAAAAACGGAGAAACTCACCGTCTCGCGCCCGCACCCGTTATGGTCAGAACAAGACCCAGAGCAGTGGTGGCTGGCAACGGATCGCGCGGTAAAAGCACTGGGTCAGCAGCATTCACTCCGCGAGGTGAAAGCGTTGGGGATTGCCGGGCAGATGCACGGCGCGACGCTACTGGATGAACAACAGAAGGTATTGCGTCCGGCTATCTTATGGAACGACGGTCGCTGTGCTGAAGAGTGCGTGATGCTGGAGAGTCAGGTTCCGCAGTCTCGAGCCATCACTGGCAACCTGATGATGCCTGGCTTTACCGCGCCAAAACTGCTGTGGGTGCAACGCCACGAGCCGGAGATTTTCAACCAGATTGATAAAGTCCTGCTGCCGAAAGATTACCTGCGTTTGCGCATGACCGGTGATTTTGCCAGCGATATGTCTGATGCGGCAGGGACAATGTGGCTGGATGTCGCGAAGCGTGACTGGAGCGATGTCATGCTGGCTGCCTGTAAACTGACTCGCGCACATATGCCTGCGCTCTATGAAGGCAGCGAGATTACCGGAACCTTATTGCCAGACGTCGCTAAAGCCTGGGGAATGCAGGAGGTTGCGGTTGTTGCCGGAGGCGGTGATAACGCGGCGGGCGCGGTTGGCGTAGGTATGATGAATGCCGGTCAGGCGATGCTTTCGCTGGGGACATCCGGCGTCTATTTTGCGGTGAGTGATGGTTTCCTTAGCAAACCGGAAAGTGCGGTTCACAGTTTTTGCCATGCTTTGCCTGAGCGATGGCATCTGATGTCTGTAATGTTAAGTGCGGCATCGTGTCTGGACTGGGCGGCAAAATTAACCGGACTGGCGAGCGTTCCTGCGTTGATTGACGCTGCGCAACAGGCGGATGAACACGCGGAGCCGGTCTGGTTTTTACCTTATTTGTCCGGCGAGCGTACGCCGCATAACAATCCGCAGGCTAAGGGCGTATTTTTCGGTCTGACTCATCAGCATGGTCCGGCAGAACTGGCGCAGGCGGTGCTGGAAGGTGTGGGTTTCGCGCTGGCTGACGGTATGGACGTGGTACATGCCTGTGGCGTTCAGCCCGCCAGCATTACGCTGATCGGCGGTGGGGCACGCAGTGAATACTGGCGTCAGATGCTATCTGACATCAGCGGATTGCAGTTGGATTACCGTACCGGCGGTGACGTTGGCCCTGCACTCGGCGCGGCGCGCCTGGCGCAAGTTGCCATGAATCCGCAAACGTCGTTATCAGAGTTACTGCCTCAGCTTACGCTGGAGCAGGCGCATTATCCTGACGCGGAGCGTCATGCTCGTTATCAACAGTGTCGAGAAACCTTCCGTCGTATCTATCAGCAATTACAACCGCTGATGTCCTGACCACTTTCCCCTCTGGCTAGCAGAGGGGAATTTGCCGCATACATATATCCACAAAAATAATAAGTTACACGTATGGATGTATTCTGAAAGTCCAGCGTAGTCGCTTTTTTCTGTGTTGTCTTTAGCGGGTTATTCATATTGTATCCATGATGGATAAGGAGATCCCAATGAAGACAACCAGGCTGTTGCCATGGATATTATTCCTCTCAGGCATACTGACTTACAGTATCGGTTTATGGCGTGCATGCCCGTTATTGAGCGGCAAGGGGTATTTTTTGGGGGCGCTGATGACGGGGATGTTCGTAACGTATGCCTATCAGCGCGCAGTAAATCTCAATCAAAACGATGAACGCTTCGCTTCCGTATGTCAGATGGTGGCGCTCATCACGGCAGGGTTGTTGCTGGTGGGGGTGTGGAATGCCCCGTTGGCGCCCTTCGAAATAGGGTTATACCCGGCAGCATTCTTCGTCTGTTTAATGGGGCAATTTTTACTGCAGCGTTCGTGTAATCGGGCGCTGCCTGGAGACACCTAACTCACCAGCCTACGTGTATCAATACGCTGCAACAGAATAGACAACAGTAAACTTCCTGCCAGCGTGGCGCTGAAAATCCACAGCATATCCAGCGGTGGCCAGTTTTTGAGTTCAATTCCGTTGGTACGTAGTGCGTGAATGATCAGCGCATGAAAACCATAAATGCCCAATGAATGGCGAGAAATAAGGCCCAGTAGCGGCAGGGTACGTGTGCTGAGCGTATTTTTGACCAGCGTCAGGAGCGAGGCGGCGCAAATAAATACCGCTGGGCCGCAGTAGAGGTACCAGGTGTCGGCAAAATTGCCTCGCCAGCGCAGTTCATGCAATGTGCCACGAGAAATAATAAATACTGCGGTAATAAATACCGCCGCACAGAGCCAGCTGAGCGCACGCTTTTGCGTATCCATCATGCCAATCGCCCGGCCCAGCATGCCGTACAGGATGTAATAGAAAGTATCGCCACTGATGTACAGGTTGACTGGGAGCCACTCAAAGCCGCCGATTTTTTGCGAGACGGTGTTGGGATTGGCAATCACCCCAATCACAACCATGAGCGCCAGTAGCATCTTACCGCTGATATTTTTCACCTGTATCAGCGGAGAAACCAGGTAGATGACGGCGATCGCGAAGAAAAACCACAGGTGATAGAACACCGGCTTTTGCAGCAGGTTCTTCAGCGACAGCTCAGCGTTGATCGAGGTAAACAGCAGGATATAGGCCAGCGCCACGCTGCTGTAGAACAGAATGCAAAGCGCGATGCGCAGGAAATGGCGCGGTTTGGCGCTACGCTCACCAAAAAACAGATAACCCGAAATCATAAAGAACAGCGGAACGCTGACGCGAGAAGCTGAATTGAGCACGTTAGCCAGATCCCAATTCAACGGGCTGACGCTTTGCGCATTGGTGATGTACCAGGTTGTGGTGTGGATCATCACGACCATTAAACAGGCTATCCCGCGCAGGTTATCAATCCAGAAAATTTTGGGCTGCATCAGTTCCTCTGTGTCCATTAAAAAAAGTCTGACCGATATTTTGCGAACGTAGCTCACTGGAATAATCCGAGTTCTTACGCTAAAGCTTGAGATGGTCTGATGAGATTCTCAAAATAGGATCTGTTTCCAGACACTAATAATAAGACTGACCAGCAAACCAGGCGGTAATAAAATGATGATGAAGTATTTCTTTCCCGCGATCGCTGCCCTTTTGCTGGTAGCGTGCGCTGACACACAATCGTCTGCACCTGCGCAGAAAGCGCAAAAGGTTAAGGTCAGTGCCACACGTTCGCTGGATATGGAGTCATTGTGCAAAAATGAGGCGGCGCAACGCTACAACACTGGCGCGCAGAAAATTGATATCTCTGGACTGGAACAATTCCAGGGCAGCTATGAGATGCGTGGTTCTACCTTCCGTAAAGAGAGTTTTGTCTGTTCTTTTGATGCAGACGGGCAGTTTTTGCACCTTTCCATGCGCTAAGTTCCCCCTTTTTCCCGTTTCGTACTGTATATCTTGCAGCCAGCGGGTATACTGACCGCTTCCTTTAAATCCACACGTATCCAGCACGAAATAATATGCAAAAGTTTGATACCAGGACCTTCCAGGGCTTGATCCTGACCTTACAGGATTACTGGGCTCGCCAGGGCTGCACCATCGTTCAACCATTGGACATGGAAGTCGGCGCGGGAACATCTCACCCAATGACCTGCCTGCGTGCGCTGGGGCCGGAGCCGATGGCGACTGCTTATGTGCAGCCTTCTCGTCGTCCGACCGATGGCCGCTATGGCGAAAACCCGAACCGCTTACAGCACTACTATCAGTTCCAGGTAGTGATTAAGCCGTCTCCGGACAACATTCAGGAGCTGTACCTGGGTTCTCTGAAAGAACTGGGTATGGACCCGACCATTCACGATATCCGTTTCGTGGAAGATAACTGGGAAAACCCGACGCTGGGTGCCTGGGGGCTGGGTTGGGAAGTGTGGCTGAACGGCATGGAAGTGACGCAGTTCACCTACTTCCAGCAGGTTGGTGGCCTGGAATGTAAACCAGTAACC
The DNA here is from genome assembly GCF_005280935.1 of Citrobacter sp. wls757. NCBI lineage: Bacteria > Pseudomonadati > Pseudomonadota > Gammaproteobacteria > Enterobacterales > Enterobacteriaceae > Citrobacter > Citrobacter sp. wls757. The sequence continues at coordinate 5,250 of NZ_SZWU01000040.1, read as the reverse complement.
GGGGAAATTACTTACGGTCTGGAACGTCTGGCCATGTACATTCAGGGCGTAGACAGCGTTTACGACCTGGTCTGGAGCGACGGCCCGCTGGGTAAAACCACTTACGGCGACGTGTTCCATCAGAACGAAGTGGAGCAATCCACCTACAACTTTGAATACGCCGACGTGGACTTCCTGTTCACCTGCTTCGAGCAGTACGAGAAAGAGGCGCAGCAGCTGCTGGCGCTGGAAAATCCGCTGCCGCTGCCTGCGTATGAACGCATTCTGAAAGCCGCCCATAGCTTCAACCTGCTGGATGCGCGTAAAGCCATCTCCGTCACTGAGCGTCAGCGCTATATCCTGCGTATTCGCACCCTGACCAAATCAGTGGCAGAAGCTTACTACGCTTCCCGTGAAGCCCTTGGCTTCCCGATGTGCAACAAAGACAAATAAGAGGCGGCCATGTCTGAGAAAACTTTTCTGGTGGAAATCGGCACTGAAGAGCTGCCACCAAAAGCACTGCGCAGCCTGGCTGAGTCCTTTGCTGCAAACTTTACCGCGGAGCTGGATAACGCTGGCATCGCGCACGGCAACGTTGAGTGGTTCGCCGCGCCGCGTCGTCTGGCGCTGAAAGTTGCGAATCTGGCGGAATCTCAACCCGATCGCGAAGTTGAAAAACGCGGTCCGGCCATTGCCCAGGCGTTTGACGCTGAAGGTAAACCGAGCAAAGCGGCAGAAGGTTGGGCACGTGGCTGCGGCATCACGGTTGATCAGGCTGAGCGTCTGACTACCGACAAAGGCGAATGGCTGCTGTACCGTGCGCATGTAAAAGGCGAAAGCGCAGAAACGCTGCTGCCAAACATGATCGCCACGTCACTGGCGAAGCTGCCTATCCCGAAACTGATGCGCTGGGGCGCGTCTGATGTCCACTTCGTGCGTCCGGTTCACACCGTGACCCTGCTGTTGGGCGACAAAGTGATTCCGGCAACGATTCTGGGCATTCAGTCCGATCGCGTGATCCGTGGACACCGCTTTATGGGCGAGCCGGAATTCACCATCGATTCTGCCGATCAGTACCCGGAAATCCTGCGTGAGCGCGGCAAAGTAATTGCCGATTACGCTGAGCGTAAAGCGAAAATCAAAGCCGATGCTGAAGAAGCGGCGCGTAAGATTGGCGGTAACGCTGACCTGAGCGAAAGCCTGCTGGAAGAAGTCACCTCGCTGGTGGAATGGCCGGTAGTGCTGACCGCGAAATTCGAAGAGAAATTCCTCGCAGTTCCGTCTGAAGCGCTGGTTCACACCATGAAAGGTGACCAGAAATACTTCCCGGTTTACGCGAACGACGGCAAACTGCTGCCGAACTTTATCTTCGTTGCCAACATCGAATCGAAAGATCCGATCCAGATTATCTCCGGTAACGAGAAAGTCGTTCGTCCGCGCCTGGCGGATGCCGAGTTCTTCTTCAATACCGACCGTAAAAAACGTCTGGAAGACCATCTGCCGCGTCTGCAAACCGTGCTGTTCCAACAGCAACTGGGTACGCTGCGCGACAAGACTGACCGTATCCAGGCGCTGGCGGGCTGGATTGCTGGTCAGATTGGCGCTGATGTTAACCACGCAACGCGTGCTGGCCTGCTGTCCAAGTGTGACCTGATGACCAACATGGTCTTCGAGTTCACCGATACCCAGGGTGTGATGGGCATGCACTACGCGCGTCACGATGGCGAAGCGGAAGATGTAGCAGTGGCGCTGAACGAACAGTATCAGCCGCGTTTTGCCGGTGATGATCTGCCGTCGAACCCGGTAGCTTGTGCCGTGGCGATTGCTGACAAGATGGACACCCTGGCGGGTATCTTCGGTATCGGTCAGCATCCGAAAGGTGACAAAGACCCGTTTGCGCTGCGTCGTGCTGCGCTGGGTGTGCTGCGTATTATCGTTGAGAAGAACCTGAATCTGGATCTGCAAACGCTGACCGAAGAAGCGGTTCGTCTGTATGGTGACAAGCTGACCAACGCCAACGTGGTGGATGACGTTATCGACTTTATGCTCGGTCGCTTCCGCGCCTGGTATCAGGACGAAGGTTATACCGTCGACACCATTCAGGCCGTGCTGGCACGTCGTCCGACTCGTCCGGCTGATTTTGACGCACGTATGAAGGCGGTTTCGCACTTCCGTACGCTGGAAGCCGCGTCCGCGCTGGCTGCCGCGAACAAGCGTGTATCGAACATCCTGGCGAAGTCTGAAGAGACGCTGAATGACCGCGTGAATGCGGCAACGCTGAAAGAGCCGGAAGAAATTGCGCTGGCAATGCAGGTGGTTGTGCTGCGCGATAAGCTGGAGCCTGTCTTCGCTGCCGGTCGTTACCAGGAAGCGCTGGTTGAGTTGGCGGAACTGCGTGAACCGGTTGATGCGTTCTTCGAGAAAGTGATGGTCAACGTAGAAGATAAAGATCTGCGTATTAACCGTCTGTCTATGCTCGAAAAACTGCGCGAGCTGTTCCTGCGCGTGGCAGATATTTCTCTGCTGCAGTAACGGCCCTGCGCTGACTTAGAAAATGCCGGATGGCGGCTTCGCCTTATCCGGCCTACGAGAGAAACACCAGTAGGCCGGATAAGCATTGCGCCATCCGGCATTTTTTTATGTTGTTAGCGCAACTGCAATTTTGTCAGACATGTCTGGCTGTCTTCCATCGTCTTAATAGGATACTCCGCCGTTTTACCGTTGTAGCTCACTGCGATGGTGCCTTCCATATTGCGCGGTAGCCATACCCCGACAAAGCCATTACGGCCGCTCTTCATCGCTTTTTGTACCACCACATCACCCTTGTTATCCGTCACTTTGACATTGAATGTCTTCTCCGGCATTTCGCCCTGGCAGCCAGAAAGACTGTGGTTGAAGCAAGGATGTGTTTGCCATTCATACGGGGCAAATGACAGATAGAATTTTTCACCGAGCGGCAGGGTATAAACCTGATCGCCCGAAGAGAGCTTCAACGCGGTGCTGGTGATGGACGCTGAGTACGGCAGCGGGCGACTCTGCGGTGACTGATCAATCGTCTCTACGATTTGTTCGACGGATTTCCCGCTAAGCCCGTGTTCGGCCAGAAAAGTAGCTTCCGGCGTTGCCGCGAACGCAGTACCTGTAGTGAGCAAACCTAAAATCAGCAGCAGTGAGGATTTCGACATAGCTTCAATTCCTTGTGAAAATTGTGGGATATAGACTGGCTCACTATAAAGCTTGCCCTTAGGGAAAGGTCAAAGGGGCGACGGGTAAAGTAATGCAAAGAAGCGTTTAGGTGGGATGTGCTGCGAAGTACAGATAAAAAAAATCCCCGCCGTTTGGCAGGGATTCAGAATTTTGAGCTTTTTAAGCTTACAGGCTGGTTACGTTGCCAGCTGCCGGGCCTTTAGCGCCGCTTTCGATGGTGAAGGAAACTTTCTGACCTTCGTCCAGAGATTTGTAGCCATCGTTCTGGATAGCAGAGAAGTGTACGAACACGTCTTTAGAGCCATCGTCAGGAGTGATGAAGCCGAAACCTTTGTCAGCGTTGAACCATTTTACGATACCAGTCATTTTACCGGACATAGTGTATTACCTTTTAAAAAATAAGTGTGCCTTTCGGCGATATGGCGTGCTTTACAGATTTTTTAACAGTAAAGGAAATGCTCACTACGAAGGGTATCAACGATAACTCTTGAAGGGACTTGCCTTACTAACTGCTGTAATGGTCTGTACGTCAAACCGTTGAGGGCATTAACTCATTTTACGCATGTGGATGCAACTACTATTTTCTTTTTTGTGGATAACCTTCGTAAGAGAACGGCCCTGAAACAGGACCGTTCTTAAGCAAAATTGAAAAATAGTTCAATCCATCAGTTGCTTACTTAACCTAGGGTCTGCCTGAATCAGGCGCATCAACTTTAGCTCGGTAGTGGAAGGCTTTACGCGTTTAGACTCCCATTCATGAACCATCGCGACCGTCACGCCCATCACTCGGGCAAAATCATCTGTTTTTAAACCTGTCCCTCGTCGTAGCTGTTCAAATTCGGTGAAAGGGTTGGTTTTTTGCGGCAGAGTGACCGTCTGCGATACATCTTTAAAAACAATCTGCTCCAGACTGCTTAGCAGTTCAAACATAGGATCTTTGTATTCCATTGAGAACTCCTACAAATCACACAGCGGGATCGTGAATTTCTTCGAAGCTCATTAAGAGTAGTCGGAAAAAATGAAGCCGGATTTAAGGGTTGTGTGATGGATTCGTTTCAGCGGATCGCAGGTGACAATCTTTTGCTGGCTAACGAACTGATAAAGGTCGGGATCTCCGAACGATCGATTCCGATTGTAAAGATGACTAAAATATGACGCCGAGTGGTGAATGCAGCATTGTTTAGCAAAACGAACGGTGGCGGGAACGGTTATTTTCCCCCACAAGATTACGCGGAAAGGGTATCTTGCGGGGCTGACCTGGACTATCCTTGTCAACGTCAGGCACGCGGGTGTCGTTGTGCGCATTTTTGGGTGAAAGGAGTATTAAAATGGCGACAGGTAAGTCCTGCTCTCGCTGGTTTGCGCCTGTTTTGGCGCTCTTAATGGTAGTTGGCCTGAGTGGGTGTTTTGATAAAGAAGGCGATCAACGCAAAGCGTTTATCGATTTTCTGCAGAATACTGCAATGCGTAGCGGAGAGCGTTTACCAACGCTGACCGCCGATCAGAAAAAACAGTTTGGCCCGTTTGTGTCCGATTACGCGATTCTGTATGGCTATTCGCAACAGGTTAATCAGGCGATGGACTCCGGTCTGCGTCCGGTGGTTGATAGCGTAAATGCGATTCGTGTTCCTCAGGATTATGTGACTCAGCGTGAACCGCTGCGTCAGGCAAATGGTGCGCTAGGTGTATTAGGGCAACAGTTGCAGAATGCGAAACTACAGGCAGATGCTGCGCATGGCGCGCTGAAGCAGGGCGAAGATCTGAAGCCGGTCTTTGATCAGGTGTACAACAAAGTTGTTACTGCACCAGCAGAGGCCTTACAGCCGCTGATCCCTGCTGCGCAAATTTTCACGCAGCAGTTGGTGCAGGTTGGTGATTTTGTGGCGCAGCAGGATACGCAGGTGAGCTTTGTCGCCAACGGTATCCAGTTCCCAACGTCACAGCAGGCAAGTCAGTACAATACGCTGATTGGCCCGTTGGCTGCTCAGCATCAGGCATTTAATCAGGCCTGGACAGCTGCGGTGAATGCCGCCCAGTATTTCCGCAATCTTTTGCGCTTTTTCA
>NZ_SZWU01000041.1:9981-14217 GCF_005280935.1 Citrobacter sp. wls757 | reverse complement strand
AGGGAACGGACGTCGTACCGACGTCCTCCTGGGTGCCCCCTGTAACCACGAGGTGTCCCTATGTCCCGTTTTATCCTGGGTAACTGCGTCGATATTATGGCCTCCTTTCCGGAGCGCGCCGTTGATTTCATCCTCACCGATCCCCCGTATCTGGTCGGTTTTCGTGACCGTTCCGGGCGCAGTATTGCCGGTGACAAAACTGACGAATGGCTGCAACCCGCCTGCAATGAGATGTACCGCGTGCTGAAAAAAGACGCGCTGATGGTCAGTTTCTACGGCTGGAACCGCGTCGATCGTTTTATGGCCGCGTGGAAAAGTGCCGGGTTCAGCGTGGTCGGGCATCTGGTTTTCCCGAAAACCTACACATCGAAGGCCGCCTATGTGGGCTACCGCCACGAATGCGCCTATATCCTGGCGAAAGGCCGTCCGCCCCTGCCGCAAAACCCGTTGAATGACGTGATTGCGTGGAAATATTCAGGCAACCGCCACCACCCGACCGAAAAGCCTGTTACCAGCCTGCAACCGCTGATCGAGAGCTTCACACACCCTAACGCCATTGTTCTCGATCCGTTTGCCGGTTCCGGCTCCACCTGCGTGGCCGCCGTCCAGGCAGGCCGCCGCTATATCGGTGTTGAACTGATGGAGCAGTACCACAAAGCCGGAATTGAGCGCCTGTCCGCCGTGCAGCGCGCCATGCAGCGCCCGGCCGCCAACGATGTGTTTTATCCGGAGGCCGCGTAATGAACTATGCCGGACACGAAAAACTCCGCGCAGACGTGGCGGAACTGGCCAACAACATGAGTGACCTGCGGGACGCGCTGAACGACATGGAGCACCGCTATCGCTTTGACTCCGGGGTGCTGACTGAACGTCTGACCCGCCAGACCCTTTTTCGCGTCAATGCCCTGTTTATGGCGGCGTACAACGAAATTCTTGAGCTGGATGCCTGCTTTAAGGACTAAGGAGAAAAACATGTACGGAACCTGTGAAACCCTCTGCCGGTTGTTGAGTGAGCAGTATCCCGCAGAGACCCCGATGAATCTTATCGTCTGGACTCCGGAGGACATTGAGGCGCTGGCTGACGGGATGGAATGTACCGTTTCTGACCAGGACATAAAGGACGTTCTGGCGCGTCTGGACGCCATACCGGAAGAAGAACGGCTTGAGTCGGGCGTGTCTGCCAGTGCAGTCATGAATTTGATTGATCAGGTGAAACAGGCCGTTCCGGCGGTGATGGTGCCGGCTGACCTGCTTGAAACCCTGCTGACGACCGCCGAACAGGCGTTATGGCACAGGGAATGGACCGCCCGCGACGGCAATCATCCGGTGCCGGACAGCGTTGTCCGCCGCCTGGCTGACACGGCGAAAGTGCGCGCATTACTGAAAAACTGAAACACCACGCCGCCCCGGCGGCGTGAACTGAATCTGCTCAGAGGAACATAAGATCATGATGTATGGCACCCGTAAGGAACTGAATAAAAAACTGAAACGTATGTTTGGCAACGATGAACACTTTGCCCTGCTGGTCTGGACGAAGCAGGACGTGATGGCCCAGGTGGAGAACATGACGGAAAGCGAGGCCAGTGCGATTTTGCAGGAAATCGGCAGCGTGACCGGGCATACCGAGGAAGGCATTTCATTTCGCACGGTCCAGGAGATGTATGCCGGATTACGGGCCGAAATCCCGACTGTCATCGTTCCCGCCGATCTGCTGGCCCGCCTGACTGACGTCGTGGGGCTGGCGCTGGACACAGAAGATGCCCGGGCCTGGCCGCTTGTTTGCCAGCATTACCCGTCCGTGGCTGATGCCCAGGCCGATATCACGTGGCTCAGGCTGCTCCTGGCCGCCTGATGTGACTGACCGCCCCGCCCGTTCTGACGGGGCGACACTTCCCGTACAACATACAGAGAGAATAACCATGAATAACGATACCCTTAACGCCCTCATTCTGCGCCACGGCGACAATCTGCTGCGTCGGTCCGGCTGGCCCGACTCAATTGATATGACGCCCGTCGCACCCGATACCGTTCCCGGCTGGCTGGTCGCCTGCGGCTCTCTCAGCGGCGAGGAAATCCTGACGCTGACAGAGCAACTTTGCCAGCCGCTGACGTATGGCCGGGCAGCGCTGCTGACAGCCAGCGCCCGGCGTCTCGCCGGGACACCTGCGCGGTTGCATCTGTATCCGGTCCAGCGTTTCCCGCACCCGGAGCGGCTGGCTGACTGCCAGGTTATCCGGCTGCCTTATGCGCAGGAGTGGCTGACAGCGGCGGAATGTGACGACCTGCTGGCCTTCCTGAAAGATTTCATTGACCGGATATGTGACATCGTTCGCCAGGACGCGCAGCGCATCGCGGGGGCACTGGTGCCATCTGCCGCGCCGCGGCTGATGGAAAAACGTTTCGGAGACTGGCGACTGGTTGCGGACGAATACGGGCATGACAACTGGCTGGACAGTGAGGACGGGGAACTTCTGGATCAGGTACTGGACGGCATACTGGTCCGGGAGGCGCGGTTTTGTCCGGTTCTGCTCACCCTGGTCAATGAATCCCGGGAAGAAATCGAAGCGGCCGGAGTGATGACCGATCTCCTGCGTTTCCCGGGGGAACCGGTCCGCCGCTGGTTTGACCGTCGCGTGTTGCGGGATGTGCTGAACGAGGTCCGCAACACAGACCCCACAGGGGATTAAGTCAGGGAGGGAAGGGGGAAACCCCTTCTTTTATCCGCCGGTGACTCAGAAGCTGAAAAGGATGTCGCCGGCTCCGCTTTCATGGCGGCCCCGTCCCGGCGTGACGTGGCCTGGTGGTTTTCCACTCTGTCAGTCCGGTGTCGTGTGCGGGCTGTGCCGTGCATCCATCGTAGTCGGGCTGTCGTCGATACAAGGGTTCGCTGGCGCCGCTGCAGTCACCCGGTCCTTCCTTCACGTCAGCCGCGATCTTCCGGTCGTTCGCCCGCTCAGGTTTCACGGTCTCACCCTCCAGCTCCCGTCTGCCGTGCGCGTCAGGCTGCGGCTTCCCTTGCGCCCTTGTATCTCCGACCGATCGCCCGACTGGTCTGGATGCACGGCACCGCCCGGTGTCGCAGACCATGTGATTACGGAGGTTTACCATGCAATATGCAACACGTCAGCACACACTTAACGTCGAAGAATCCGACCGTCTTTCTTTCCTGCCGTACATGTTCGGCAACGATTTTATGCTGGCTGAATTACAGGTGTATGCCCTGGCAAAACAGTGGATGCCGGAATACAACGGTGGTTTCTGGCATTTCATCCGTCTGCCGGAAGGTGGCGGGTACATGATGCCCGACTGCGATCGGGTACACATGATCAACGGTGAAAACTGGTTTGATCGTACCGTCAGCGCCGACGCCGCCGGAATTATCCTGACGTCGCTTGCCATTAACCGCCGTTGCTGGACGCATCACGACTGCGGCAACGCCGCGCTCACACACCTGTATATGCTGCGTGATACCCAGCTCTGGAATCACATCGTTTTTCACCCTGAATGCAACGCCATTTATGCCGCGCTCGACTGATTAACCGACGGGGCGGCGATGCCGTCCCCTTTTAAAAAAGGATAAAACCATGTACGCACCCGTGAAAGAAATCATGACCGATCTCCTGAAATATAACCTGTCATCTGATGAAGCATTGCTGGTTCTCTGTATTACCCGTGAGGATATCCGTCTGTTAACCAGTGAGTGGCGTTTGTCCGAGGAGGATATTACGTGCGTCATGCAGCGGCTGGATGTGACATATGATCAGGGGGCCGATGTGAGCATGATCCGTCGCATCACTGAAGAAATGATGGACGAGCGCCGCGCACTACGTGATGTCAGCGTTCCGGCCAGTGCGCTGCAAAAAATAATGTTACTGGCAGGCAGTGAACTAAATCGGTTGTACGCCGTGGCAGAAGAAGGGGGCGGGAATGCAGAGGCATTTGTGGCTGAAGAAATGGACGCCATGCGCCAGTTACAGACCGCGATCGACGCATAAGAAGGAGTAACCCGTGAATATTAAACCGGAAACCCGCGACATTCTCCGCCAGTACAAAGCACTGATTAATGCCCGCCGCCGTGATGCCGGTCAGCGTGAACTGACAACCGCGCAGGTCGTGGATGAAATCTGCGAATACATGACCTGTCAGTGTGCCGTGTACATCGGCGGTCACTTTATCTTGCAGGGAGGAAAGGGCAGGTAAGCAGGATGGCAGGCGGTTATGCCGCCTGTCAGCCCG
>NZ_SZWU01000041.1:9344-9921 GCF_005280935.1 Citrobacter sp. wls757 | reverse complement strand
GGGGGGAGGACCCGGGCCGCGCTTCGCGCCGCGCCACGTCCTTTCCCCCCTCTGACTCAGATGGCATACACTTACAGCGGGTTTCCATTTCAACGGAGGATGTCATGTCCGGATTTAATCTCGCTGCTACATCGAAAGAAGAACAGGATAAGGTGGCTATTGATCTGGTTGCTTCAGGTGTGGCGTTCAAAGAACGGCTGGCTATGCCGGTTGTTGCGGAACGGGTGGCCAGAGAACAGCCTGAACATTTGAGAGAATATTTTTGGGCGCGGCTGGAGCATTATCGCCAGGTCAGTACGCAGCTGCCGGACAGAAATGCCCCTGAATACGCCAGAAATGAGGATGACGTTAAAAAATAACGCTGCTCCGGATGGTTTTTTTCGGTTATTCGCCGGATTTTTCGCATGCCGGTTAATCGCTTTGTCTGGCCAGTGCGCGGCTTTTTCTTCCTGCCGGTGATAATGCGCTGCCTGTTCCTGTTCCTGTTCCTGTTCCTGTTCCTGTTCCTGCTACTTCCCTGTGTTTTTGAAATCTAAAATGTCAGGGTGCTGGCCCCCTTCGGCTCCTGACCAGCTGG
>NZ_SZWU01000041.1:8249-9253 GCF_005280935.1 Citrobacter sp. wls757 | reverse complement strand
GTTTCGGGCCATACGGCTAGGGTCTGATGGCGAAAGTCAAAGGCAGGTTTGCTGCGACCGTTCCGGTCACGCCGCCCCTGGCGCGCCGTTTCCTGCGCTTTTCGCACCCCGGCGGTAAGGCTGCCGGGCTGTAAGGCGCAACTCCGTTTCGCGTGCCGCGCCCCGACGTTGCGGCGGGCCCCTGCTCTCATCCACTTCCGGTGCCTTTTCACCGTTTAAGCCCCTTTCGCCCGGGCTGAGACAAGCACAAACGCTGTCAGCCGTCCAGGGTAAATGGCACGCGGTAAACCGCGCCCAGGACAGCTGCCATCGCCCGTGCTCGTTTACGCCCCTGCGGCGAAGGTTCTCAAACGGGTGAAGTTAAATACCAGAGGGAACAGCGCAGCAGGTTCCCGCAAACGTCAACACCGCGGCTCCCGAAACTCAACGGGTGATGTTCTTTAAAAACCAGGAGGAAGAAAAATGCAGGCTCAGGCGATGCGTGTTTATCAGATTGCGTTCAGCGGACGCGATGCACAGGGCGTTTTACCGATGTTTACCCGTATCAGCGCCACCACCGGAAAGCGGGCTGTCAGGGCATTTATCGAACGTTATAAACCCGTCAGCGGCTGGCTTTTAGGCGACCCCGAAGACATTACCGACAAAGTGCAGAAGGAGGCAGAAGGGGCGGGCAGCAACCCGCAGACATGAAAAAAGCAGGGTAAACCCTGCTTTCTCCACGCCGTAAAAATCGCACCAACGGTTTTTACGGCTTCATTAACTACCAGAAGGAGTTAACTCTATATGACCGTTTCTATTGTTTCACCTTCCGCCGGAGCTGTAAAGCCCCACAAGCATAAGCGCATCAGTCGCGCCGAGCTGTCCGTATCAGAGATTAAACCCGAATTGAAAGCGTTCGGGCGGCATATCGCCAGACGTATCTGCAAGAGGCGCGGGGTGCATATTCCCGCGATGAAAAATGATGCGTTAGGCCAGGTGCTTCGCACTCTGAAACTGAAACGCGG
>NZ_SZWU01000041.1:7854-8204 GCF_005280935.1 Citrobacter sp. wls757 | reverse complement strand
CGCCCCGCGAGGGGCGGCAACCACAGGAAGGAGAAACTCACATGACACAATCCACCGCACTGGCACTGACTGCCGACATGACCCCGCCTCACGCGTCCGAAGACAGCCCCGCGCAGTCGTACCGGGCGACGTACTCCCCGGACGACAACAAATTACGCCTTTATGCCGCGTTACGCCTCGATGATGAGACTTATCAGAAGATACACGCCGTGGGTTTTCGCTGGGCACCAAAACAGGAACTGTTTGTCGCGCCAGCCTGGACGCCAGCCCGTGAGGACGTGCTTCTGTCCCTTGCCGGAGATATTGAAGACGATGACAACACCCTGTTTGACCGGCAGGAACAACGCGCC
>NZ_SZWU01000041.1:6984-7819 GCF_005280935.1 Citrobacter sp. wls757 | reverse complement strand
GACCGTTTCAGCGGCTACAGCGAAAAACGCGCCGGGGAGTCAGAGCAGACGCTCGCGCAGGTGGACGCGCTGGCGTCGGTTATCCCGTTCGGACAGCCGATCCTGATTGGGCATCACAGCGAACGCCGCGCGCGACGGGATGCGCAGCGTATTGAAAACGGTATGAAACGCGCCGTGATGCTCTTTGAACGTGCGGAATACTGGGAGGATCGGGCGCATGCCTCCCTGCGTCTGGCGAAATACAAGGAACGCCCGGATGTGCGTTACCGCCGTATCAGAAAGATTGAGGCGGACAAGCGCAAGGCGGAGCGGAATATTGCACAGGCGCAGAAATATCTGACGATGTGGCGGGCGCAGACGCTGGATCTGAACATGGCGCGGCTTATCAGCAATTACGATCACCTTTACACCTGTTTCCCGCTGGAGAAATACCCGCGCCCGCCGGAGAAAAGCCAGTACGAAGGCCAGATGTCCCTGCATTCGGCGCTTGAGAATGAGATTATTACTTTTGAACAGGCCCGCGATATTGCCGCCCCATATCATGAACGCACGATCCGCCATCAGCAGCGCTGGCTGAATCATTACCAGAACCGCCTGGCCTATGAACGCGCCATGCTGGACGAAAGCGGCGGCGTGGTCACCCGTACCCGGGATTTTGAGCCGGGCGGGCAGGTCCAGAGCCGGGGCGAATGGCTGACCATCATCCGCATCAATAAAAGCGGTGGTGCGGTCAGTTCGGTGGTCACCCCGCATTACAGCTTTATGCGCTGCAACGGGACCATGACACTGACCCCCGACCGCATCACGGACTATAAAGCCCCGTCAGCGGAAGAAG
>NZ_SZWU01000041.1:6735-6957 GCF_005280935.1 Citrobacter sp. wls757 | reverse complement strand
GCCGCAAAACAGGCCGCGAAACGCCCGCCGATCGTTAACTGGCCGGGGGAGGGTTTCCGCGAAATGACAAAAGCCGAATGGTCGAAAACCCCGGCGGATTATAAGTCGGTCCGGGGTGTCGCTGAAAATGATGAGCATGGCGCGTACCGCTTCCGCCGCATCATGAACAGCGGCTACACACTTGATAACGTGTACATCACCGACATGAAAACCGTCGAAATC
>NZ_SZWU01000041.1:5782-6683 GCF_005280935.1 Citrobacter sp. wls757 | reverse complement strand
CCGGCATCACGCCGGGGAGGTAAGGGCCATTCATATGCATAGTGAACTCAGGGACCGCATTCAGGCGATGCAGGCCAGACTGGACGGGCGCACACCCGTGGCAGAAATCCGGGCCAGTTCTCAGCTGTTCGTTACGCCCGATCAGGTCTGTCGTCAGATGGTTGATCTGGCGGAGATAACCGAATCTGACCGCATTCTGGAGCCGGAGGCGGGAACGGGGGCCATTTTGCGGGCCATCCGCGAGGCTGTCCCGCTGGCGCGGTGTGATGCCGTGGAGCTTAACGCCGCGTTAGCCGCGCATCTGCGGGCGGCGTTTCCGGGCGTTAACGTCTGGTGCGGGGATTTTCTGGCATACCAGCCGGACAGCCTTCTGACCAGAATCCTGATGAATCCGCCGTTTCAGCATGCGCAGGATATCCGCCACATACAGCACGCCTTAACGCTGCTCGAATCCGGCGGCATACTGACGGCGGTCTGCCTCAACGGGCCACGGCAACAGAAGATCCTGAAACCCCTGGCTGATGTCTGGGAGCCGTTGCCGCGTGGCACATTCACGTATACCGATGTTTCAACCGTCCTGCTCAGAATTCAGACCTGACGGGCGCGGTGAGCCGGGCGGGGGATCATGCCCCCGTCTGCCCATGCCGGAAAAGGCCGCGCGCCTGCGGCGCTGAAAGGCATTGCGCTGACGCGCAACGCCCTTCAATACGCGTCATAGTCATTCTTATAAAAAGTGACATTGTAACGGACTATATTTCTGTCTTCTTCTAACCCTTACTCCTGTGGCTATTACATCTCCTGTTGGGGATCAGCAACTGATCCGGTTTTTTCAAAAACTAAATACCCAGAGCACTGGCCCCCTTCGGCTCCTGACTAGCTGGCGCTGTCCAGTCGTCGAGCC
>NZ_SZWU01000041.1:2228-5701 GCF_005280935.1 Citrobacter sp. wls757 | reverse complement strand
GCCATACGGCTAGGGTCTGATGGCGAAGGTCAACGGCAGGCTTGCTGCGACCGTTCCGGTCACGACGCCCCTGGCGCGCCGTGGCCTGCGCTTTTTGCATCCCGGCAAACTGACGCCGGGCTGTAAGGTGCAACGCCGTTTCGCGTGCCGCGCCCCGACGTTGCGGCGGGTCCCTGCTCAGTGTCGCATCTGATGCCGTTCCCCCGTTTAAGTCCCTTTCGCCCGGGCTGATACAGCCACAACCCGCCTGGCTGTCCAGGGACGGTAAACCTTTCGCGATAAATTTTTTCCGGCCATTTCGCAGGCTTCATTAGACCGTAAAAAATTGACCGCTCACCCCGGACACCTGCGCCGGGCCGTGCCAGTTTACGCCCCTGCGGCGAAGGTTCTCAAACGGGTGAAGGTCAGTACCAGAGGGAACAAAACAGCAGGTTCCCGCAAACGTCAACACCGCGGCTCCCGAAACTCAACGGGTGATGGTTTTTAAAAAGCAAAACAACAGATTAAGGAGATTCATCATGACAGCACGAGGCGTAAACAAAGTCATTCTGGTTGGTCATCTCGGGCAGGATCCGGAAGTGCGTTACATGCCAAACGGCGGTGCCGTTGCAAATCTTACCCTCGCCACGTCAGAAGCATGGCGCGATAAGCAGACCGGAGAGATGCGCGAAAACACCGAATGGCACCGTGTTGTCGTGTTCGGCAAGCTCGCTGAAATTGCCAGTGAATATCTGCGTAAAGGTGCTCAGGTTTACATCGAGGGCCAGTTACGCACCCGCAAATGGACCGATCAGTCCGGTCAGGATAAATACACCACCGAAGTCCTGGTTAACGTGGGCGGCACCATGCAGATGCTCGGTCGCCGCGACAGTCAGTCGCAGCAGGGCGGTCAGCAGTTCAGCGGTCAGCCACAACCGGAGCCACAAACCCCACCTCCGGCGGCAAAAGGTGAAGGCAAAGCGCCAAAAGGGGCAGGGAAGTCTGCCAAAGGAAAAAATGCAGCACCGCAGCAACCGCCAGCGCAACCTCAGCCTCCGCAGAATGAGTGGCCTCCGATGGATGACGACATTCCCTTTTAACGCGGCTGATTTTCACTAAAGCCCCGTCTGACGGGGCTTACACAGGAGCACATCATGACAGATAACACCACGTCCCCGCTGAAATCCCTGCCTGACGGGTCTTTCACCCGCGAACAGGCCGAAGTGGTGGCGGCACAGTATCAGAATGTGGGCATCGAGGACGATAAGGGGACGCACTTTCGCCTTGTCGTTCGCAAGGATGGCGAAATGGTCTGGCGGGTCTGGAATTTTGAACCGGGCGGCGAGTACTGGATGAACAGTTATATCCAGCGCTACGGCATCCGTAAAACGCTGTAAGCAGTAAGAGGTGCCGGACAGGATTAGGACCTGTCCGGCAGACAATCATCAATATCAGAGAGGTATCAATTATGTCAGTCACCGAGTCTAAAGCAAAAAAGGCTAAAAAAGCCAGCCCTAAAGCGGCTGCACAGTCAGACGTCCTGGTTGCCACACTGGACAATTCTCCTGTCCGTTACACCACATGGTCCCGCCTGTTTATCGGGGAACTGAACTGCCGAATGGTCGCGCACACGCCGGAAGAAATTCGGGAGTATGCGGACAGTATTCACGCTGTCGGGCTAATCCACAACATCGTGGTGGTGGAATGTGATGATGGTCGGCTGGAAGTGGTGTGTGGCGGGGGGCGTACAAAAGCCATCGGTCTGCTGGTTGAGGAAGGGAAGGTAAACCCGGACCACGAATGGATTTCTTATAAAGCGGTGCCGCGTGAACTGGCAAGGGCAGTCTCCCTCACGGAAAACGGCAGACACAAGACCATGCACCCCGCCGAACAAATCGCCGGATTCCGCGCCCTGTCTGAAGAAGGGAAAAGTACGGCGCAAATCGGGGATTTGCTGGGCTACGGCGTGAAGCACGTCCAGCGCATGCTGAAGCTGGCTGGGCTGGCTCCGGTTATTCTTCAGGCACTGGCAGAGAACAACATCACCACCGAACACTGTCAGGCGCTGGCGCTGGAAGATAATCCTGACCGTCAGGTGCAGGTGTACGAGGCGGCGTGTCGCGAGAGCTGGAACAATAAACCTGAAGTACGCGTGATCCGTAACCTGATCACCGACAGTCAGGTTCCCACCCTCAACAACAGCAAATATGCGTTTGTCGGGGAAAAAGCCTTCTCCGGCGATGAAATCCGTGCGGATCTGTTCAGCGACGAACAGGGCGGTTTTGTGGACAAACTGGCGCTGGATACGGCCCTGCTGGAAAAACTTCAGGGGGTGGCAGAGTGCCTGAAAGAGGCCGAGGGCTGGGCATGGGCCACCGGACGCATGGAGCTGGTCAGTTCTCACGGCGAGGACAGCGCGGTGTACCGGATTCAGGATGAACCTGACACGGTTTACACGGAGCAGGAACAGCAGCGCATGGACGAGTTGCAGGGCCAGTATGACGAGAATCAGACCGCCAGCGATGAAACCGACGCGCTGGAATCGGAGATGGAGGCCATCGACTGTGCGGCACAACTCCGGGCATGGACGCCGGAAATGCGCGCACAGTCCGGCGTGGTGGTGTCATGGCATCAGGGGGACGTGTATGTCCAGCGCGGCGTGATCCTGCGCGAACCGTCTGAAACGGAAGACGAACCTGCCCAGGTTAAAACATATGAGCGCCAGCCAGAGCCTGTGGATGAAATCAGTGTTCCCCTGCTGACCCGAATGTGTGCGGAGCGGACGCTGGCAGTCCAGGCGGCACTGATGCAGCAGCCGGAAAAATCCGTCGCCCTGCTGGCATGGACGCTGTGCCTGAACGTGTTCGGCAGCGGCGCGTATAACCGACCCGCGCAAATCTCCCTGGACTGTAAGCATTACTCCCTGACGAATACCGCCCCGTCCGGTAAAGAGGGTATGGCATTTCTGACGCTGATGCAGGAAGGACAACGCCTTGAAAAACTGCTGCCGGAAGGGTGGAAACAGGATTTCACCACTTTCTTCACCCTCAGCACCGCCGACCTTCTGGCCCTGCTCAGTTTCTGCACGGCATGCAGTCTCGATGGCATGCAGACGCGTGGCACCGGAGGCACCACCCGCAGCCCGCTCGATAAGCTGGAAAACGCTCTCGCTTTCCATCTGCGCGACTGGTGGCAACCGACGAAGGCCGATTTCTTCACTGGCCTCAGAAAGCCACAAATCATCGCCGCACTGAACGAGGCCGGACTGACAGGTGCGGCGCGGGATGCGGAGAAGATGAAGAAAGGCGATGCGGCTGAACTGGCAGAGGACAAAATGCGGGACACCCGCTGGGTGCCTGTCTGGATGCGCGCCCCTGATGCAGAAAAAGCCCCGTCTGATGCAGAGAACGACGTATCTGATACCGAAAACGGCGGCGCTGATGCACACGATGCGGCTTTTGATGCAGACAGCCACCACACCCTGCCTGATGCAG
>NZ_SZWU01000041.1:0-2184 GCF_005280935.1 Citrobacter sp. wls757 | reverse complement strand
CCGCCCCTTCGGGGCGGCAGTAAGGAGAAAATGATGCGTAACATTATTACCCCCGCTGTACTGAACACCATGATCCCCCAGGAATTCGAAGACTGGCGCGACGGCGGCGAAGACCTGCGCCGCGAACTGACCCACGCCGTGATGCGTGACCTGACCAGTCCCGCAGGCTGGGACATGAACGGCGAGTACCGCAGCGAGTTTGGCGGTTTTTTCCCGGTGCAGATCCGTTTCACGCCATCTCACGGCAATTTCAGCCTGGCGGTATGCAGTCCCGGAGATATCAGCCCGTCCTGGATGGTGGTCTTCATTCCGGTCAGCGGTCGCCCGTTCTCTGTTATCCGCACGCTGCCAGCCTGGTCGCCGGAGGTGATCAGCCATACACTCAGCCTTGTGGCTCGCCTCGATGCCGATGGTTACAGTCAGGCCAGCATTGTCAGCGTTCTGGCGATGGAGGGCGCGGCATGATCCCTTTATCTCACGCGCTGGTTGCCCTGAAACCCGCCCGTCAGGCCGCACTACAGGCCATTATGACCGTGGAAGAATCCCGCAGCCGGGGCGCACGTCTGCCCGCACTGCCACATGCGCGTACTTTTTTGCGCGTGCTGACCGGCAGCAGCCGGATTAACACGGCGGTGGCACAGCGTATTCCCGGCCTGAACTGGGAGCCGAAGAACCGCCTGTGCAGTCTCAAACAGGTGGAGGAAGCGCTGGATCGACTGATTGCCACTAAGGGGGAGCATTGCCCGCTGCCGCTCTCCGTGGATGTGCAGGCCGAACTGTTCCCGGAGGTGATGCACACCCGGACAGATCGCCGGATGCAGCGTGATAAAATCGCCTTTACCCGCAAAATGCGCCGGGAAGACCGGGCGCTTGAGCATCGCTGGCTGTTACGTCAGAACCTGCTGGGGCAGGCCATGACGGAGCTTAACTTTCAGTCGCCGGAAACCATCAGTGCCTGGTATACGCGCTGGGCTGACGAGTTTGACGCGCGGGAGCTGGCGCATGGGTTCTGGCAGTGGCGGACGCGGTTTGCCTCGCTGAAGCCGCTGGACTGGCTGCGCGACAGCGATGAGCCGCTGTATGCCGTTATGCATGAAATCCGGTTCATCGTCCGGGACACCCCGGCGCATGTGCGCGAGGCCGAACGCTGGCAGGTGCCCAACAAACTGACGGACCGGAGCCGGGGATGAAGTGGCGCTACTCACTGCGCTGGAAGCTGCCGCACAGACCGTGTCCGGGGCCGCATGAACTGGCATCGGAAGTGGTGGAAGCCGGGCTGCCCGCTCCTGAATCGGTGATGGCCCGCTGGGTGGCAGGTGCGGGGTACGCGGTGTGCGTGGATTTCCTGGATGAGAGGCAGGTAAGGCGCTGGAGCGATGAACGGAAGGCCGCTGCCCGCAGACGAAATCTGGAACGCCGCGTGAACCGGATTGCGCCGTTATTTGCTGATGAGTTAATCGAACGGGAACTGGAGACTCGGCCCGAATATTTTCAGGGCAAAAGTATGAATTTTCAGCGAAAGATGAGGATTTATGCTGAAGATTTTAACGATAATACAGTAGCTGGTTGGGGGGCTAAAAATGAGATACTGGATACTGGTTGCACTGTTTTATGTTTTGTTTGCGCTGATCATGCATTTTGCTGCTCCACAAATGTATGGAACGATCCCGTATTATATTGGATTGGGCGTCTGCTCGCTGATTGCATTGATAATTACCTGGAATGATCCGCCTGCACTGCTCGATGAGATAATATTCTTTGCCTTTAAATGGGGAGCACTGGTTGGCGGTATGGCTTTTTCGGTCTGGGGCATTGGATACAAACTCGAATTCTGGGGAAATAGTGAATCTGATGCCGTTTTTAGCAGCGCTTTCGATACCATCATGCCTAATCTGGCGATACTGACAGGGCTCATGATTCTGTTCGGTGCTTACATATGGTATCCGCGTAAATAGATCATATTTTGCCTGTTTCATGGTGAAGAATTAAAAGAGCGGTGGTGCCTGCGACACGACCGCTTTTTTTTCTAAATTCCTGTCCCATCCTTACTGCTCTGTCTCTGCCAATATCTGCTGCCTGATGCTCTGATATACCGGTTATTGAGTTTGCACGTTTTTCCTCTGTTGATAGCAGGCTATTGCCTTTCTGTACTCAGTAATAACAGACTGATGGCCCCCTTCGGCT
>NZ_SZWU01000038.1:118950-119448 GCF_005280935.1 Citrobacter sp. wls757 | reverse complement strand
AAAGGCTTGCAGGCGATAACAGTATCTACAATTTCACGTTTTTATTCGGGGGTTTAACCCTGCTTTGCCTCGGCAAAACACTGGGCGATAATGTCCAGCCCCTGGCGGATTTGCGCATCTTCAATGGTCAACGGGACAAGAATGCGCAGCACGTTGTAGTAAGGTCCGCAGGAGAGCAGGATCAGTCCTTTCTCGCGTGCACGCGCCACCACTTCCGCAGTCAGTTTGGCGTCTGGTTTCGTGTGGTCGCCGTTTTCGAACAGTTCGATAGCAATCATCGCGCCCAGCCCGCGTACGTCGCCAATCTCGCGATGGGTTTCCGCGATAGCCAGCAGGCCTTCGCGCAGGGTTTGTCCCAGCTCGTTGGCTTTTTGCAACAGATTTTCCTGCTCGAAAATGTTCAGTACCGCCAGCGCGGCGGCGCAGGCAATTGGGTTACCTGCATAGGTACCGCCCAGGCCGCCCGGTGGGATTGCGTCCATGACTTCGGCGCGTCCG
>NZ_SZWU01000038.1:93628-118919 GCF_005280935.1 Citrobacter sp. wls757 | reverse complement strand
CGCCCGCCAGCGGGAAGCCGCCGGCGATGGATTTGGCGAAGGTGGTGAGATCGGGCGCAACGCCCATCTGCTCCATGGCAAACAGCGTACCGGTACGGCCCGCACCGCTCTGTACTTCATCGGCAATCAGCATGATCCCGTGTTCGTCACAAATGGCGCGCAGCCGTTGCATAAAGGAAGGAGAGGCCGCGTAAAAGCCACCTTCGCCCTGAACGGGTTCAATCACGATGGCGGCGACGTCTTCTGGCGCGGCATCGTTTTTGAAAATGCGGTGAATGCTGGCGATAGCATCATCTTCACTGATGCCGTGCAGCGGGCAAGGATAAAGCGCGCGATACACGTGGCCCGGCATCAGCCCCATTCCGGCGGAGTACGGATTGACTTTCCCGGTCAGTGACAGGGTGTAGTGGGTACGACCGTGGTAAGCGCCGCTAAAGGCGATAGTCCCCGTACGCTTGGTGGCGGCGCGGGCGATTTTCACCGCGTTTTCTACCGCTTCAGAACCGGTGGTCACCAGCAGGGTTTTCTTGGCGAAATCACCCGGCACTTTCTTATTCATGATTTCACACAGCTCCAGGTACGGCTCATAGGCCAGCACCTGGAAACAGGTATGAGACAGCTTTTTCAACTGCGCTTCTACCGCAGAGACGATCTGCGGGTGCAGGTGACCGGTGTTCAGCACCGCAATACCGCCAGCAAAGTCGAGGAATTCACGGCCTTCAACGTCCCAGACCCGACAGTTTTCTGCCCGCTCGGCAAAAATAGGGTGGATCTGGCCTACGCCACGGGGAACGGCGTTGCTGCGACGTTGCATAAGTTCTTTGTTGGTGCTCATCAGGTGTTCTCCAGTATTTGTTTTATTAAAGGCCGATGCACATATATTTGATTTCTAAGTAGTCTTCGATGCCGTATTTCGATCCTTCACGGCCAAGACCGGAGGCTTTTATCCCCCCAAACGGGGCGACTTCGTTGGAGATAATGCCGGTGTTAATCCCGACGATGCCGTACTCCAGCGCTTCGCCAACGCGGAAGACGCGGCTTAAATCACGGGCGTAGAAATAGGCGGCCAGACCAAACTCGGTGTCGTTGGCCTGAGCGATGACGTCAGCTTCGTCTTTAAAACGAAACAGCGGAGCCAGCGGGCCGAAGGTTTCTTCTTTGGCGACCTTCGCGTTATCAGGCACATTTACCAGAATGGTGGGCTGGAAGAAGTTACCGCCGAGCGCATGAGGTTTACCGCCCGCGATAATGCGTGCGCCTTTATCCAGAGCGTCGGCGATGTGTTCCTGCACTTTGGCAACCGCTTTCTCGTCGATCAGCGGCCCGGTGGTGACGTCAGGTTGCAGACCATCGCCGAGATGCAGCTTGCTCACTGCTTGCTGGAGTTTTTCGGCAAAACGCTCATACACGCCGTCCTGCACGTACAGGCGATTGGCGCAGACGCAGGTTTGCCCGGCGTTACGGAACTTCGATGCCAGCGCACCTTCCACGGCTTTATCGAGATCGGCATCGTCAAAGACGATAAATGGCGCATTGCCGCCCAGCTCCAGCGATACCTTTTTGATGTCTTTGGCGCACTGCTGCATTAACTGACGGCCGATTTCGGTCGAGCCGGTAAATGACAGCTTGCGTACCAGCGGGTTGCCTGTTAGCTCGTTGCCGACGGCGCTCGCAGAACCAGTCACCACGCTGAAAACGCCAGCCGGGATCCCGGCGCGATTAGCCAGTTCCGCCAGCGCCAGTGCGGAGTAAGGGGTCTGGCTGGCGGGTTTAAGCACCATCGTACAGCCTGCTGCCAGCGCCGGACCGGCTTTACGGGTGATCATCGCTGAGGGGAAGTTCCACGGCGTAATCGCGGCGGTAACGCCGATCGGCTGCTTAATGACGATCAGACGCTTATCAGCCTGATGGCCAGGGATCGTATCGCCATAGATGCGTTTGCCCTCTTCGGCAAACCACTCAATAAATGAGGCGGCATAGGTGATTTCGCCTTTGGCCTCCGCCAGCGGTTTACCCTGTTCCAGGGTCATCAGGCGGGCGAGATCGTCCTGATGCTCAATCATCAGGTTGAACCAGCGGCGCAGGATATTGGCTCGCTCTTTGGCGGTCAGCGCACGCCAGGCTGGCAGGGCGCGGTTAGCGGCGTTAATCGCTTCGCGGGTTTCATCTGCCCCCATTTTAGGTACGCTACCCAATTGCTGACCGTTGGCGGGATTGGTCACCGCGATGGTCTCGCCGCTGTTGGCGTCACGCCAGTTGCCGTCGATCAGTGCCTGCTGGCGAAATAATGTTGGATCGTTAAGTTGCATGATTGCTTCCTGTCTTAATCGGTTTAACGGGTAAATGCGGCGTGTAATGTCTCCACGCTACGTGCCGCACGCAGCGTGCGTCCGGGGTTACTCTGGTTCTCCAGCAGCGCATGAACTTTGCTGACAATATGTGCGCCGATAGGGATTGCCGACGTTGCTGCCGGAGAAGGGGCGTTACAGGTGTGAATTGAGCGTGGCGTGGTGACAAACAGAAAATCGTCGATAAGCTTGCCATCAGGTGACACCGCCTGTGCCCGTACGCCCGCAGGCCACGGCTGCAGATCCTTAAGCGTCAGGCTCGGGCAGTACTTTTGTACCAGCCGCAGATAACCGCTTTTGCACAGCGAATTCTTCATTTCGCCAAGCCCTGAGCGCAGGTTGTTTTGCAGCACGCGGCGAATACCAGAAGAGCCGAGGATCTCCAGCGTATCGCTGAGCGAGAAGTCACGTTTACGGTAGCCTTCACGTTTAAATGCCAGTACCGCGTTGGGGCCGACGGTGACGCTGCCGTCAATCATCCGGGTCAGATGAACGCCGAGAAACGGCATCGCCGGGTCGGGGATGGGGTAGATCAAATGGTTAACTATCTGATTATGTTCTGGCGCCAGGCGGAAATATTCGCCCCGGAACGGACAGATGATAAAGCCAGGTTCAACGCCGAGCATTTTTACCAGTCGGTCCGCCATCAGGCCAGAACAGCTAATCAGCGTCGCGCCTTCATATTCCTGGCCCTGACGGGTACGGACAATTACACCCGCAGCATGCTCTTTCAGCGCGCTGACCTCGGCGTTGTAAATAATTTCACCGCCTTTGGCCTGGAAAATCTTCGCCATCGCGGCGGTGACTTCGCGGTAGCTGACAATCCCGCTCGACGGGACAAAAATGCCGCCCAGTCCGGTGATATTGGGTTCACGCTCGCGAAGTTCCTGCGCATTCAGCCATTCGCGCTCCAGACCGTTAGCGGCGGTGCGATCCCAAAGCGCGTGCATGCGCTCCATTTCCAGAGCGGAGGTGGCAACCAGCATTTTTCCGCAGACGTCGTAGCGGATGCCGTTTTGGTCGCAAAAGGCTTTTGTGGCGCGATTTCCGGCCAGGCAAAATTGTGCCTTCAGGCTGCCGGGGGTGTAATAGACCCCGGCATGAATGACGCCGCTGTTGTGGCCCGTCTGGTGGCAGGCCGGGCCGGACTCTTTTTCCAGTAGCGCGATTTTGGCGTCCGGATAGACATCAATCAGTTGCATGGCGGTCGACATGCCGATAATGCCGCCGCCAATAATCACAAAATCATACATCCGCTTTTCCTTCGCGCTTACTGATGGGTCTGGTAGTGGTTGGTCGCGTACGCAAAATAACCACGCTGGCGCATCAGTTCGCGGCGCAAGTCCGGATGCGAAGTGAAACGATCGCGCCCGTGCAGCCAGAACAGGTTGTTGATCAGCAGGAATTTACCTACTGAAACCGGAACGGAAATAATGTTCTTGCTGGTTTCCAGCGCATCGGACAGGTCGCTCAGCCAGACGCCTTCTTCATAGTCTTTTGGCTGGACGAACTGGTCGATGTAGCGCATTACCGGGCGGCCCTGCTGGTCAACGTCAAATACCGGATGGAACACTTCCTGACTGACGTTTTTGCTTGGCGGTGCGGCAAAGCGCATGGCGCGACGTGCCAGAGGATGGGTAAAGTACTGCTCCAGATGCTCCCAGTCGTCGAGGTGCAGCAGCAGCGAGTTACCGCCGGTCATGTTCTGCTCGTCGATCTTCATCATCAGCACGTAATCGGTGATTTCTTCGAGGTAGGTTCCGTCGTTGTGCAATTCCATTACTCGGTGAGGCTGGCGCAGATAGCTGTCTGAGTTATCGACGTTTTTCACCACAAAACGTGCGTAATATTGACCGCTCATCGCATCAAAATTAGAGCGTCCGATGAGGTGCGCTACCGCCGTTGCCAGCTTGACCATCTCTTCCGCCTGCGCCACGTCGTCTACGCCAACGGCATTGATTAGCAGTGCGCCTTCGGCACGATCGAGCAGGGTTTTCAGCAGCAGGGGCTGTAACTGATTGCCGCACAGGTCGTCGAGGATCTTGCCCACTTTGAAGCGCAAGAAGGATTTGTATTCCAGCGCCTGAACCGGCCACTGCGCGACGGCCTGCAGAAATTGCTCAGTGGTCTCAGCAGAAAAAGTCAGCTCCAGCAGGCGTGGGGATTGGGCTGAGGGTTTCAGCGTGAAACCGCTGTAGTGCTGGGCTGGATCTTCAGCGTTCGGTTTTACGGCAGTCAGTGCGTTCATCAAATCGTTCCTCTCAGTAGATTGTCAGGGAGATATGGCGCAGCTCGTTTCGTAGCCATAAATTAAAAATATCTACATTTTTGAAAAACGCGCACAGAATGAGCTTGTTTGTTTATTATTTGTGATCGAAAGCAACAAATATTTAACATTGTGAAGGGTGTGGGTTAATGCGAGGAAAAAGATAAAGTATTTTAAAACAGTGGGTTAATCACGCTGCCGTTGGTGATGTGTCAACGGCAGCGGCAAAGTCAGTAACCGACTTTATAAATACGCCCGGTTTGGATGCCTTCCACACTGCGGCGGTAGGCGTTGGCGACGGTGGTGGCAGGCACGCTTTCAAAGCCCGGGAAGAAACTGTCGTAAGCTTCGGCGGACTCACTCAGCACGGTCGGACTTATCAGGTTAATGCGTTGACCATGGCCCAGTTCACAGGCCGCAGCGCGAACAAATCCTTCCAGCCCGGCATTGATCGTTGCGGCGTTTGTCCCCTGGGCGATGGGCTCGTGGGCGATAATGCCGCTAATTAACGTTATCGATCCGCCATCATTCAGGAAATGCTGCCCGGTTAATGCCAGGCGTATCTGGCCTAATAGCTTATCCTGAAGCCCCTGATTAAAGTCCTGGTCGGTCATGGTCGACAGCGGCCCAAAGAACAGATTACCGGTGGCGGAAACGATCGCATCTACCCGACCGACTTTTTCAAACAAGGCCTCGACACTCTCCTGCGAGGTGATATCGACCTGGTAATCACCCTGAGTGCGACCCACGCGGACCACCTCATGTTTACGGCTCAATGCTTGCGTAACTGCGCGACCCACTGTACCACTGGCACCAATAATGACGATTTTCATAACCACCTCCGCAATAGTGTGAGCCGCTATTCTTTAATGAAAATGAAATCAGATAAACTGGCTAAAAGTTAGATGATTACTAACCAGGGGTTTGTAATATGGATAAACTGCGCGGCATGGAAACGTTTGTCGCCGTGGTGGAGAGTGGGAGCTTTACTTCTGCGGCGACGAGGCTCGAGATGTCTGCGGTGATGGTGGGAAAATATATCACCCAACTGGAAGCGCAGTTCGGCACGCGTTTGCTGGAGCGCAATACGCGCCGCCAGAGTCTGACCGATGCCGGACGCGTCTATTTTGAAGAAGCCCGTCGCGTGCTGGAGCAGGTATCGATAGCCGAACGTTCGGTAGAGCGTCTGCGGCTGGCACCTGCGGGGACGCTGCGCATTAGCGCGCCCACTTCTTTTGGCGCTTGCGTGATCTCGCCGCTGGCCGCTGCGTTTTTACAGACCTGGCCAGAGGTGCGTATTGAACTGGATCTCACCAACCGGATGGTTGATCTGGTGAATGAAGGTGTCGATCTGGCGATCCGCATTGGCGATATCCATCAGACTGACGTGGTGGCGAAATACCTGTGTCCCTACCGTATGGCAATTTGTGCTTCGCCAGATTATCTTGCCCGCCATGGCACCCCCCGGACGCCCGCGGATCTGGTGGATCATCTGTGCCTGTCTCATACCGTGTGGACGGCTCGCAACGAGTGGATACTGCCTGGCGTGACGGGGGAGGTCAGATGGAAGCGCGATGCGATCCTGCGCTGTAACGATGGTCATGGCCTGCGTATGGCAGCGGTAGCGGGGGCTGGGCTGTTATTGCAACCTGAGGTGCTGCTGGCGCAAGAACTGGCTACGGGGAAATTGATTCGGATCCTGGAAGGGTTTACGCCGCAGCCGCGGCCAATTCATTTGCTGTGGCGACAGGATTTGCGTCCTTTGCCTAAGCTGACACGGTTTGTTGAACATGTGCTGGAAGGAACGCAGGGGCTGCGCGGAAAATAAAAATGCCGGATGGCGTTGCACTTATCCGGCCTACAACCGAGCCAAATTGTAGGCCGGATAGGGCGCAATAGCGCCGCCATCCGGCATATTATTAACTGATATCCACCTGCGGTTTGCTGTTGCGTTTACGGATCATGCGCAGCACCGGCGGGACCACGATAACCAGTACCGCCATCACCAGCAGCACTTTCGCCACGCCGCTGGCCCACAGAATATCCATACTGCCGTTACTGATAGACAACGCCCGGCGCAGGTTCTGCTCCAGCATTTCCCCGAGAACGAAGCCCAGAATCAATGGCGACATTGGGAAGTGCATTTTACGCAGGATGTAGCCCAGCACGCCGAGGGCGACCATCAATACCAAATCGAAGGTGGTGCTGTGAACGGCGTACACGCCAACTGCGGAGACTGCCGCGATAGCCGGTACCAAAAACCACAGCGGGATGGTCAGCATGCGGGTAAACAGACCGATCAGCGGAATGTTCATCACCAGCAGCATTACGTTAGCAATTAGCAGCGCCGCAATCAGCCCCCAAACGATATCCGGCTGCTCGGTAAACATGGCTGGCCCCGGGGTGATGTTGTACAGCGTCAGCGCGCCCATCATCACCGCCGTGGTACCGGATCCCGGCACGCCGAGCGTCAGCATCGGAATAAAAGAGCCGCAGGCCGAGGCGTTATTGGCGGCTTCTGGCGCCGCTACGCCACGAATATCCCCCTTGCCAAAGCTGTCGCTGTTGCCGCTGAGCTTTTTCTCGGTCATGTAGGTGATGGCACTGGCAATGGTGGCGCCAGCGCCAGGCAGAACGCCGACGAAAAAGCCAATCACTGATGAACGCAGGGTGGCCCCTACGCACTGTGCACCTTCTTTGGCGTTGAACAACATGCGGCCCGTTTTACGCACCAGCGTCTGGCCACTGCTGGTATGTTCCAGCATTAACAGTATTTCAGAGACAGAGAACAGCCCAATCACCACCACGATAAACTGCACACCGTCAGAGAGATGGACACTGTCAAAAGTAAAGCGATAAACCCCGGTGTTGGCGTCTACGCCGACGGTCGCAAGTCCGAGACCGATAAGCGCTGCCAGAAATGATTTCAGCGGATTTTGCGCCATCATGCTGCCGAGACAGGCAATGGCGAAAACCATTAAGGCAAAGTATTCCGCCGGACCGAAGGCCAGCGACCATTGGGCTAACGCCGGGGCAAACAGAATGATGCCCCCGATGGCGATAAGCGAACCAAAGAAAGAGCTGACCGCCGAGATAGAGAGCGCCACGCCGCCGCGTCCTTGCTGCGCCATCGGGTAACCATCCAGCGCGGTCATAATCGCCGCCGCATCGCCAGGAACATTCAGCAGAATGGAGGAGATGCGCCCGCCATATTCACAGCCTATGTAGACTGTAGCCAGCAGGATCAGCGCGGATTCTGCGGGCAGATGCAGCGCAAAGGCCAACGGCAGCAGAATCGCCACGCCGTTGATCGGCCCAAGGCCAGGCAACAAACCCACAATGGTGCCGACAAAACAGCCTATCAAGGCGATGACCAGGTTTTCCGGCGTCATTGCCACCGCGAAACCCTGAGAAAGATAAATCCAGGTATCCATCGTTTCTCCGTTAACCCAGCCAGGCGCCGAGTGGTAAGGTGACGTCAAGCAGTCGGTCGAAGGCAAACCACAGCAGAATGCCGAGCACCGCGCCGGAAATACCCGCAGCCGGGATGGTTGCGCCGAACAGCATGCCAATCACCACGGTGAGAATGGCGGTGGCGATGGGAAAACCGAGCCACTCAAAACCCCAGGCGTACATCAACAGAACAATGACCATCGTCAGCAGCTTTTGCAGCACGTGGCGACGAGGCCAACTGATGGTGTCCGGATGGCGCAACAGCAGCGCCACGGCGCAGACCAGCATCAGACTGATAATGCCAAGCGGGAAGGGACGCGGCCCTACGGGTTCATAGCTGTATTCGCTGCTGATTTGCCAGGCCACGAACAGCCCGGCTATGCAGAGCAACAGCCAGATACCTGCGAAAATACGATCGCTCATCATCTTTGCCTCTGCGTTTACTTCGCCAGACCGAAGGCTTTCGCCTGCTCACGATAATCCGTGACCTGCTTTTTCACGTAGTCGTCGAGCTGTTTGCCGCTCATGTTGAACTCAAACAGACCGCGCAGATCGCGCTGCTTTTTAAACTCATCGGTCTGCTGGAGTTTGTTAAAGGCATCAACCCACCACTGATACTCGGCGTCGCTGACTTTTGGTCCAACGTAGAAGCCACGAATGATCGGCCACACCAGGTCGTAACCCTGCTCTTTGGCGGTTGGCACATTGGCTAACTGACCCGGCAGGCGTTCTTCAGAGAACACCGCGAGCACGCGTATTTTGTCGCCGCTGAGGTAAGGCACCATCTCACTGAGATCGCCGGAAACCACCTGTACGTGATTTCCCATCAATGCGGTAACCGGTTCGCCACCGCCTTCAAAGGCCACGTAGCGCATCTTGTGCGGATCGACATTGGCTTTTTGCGCCAGCAACGCCGACTTCATCCAGTCCTGGCTACCGATAGAGGCGCCAGCACCAATGACCACGCTGTTGGGATCTTTTTCCATGGCTGTCAGCAGATCTTTCAGCGTCTTCCATGGTGCGTCCTGACGTACGGCAATCATGCCGTAATCGGTACCCACACTGGCCAGCCAGCGGACATCATCCACGCCGTAGCGACCAAACTTGCCCTGTGACAGATTCAGCAAGGAGCCGCCGGAGAAGGCCACCACGGTGCCTGCTTCAGCCGGGCGTTGGGCAACAATCGCGTTATAGGCCACAGCGCCAACGCCGCCGGGCATGTAGGTCACGCGCATCGGTTTTTCGATAGCGCCGGTTTCCATCAAACTCACCTGAATCAACTTACAGGTGAGATCGAAACCACCGCCGGGTTTAGCAGGGGCGATACATTCAGTGCGCGACGGCGCTTGTTCCGCCAGTACAGAGGTACTCATCAGTAAAATGCTTGCAGTAAGGGTACGAAATAACTGTTTTTTCATTGTTTATCCTCACACCGGAAAACCGGATTTTCAGGTACGGAAGAAGATTTTTTTGATTATGTGAGCCGATGTGTAGCAGTTCGGTTGCGTGATTGTTAAAACATTAACCTTTCAATTCCCTTTCAATGCGGCAGAAACTTTACAGGATGTGATATGCGTCTCTTATTAGCGGAAGATAACCGTGAGTTAGCTCACTGGCTGGAGAAAGCGCTAGTGCAAAACGGTTTTGCCGTTGACTGCGTGTTTGATGGCCTGGCAGCCGACCATCTTTTACATAGCGAAACGTATGCGCTGGCGGTGCTGGACATCAATATGCCGGGGCTGGATGGCCTGGAAGTCGTTCAGCGGCTGCGCAAACGCGGGCAGACGCTTCCTGTCCTGCTGCTGACGGCGCGTAGCGCGGTGGCCGATAGGGTGAAAGGGTTGAACGTCGGAGCCGATGATTATCTGGCAAAGCCGTTTGAAATCGAGGAACTGGATGCCCGGCTGCGGGCCTTGCTGCGTCGCAGTGCGGGACAGGTGCAAGGCATACAGCAACTGGGGGAGCTGGCGTTTCACGATGAAGGCTATTTTCTGTTGCAGGGGCAGCCGTTGGCGCTCACGCCACGTGAACAGGCGCTGTTGACGGTGCTGATGTACCGTCGGTTGCGGCCGGTTTCACGTCAGCAGTTGTTTGAGCAGGTCTTCAGCCTGAGTGATGAGGTTAGTCCCGAAAGCATTGAACTGTATATCCATCGCTTACGTAAAAAGCTACAGGGAAGCGATGTGCGTATTGCTACGCTGCGTGGTCTGGGCTATGTGCTGGAGCGTAGCGATGAAGTGGGTTAAACCCCAATCGTTGTACCTGCAACTGCTGATGTTTCTGGGCCTGCCGCTAATGTTGCTGTGGGGCCTGTCGGCATTTAACAGCTATGTCAGTGCGCTACAGGCGGCGACCCAGGCGTATGACCGGACACTACTCTCATCCGCCAGGACCGTCTCCGAGCGGCTGGTGGTGCGCAATAAACAGCTGGAAGTGAACGTGCCATGGGTGGTGCTGGACAGCTTTGAACTGAATATGAACGACCGACTGTATTACAAAGTGGTTGATCCGGCGGGGAAGGTTATCTCGGGTTATGACGATTTACCGGCGATGCCGCCTGCTACCTCGCGCACGCGTCTTTACCCGGCGCTGGCATGGTTTTATCACACCGAATATCGCGGTGAGGCAATCCGCGTGGCGCGTCTGCTGCAGCCCGTCAACGAAGGCGGCATTGTCGGCATGGCGGAGATTTATGTTGCCGAAACGCTGCAATCGCGGCGTTATCTGGCGCGACAGCTGCTGTTTTCCTCGTGGGTTTCGCAAGGACTGCTGGTGTTACTGACTCTGGTGCTGGTTGGCTGGCTGCTGCGCCGGGTGCTACGCCCGATGCGCCAGCTGTCATCGCTGATGGTGCGTCGTGAGCCAGGCCTGCTGACGCCGCTGCCGGAGCTGCTGCCGTGGTCGGAAACCCGTCTGCTGATTGTGGCATTCAACCGTTATCTGGACCGACTTCGCGGTCTGATCTCTCGCCAAGAGCGCTTCAGCGCGGATGCTTCCCATCAGCTCAAAACGCCGTTGGCGGTACTGAAAACTCAGGCATCGGTGGCTCTCGCCAGCGCCGAACCGCGGCAATGGTATGAGAGTTTACAAGCCATGAGTAGCACACTCGATAATACCATTCAACTGACGGAGAGGCTGTTGCAGTTGTCTGCGGTGAAGCGCAAGGAGCAGGGGGAAAGGCATTTCTCGCCGGTTAATCTGTATGAGGTGGTGCAAACCAGCTGTTTTACCCGACTGGCGCAGTCGCGTAGTAAAGGGATCGATCTGGGCTATGAAGGGGAACAGGACGCGGTGTGGGTCGAGGGAGATGAAGTGCTGCTCGGTGAACTGTGTGGGAATCTGCTGGATAACGCACTGAAATACACGCCGTCGCAGGGGATGGTGACCGCCCGGCTGCAACGAGAAGGAGAGGCCGTGGTGCTGGTAGTCGAAGATAGCGGGCCGGGCATAGATGAGCAGATGGTTCATCAGGCTCTGCTACCGTTTCATCGTCTTGATAACGTAGGCAATGTCCCAGGCGCCGGGATCGGCCTGGCGCTGGTCAATGATATTGCTCGTCTGCATCGCACGCATCCTCAGCTAACGCGTAGTGAGACATTAGGTGGGCTGAGGGTTCGGGTACGCTTTTTAAGCGTTACCGTATGAGGTATTCATGACGATGATATTTGTTGTTTAATTATAATAAAAAGTAATTAATTGTATTATTAATATCATTTGAAATGTTGTCGTAAGGCAGCTGTTTTTTATTTTAATTACGGTATTAAACAGCAACTCTAAGGTGATTCAACGTCACTGAAACAATACTTTTGTGCAATTTATCATACATAAAACACTTTTTCATAGACCATGAGATGTTATCTGTCAATAGCGAAAATGTTGTTAAAGGTTATCTTTTTTGCTGAGGTAGATAAAACTTCTATTGATGTCATCTGCATTAAAATCATATAGATACGATTTCACTGGGGAGTGTTGTCACAGTAATGAGTATTATTTTTTACATTTACTGACAATGTACCATTGCGTTTTTTAGACTTGTGATATAATTAGCAACATGAAATGAGAAAAAAACAATTAAAGATCAATAAATAATGGGCTGAGATATGCTTAAAAAATCGCTAAAGATTAGCAGCCAGGGATATCCAGTCTTTTTAAAACTGGTCGATTTCATTGTTATCAATGTGACGTTAATTTTTAGCGCCCATCTGCTGGGTTTGGTGCCCTTTAACACCATTGCCATTTTGAGTCTTCTCTTCTCAATCTTTTTCTTGCTGTTTGCTGAATACATTAAAATGTACCAGCAAAAGATTAAAACGATCGGTTTACGTAATCAAAAGCGCTTGGTTTTTTGTACGCTGCTGGCGATTTTTTTTAACGAACTGGTCAGTATGACGGTGGCTGAACCTGAGTCACTGGGCTACTTAGACAGACTGCCTTCCCCTTTTTATTCAGCTATTATTTACTGGTACTTCATTCCATTACCTTTTCTTTACTACATTCGTTTTTTTATTTTTAAGTATTCAACGAAAAAGAGTATACGCGTGGCGATTATTGGTCTGACCGACAATGGTCTGGCCGCAGAAACCGCGCTAATGAATGAATACGCCAATATCACATTAGATCTGGCCTTTTATGATGAGCGCGCCTTATCTCGCTGTGGCGATGTCGTTGATAAGGTTAAAAGCCCCTTTCGTGGTCCGGTGATCAATCTGGTCGAGGAAGCCAAGAAGGGAAACATAGACGAAATCTATATTGCTTTACCGATGGTTGCTTTACATCGCATTCGTCACTTTTTGGCCATGATGTCAGACACCACCGTAGATACCTATATTGTCCCTGACTTTTATACCTACAGTAACAACATGTCCAAGTTACGCTCCATCCACAATCTGCAAACTATCGGTATCTTTAGTTCACCTTTTGAGGGGGCGGGCTCGTTTATTAAGCGGGCGGAAGATTTGGTTCTTGGCAGCATCATTATGGTGATGATTTCCTCTCTGATGCTGGCGATTGCCATTGGTATCAAACTCACGTCCCGTGGGCCGGTTTTTTTCAAACAGGACCGCTATGGCTTGAGTGGGCAAAAAATTAAGGTCTGGAAGTTTCGTTCTATGCGCGTCATGGAGAATTCCGATACGGTTATTCAGGCCACTAAAAACGATCCGCGGGTAACCAAATTCGGGAGCTTTTTGCGCCGCACTTCGCTGGATGAACTTCCTCAATTTATTAACGTTTTACAGGGAAGTATGTCGATTGTCGGTCCCAGACCTCATGCGGTTACG
The DNA here is from genome assembly GCF_005280935.1 of Citrobacter sp. wls757. Classification (NCBI taxonomy): domain Bacteria; kingdom Pseudomonadati; phylum Pseudomonadota; class Gammaproteobacteria; order Enterobacterales; family Enterobacteriaceae; genus Citrobacter; species Citrobacter sp. wls757. The sequence continues at coordinate 105,573 of NZ_SZWU01000038.1, read as the reverse complement.
CATAATGAGCAGTACCGCAAACAGGTCGAAAATTACATGATTCGCCATAAAGTTAAGCCAGGGATCACTGGGCTTGCGCAGATCAACGGATTCCGCGGGGAGATCGATGCGCTTTATAAGATGGAAAAAAGGGTTCAGTACGATATTGAGTACATTCAAAACTGGTCGTTATGGCTGGATATAAAAATTATTATTAAAACTATTTTCAAAGGATTTGTCGGTAAGAATGCATACTAAATTACTCGTTATTACCGGAATCGTGATATCGCAGTCCGCATGGGCTGATTTAACGCCGAAATCACACATTGGCTTTGCGGGGATAGACTTCCAGGGCAAGGTCGCTGTGGACTATGGTTATAATGATAACGTGTCTTATCAGCCACATAGCAGCGATGCTATCGGTTCCTCGTTTCAGAGTGCGGCGCCCGTTCTGAGTATGATTGGAGAGCGTGGTCAGGATAAGTATTTGCTGATGTACTCTGGGGATTATCGTAACTACTCAAGCGATTCTGCTGATAACTACAACGATCATTTTTTCCGTTTTAACGGTGCCTGGCGGTATGGGCTCAAGCATGGCTTAACCCTCAATCTGGAGGATTCGCTTGGGCATGAATCCCGCGGTCGTGACATCACCGAGGGGTTTCTACCGAGTCAGTTTGAGCAGTATGGGATTAAATCTCCGCTGACGACGAATTTTATCAATAGTGAATTGCGCTACAGCTACGGTGCGCCTGATGGTCGCGGCAAAGCGGAACTGGCGTTGTTATACAAAAAACTGACTTTCGGTAACACCTCTGATGTTCGGGACAGCAGTGAGGACTTCTACAATTATATTCAGGAACAGGAATGGCATGAAAATAGCCTGATAGCGGAAGTTTTTGACCAATACTCATCCAGAACGCGCTTTCGCTATAGCTTTATTACTAACCAGCGTCGTTATGATAACAACTCAGAAAAAGACACTAATGAGTATTATTTGCTTTATGGCCTGAAGTCGCAGTTGACGGGGAAAACCAATGTCGACATGAATATTTCATGGCTGTATAAAACATTTGAAAACAACGCAAACTCGCATGATTTTAATGGTCTAAACTGGGACATAAAAGCGGAGTGGAAGCCGTTACAGCAGTCTGTTTTCACGGCCCACTCTGCGCAAAGCATTAAAGACCCATCGGAAGTTGGGGGATATATTTTAGTGACCCAGTATGGCCTTTCTTACCAGCATTTCTGGTTAGGTACTCGTTTTTCTACTTTATTGGACTACTCATTCACTTCGGAAGACTATAAAAAACAGAACAAGGATCGGCATGATAAAGATGGCGTGTTTAGCGTCACCATGAGCTATGACTACACGCCGTCGGTTAATTTTGAGATTAAATATCAGATAGATACATTAAATTCGAATAAGGATACTGACTCGTTTTATATCGGTCCCAACGACAATCAGGAAGTCATTAGAACGTTGGGTTATGATAATTCTATGATTATGCTTAAAGCTAAGGTTCAGATCTAAAATGAAAATAATAGAACTGTGCGCGGTTTTGCTATTCAGTATCCTGTTGGTCGGATGCACAGCGTCCAGCCCGCGATTAATGGACGATCCTGCTACTGTTCAGCAGGATTACCGGCTTGGGGCGGGGGATACGGTCAATATCGCTGTTCATGGTCAACCCGATATGACGATGCGGTTTATTTTGGATAAGAGCGGGGAAATTAATTTCCCGTTTGTTGGTGCTCTTAAATTACAAGATAAAACCGTTGATCAAGTGACTAAAGAATTAACTCAACGCCTGACCGGAGATTATTTTACATCTCCAATGGTGACGGTGAGTATTGCCGAGTTCCGCAAATACTATGTTTCAGGTGAGGTAAAAAGTCCAAATGGCTTCGCTTATGAGCCAGGGCTTACCGTCGAGAAATCTATTGCGCAGGCGGGTGGATTTACAGATCGTGCTGACCGAAAAGATATCAACATTCGCCTGTCAGGGAGCAATCAGCTGCTTGAGAATGTCGATTTAACGCACTCTGTTCATCCTGGGGATGTCGTGATTATTGGCATGGGGTTCTTCTGACGATGAAACTATCAATAGTGGAAAACGGCAAAAAACGAGAAAGCAGTGTCGAATTCTCCCGCTTTGCCAAAAAGCTGAAAAAGAACGCCTGGAAAATCGCGCTGGCCGGTATCGTTGCCGGGGTCGTCGCGTATCCGTTAATCAGCATGATGTCTTCAAAGTATGTTTCAACGGCGACGGTGCTGATTAAGGCGCAGGCTGATAACGTTTCTCCGTTTCCACAGGTTGATGGTTTCGATTCAACACGCAGTGGTTACTACGAAACACAATATGCGTTGATGCATTCACGTATTGTGCTGGAGCAAGCCGTACGTGATATGAAGCTGGATGAAAACCCGGAGTTTACCGGGGAAAAAGCCGGTGCTCAGGGGGCTGATAGCAATGAAAGTCGGCAACTGAGAATGGAGCAAGCGCTGAAAACGTTATCGAAAAACCTGAATGTCATCGGTATTCGCACGACGAACCTGGCTTCCATTACCTATGAATCAACTTCGCCTCAGGTTGCGGCTGATATTGCCAACGGCGTCGCGCAGGCTTTCATCAACTATACGGTGGAGCAGAAACGTCTGAAGGTGGAGAAAGCTCGCGAACTGAATTTTGAAAAAATGGAAGAGATTCAGAAGTCGATAGCTAAGCAAAAAGACGAGATGGACAGCTATCTGAAAAATGCCGGGCTGCTGACCTTCCGCGGTATCGATGGTTTTGAAACCGAGCAGTTAAGTATCGTAACTAATCGCCTGGCCGATGCAACCCAGCGTCGGGTTGCCGCTGAATCCGTCTATAACGAGGTGAACGGGGGAGGTAAGTCCCTTGAGAGCGTTATCTCGCTGCCTTCGGTCTCTAACCACGCTCAGATCCAGGATTTGCGCATCGCGTTGATTCAGGCGCAACGAACGTTGTCCGAACAGCGTAAAGTCTATGGGCCAAAAAATCCCGCTATTTTAAAAGCAGAAGCCGATGTTCAGTCGATCCAAAGCCAGACCGGGCGGGTATTGGGCGAGCTGAAAGTCGGTTTACGTCAGCAATATCTGGCGGCGCTGGCGGACGAAAAAAACTATCAACAGCAAGTGATTGAGCAGAAAGAGATCTTCCAGAAAATGGCGTCAAAACGGGATGCCTGGAACAGTCAAAAGCTGTCGTTAGATAAAATGGAAGACCTGTATAAATCGCTTTATCAACGTACTCAGGAGTTGTCGCTGTCCGGCGTGAATGCCGATGCGGTGTTATACGACCCTGCGGTACCCGCGTTAAAACCGGCGAAACCGAATAAATCTCTATTGTTGCTGATGGTGGTCATGCTGGTGGTGGTGTTCAGCATCATGTATTTCATTGTCAAAGCGGCAATGGATAACTCAATCGGTACCCTCAGTCGTATGAAAAAACGGCTCAATGTTGTTCCGTTGGGTGAAATTCGTCGTTTTAGCGGAACCTCAGGGCGCGCACAGGTGCGGGACATGATCATGAAGAACCCGCTTAATGCCGATATTGTGCACGGTATCCGTACCCGGATTATGCTGGATAGTCGACCTTTACAGACGCTCGCCGTGGCGTCGACGGAGCACGGCGATGGGCGTTCTTTGTTGGCGAATCTGTTAGCGAACTCTTTTAGTTTCGACCAGAAAACACTGCTTATTGATGCAGATTTCTTTAACAGTGGTGGGCTCACATCCGAGCTGGCGTCAGCTACATCCGCAGGCTTAGCGGAACTGCTGCGCGGGGAGACAGAGCTTGAACAGGCGAGGATCAAACTCAGTGATAATCTCGACTTTATTCCACACGGCAAGAACACCATCTCATCTTTACTGATGCTGTCGTCGGAGCATGTTGAACTCTTAATGCGCGAGTTGAAATCGCATTATCAGCGCATCATTATTGATGTTGCTGCTGTGAATCAGAGCCAGGATGTTCAACTGATCAAACGTGCCGTCGATGGCGTTGTTTTCATTGTGAAAGCCGGGGCGGGGTCGGCGGGACAAATCGCCAACGCGCTGGATAAGATCGAGGAAAATAACGGCGTGGTGATTGGTGCGGTGCTCAATGCAGTTGAAGAAAAGGATCTTGAGACGCAAGAGGGTCTGCGTTCACTGAACTTCAGTACCGATCAACTGATGGCAACGCCAGGCCGCGTATGAGTCTACTGAAGAGCGCTTCCACGATAGCCGGTTCATCAGTCATCTCGCAGTTGATTGGTGCACTGTCTATTTGGTTGATTTCACACAAGTACGATATGGCTGAAGTGGGGCTTTATGCGCTCAACTACAGCATCGCCGTGGTGGGCGCTCAGGTGTGTACCTTTGCATCACAGCTGTTAATTCCTAAACAGCAGGATGATGAACTGGTGCAGAATGTCGTGTTTTGCCTAATACAAAGCACGATCATTGCCTTACCTTACGCCGTACTCACCGCGTGGCTGTTTCACCAGAACATCCTGTTCCTCTATTTACTGACGCTGGCAACGGCGTGGGTTTTAATCTCGGAAAACCTGTCGCTACGCACGGCTAACTTTCGTTTTCTGATCTTCCAGCGTATTTCTGTTTCTGTGGTCGTTGTACTTTCCGTCCTTCTTACGCACCATGTACAACTATTTTATTGGTCGTGGGCCTGCGTGACGATGGTGCTGACCATAAGCTGTATTTTGCATTCGTTTGATATTCGTTCGGTGGCGGCCAGACATCTGCGACCCGCCAGTAATTGGCATTTTTTCAAACAGAATATTCATCACATTACCAAAGTGGGCAGCGCGGAAGTGTTGGCGATGGCCAGCAGCAATTTGCCTATTATGCTGATTAACTTTTGGTTCTCGGCGCTGACGGCGGGTTATTTTTCCGTGGTTAGCCGCTTTTGCCTGGCTCCGGTGGTGATCATCGGGAATGCGGTGCGTAATACTATTTTTTCCAAGTGGTCTATCGACTTCAGAAATAATACCTTTAACTATCAGGAGTATACCAAGGTACGTATGCTATTGTTGGTACTGGGGGTTATCTGTACTCTTGGCGTGTTTATTTTCTACCCGATTGTGATGCGCCTTGGTTTTAGCGAAGACTGGATAAACTCCATTGAGACATCACGCTACATGTTGCCCTATTTATTCCCGGCGCTGGCGATAAGCCCTCTGACGGTGATAGAGCTTATTTTTGGTTCCCATCGCTATTTTCTGCGTATCCAACTGGAACAGCTGGCGATTGTACTCTTCGCTTTTGTTGTGACGCCCTATTTTTATAAAGATTATGCAACGTCGGTCATCTTGTTTTCTTCACTGACATTTATTCGCTACGCCTTCATTTATCTGAAAATGAATAAGCGAGCCAATCTCCTGAAAGACAAGCCGGTGATACTATGACGCTGAATACCGGATACTATTTACAGGTTTATACCTTTGTCACGCTGATCCTGTGTGGCCTGGTGCAATACTTTACCGGCATGCAGTCAGTGCTGTGGATACCTTTTTTCCTGACCCTGTTGATGGTGGGATTATTGGTGATGCAGACGCGTGATGGCTCCTTACATCTCGATGCCCAGGAGACGATTGTCCTGGCGTTGTACTTTTCGTTTCTGGTGCTGGCTGGAGCATCGACGCTGATTCAGGGCGGTATCACCGTCGCGATTGTGGCATTTAAAAACGAAATTGCGCTGTCGCTGGTGATGATCTGTTTGCTGCTGGGCTTTTGCCGGGAATCACAGATTTACCGCGCAACGCGCTATCTGTATTGGGTGTTTTACGCGCAGATTCCGGTAATGATTTATCAGGTTTTACTGGTCGTTCCCCAGCGTGTTGCGGTGCGCGGCGAAGATGAGAAATGGGACTCCGTGGTTGGCACGTTTGGCGGTGACCCTATGGGAGGCGGGAATACTGCCGCAATGGGTTTGTTTTGCCTGTTAATTATGTTGTTAAAAGTCTCCGAATATAAGCATGGGCTCACCACGTTCAAGTCCATGGCGCTGCATATTGTTCTCGGTATCGGGTTATGCATCATTGGTGAAGTGAAGTTTGTCATCCTGCTATCGCCTATATTCCTGGCGTGGGTGTGGCTTTCACCGAGCTACGTCAAAGACGTTAGTAAGGTCAATCTGAAGACGTTGTTGGTTATTGTGGCGGGAATGCTGTTGCTTATTAGCCTGTCGATTGTGATCCTCGCGTACTATTATTCTACGGCGTTCGGCGGCGATCCGTCGAAAAGCTCGTTAAGTATTTTTATCGACTCCTTAAGCTATATCTTTGATCCGAACTATATTATGTCTACCGGTGAATTAGGGCGCTTTACGACGTTCCTGTTCTGGTTGAAAAATAACGATCTGTGGGGGCTTTCAGGAACGTTATTTGGCTACGGACTCAATGCAACTAACAGTGGTAGTACGGTGTCGCCGGGCTTTTTGAATATTATCTACAACTTAATTCTCGACTCGACTTCCCTGAGTATGCTGCTGTGGGAAGTTGGGGTGATCGGCACGTTACTCTTTATTAGCTTATTCATTTATATCCTGAAAGTTTGTCAGCCAAAGCCATTACTGACGCTTGAACAACTGGACCAGCAGGATCTCCAGTTATTGAGCTTTGCACCGGCGTTTAACGCTTTTGCTATCAGTTGCTTAATTAGCTTACCTTACAGCCAGATACTGATGATTACACCGATGTTACAATTCCTGTTCTATTTATCACTAGGATCAAGTTTAGTGATTCGTCGAACCGTCCTTCGCTGTGTAGGGTAATTGTATGGACCAAAAACCGTTTATTTCAGTGAGTATTAAAACACTCAATGAATCTAAATGTATTGAGAAGACGATTGACAGTATCCGTAAGCAGCTTATTGATTATCCACATAAAATTATTGTGGCAGATAGTCTGTCAACGGATAACACCCAACAGCTTGCGATCGATAAAGGGGTGACCGTAGTGTCCTTAACTGACCCTGGCGATCGCTGCTGTGGCGTCGGGCACCAGTTAGGTTATCTGTATAGTGAAGGGGAATATCTGTTGTTGATGGACGGCGATATGGAGCTGGAGGAGGGCTTTGTGGATCAGGCCGTCGCGTTTTTGCAGGCCGAACCAGAATATGCAGGCGTTGCGGGAACCGTTGAAATGGATGATGCCGTAAACTATGAATTTAAATCGCGTAAGCAACGCATTAATAAAATCTATCCACTCGGGGATAGCGATCATCTGGGTGGCGGTGGGCTGTATCGTCGGTCGGCAATTGAAAAAATTGGTTATCTGACTAACCGTAATTTGCACGCGTATGAAGAGGCTGAACTGGGCCTGCGTTTAATCGAAGCAGGCTATAAACTGCGGCGTCTGGATATTCCTTACTTCAGCCATACGTCACATACGCTGCCGACGTTTAAGATGCTGGCGCGGCGCTGGACCAGCGGTTATTACCAGGCACCGGGTGAACTTTTGCGTTGTAGTTGGGGGAAGCCCTGGTTTTCCCAGTCATTCAACATCGTGAAGAATGAGGCGGTATTTGCGCTCTACCTTATTCTCTTATTTGTGGCGATGCTCAGTTTAAATATCAATGTGTTTGCCGTTGCGCTTCTACCATTACTGGCGTTTGCTTTGTTGAAGATTGTGCAAAACCGCTCGTTAACAGATGGGCTGCAAAGCGTTATTAATTTAATCGTACGCTCAGCGGGGCTGATCAAAGGTATTTTTTATCCGGTACGCGATCCGCTGACTCCGCCTAACAGTAAAATCATTCATGAATAACCGGGGCAGGCGCCATGAAAGTATTATTGGTTAACAAGTTTTTTTTCATCAAAGGCGGCGCAGAAACAGTTTATTTTCAAGAGCGCGATATGCTGAAACAGGCCGGAGTGCAGGTTATTGATTTCTCTATGCAGCATGAGAATAATTTCCCCTCGGACTATACGGATTATTTCGTCAGTAATGTGGACTACCACAAAGCGAGCAATCTGCTGGGTGGTATCAAAACGGCGGTTAACTTTATTCATAATTCGCAGGCCTGTAAAAAAATGCTGGCGCTATTAGAAAAAGAGCGCCCGGATATCGTCCACTTTCACAACATCTACCATCAGTTAACACCGGCGTTGATTAAAGTTGCGCGCAATTTTGGCTGCAAAACGGTGCTGACTGCGCATGACTATAAGATTGTGTGCCCCGCGTATTCCATGCTGCGCGACGGCAAAGTGTGTGATTCTTGTATTACCGGAACGGTTTTCAATGCCTTCAGGTATCGTTGTCAGGAAGGTTCAGCCTCAAAAAGTCTTCTGCTCTCTTTGGAGGCAACCTGGCAGTACATTGCACAAAACTATCAGGCACTGGATGTGATTGTTTCACCAAGCGTTTTTTTACGCGGTGTCTTGCTGCGCACGCTGCCAAATTCGCGCATTGATGTCATCGTCAATGGCGTTGATGACAGCCGTCCCCTGGCTGAAGTGAGCGATGAGGGCTATATGCTGTACTTTGGCCGTCTGAGCCGTGAAAAGGGCGTGGCAACGTTGTTGGCAGCGCATAAAAAAATGCAGAACAAAGCGCCGCTGAAAGTTGTAGGGCACGGTCCGTTGCATGATGAATTAGCCGCCAAATACCCTGATGTTGAGTTTTTAGGTTATGTGCAACAAGGGGAAGCGCTCGATAAGCTTATTAAGCATGCGCGAGCGGTGATCCTGCCTTCAGAATGCTATGAAAACTGTTCAATGGCGATATTAGAGGCGATGTCCTTAGGCAAGCCGGTTATCGGGTCGCGCATCGGCGGTATACCGGAACAAATTCGTGACGGTATCGAAGGGATTTTATTCGAACCGGGTAATGTGCATGAGTTAGCCAATGCGATGGACGCTCTGGCCGACTCGCCTGAGAAGGCGAGGAATATGGGTTTACATGGACGTGCACGGTTGAGTGAAAAATATGCGCTGAGTAAACATATGGATACCCTACAGGCGCTGTATAAAGAACTGCTGAGCAGGCCATAGTATGAGTAAAAAAATAACGGTTTTTGGAACGCGTGGTATTCCCGATGTATTGGGCGGTGTGGAGACACACTGTCAGAATCTTTATCCTGCCATTAAGCAGCAGTTCGACGTGGATATTTGCGTGATCGCTCGCTCGCCATATGTAAATTACAAACGATCTGTATATAAAAAAGTCGAAACCTACGCGCTGTGGGCACCCAAAAAGCGCTCGCTGGAAGCGATTGTCCATTCCGTTTTAGCGGCGTTTAGGACACGTATCGACCATTCAGATATTGTGCATGTCCATGCTATCGGCCCTGGCCTTGTGATCCCATTATTACGCGTGTTAGGGAAGAAGGTGGTTTTTACCCACCACGGGCCCGATTACGATCGCCAGAAATGGGGATTTGTAGCCAAAAAAATATTGTTGCTGGGTGAGCGTTGGGCGGTGAGATATGCCAACGAGGTGATTGTGATTTCTGAAGTTATTAATCAATTGATCCAGAAAAAACACGGTCGCTATGATGCGCATTTAATTCACAATGGCGTGAACGAGCCGCGGTTATTATCACAGCTCACCATCGACAATACGCTCTCCCGCTTTGGGCTGCAGCCGAAAAACTACCTCGTGGTGGTTGGGCGGTTTGTGGAAGAAAAAGGGATGCATGATGCCATCGCCGCTTATCAACACAGCGGTTTGACCATACCGTTAGTGTTAATTGGCGATGCGGATCATCCGACCGAATACAGCGTGCGCCTCAAAAAGCTTGCCGCCGACACGCCAGGTGTTGTGATGACTGGTTTTTTACGTGGTGACGAACTTCAGGCGGTGTTTTCGCAGGCTAAATTGTTTGTGATGCCCTCATACCATGAAGGATTGCCTATTGCGCTGCTGGAGGCAATGTCATTTTCTCTTCCGGCCGTCGTCAGTGATATTCCGGCTAACCTTGAAGTTCAACTGCCCGCCGAGGCCTATTTTAAGGTGGGAGATGTAACCGGTCTGGCTGAAAAATTAGGCCAAGGGGCAACAGCAAATAGCGTGGACTATGGTGTATATTTGCAAAACTACAATTGGCATGAAATCGCCAAAAAGACGGTTAACGTCTACCACTCCATTGATAAAGATATAGGTTAATTTTGACCAGTCCTCAAAATCGTCCTCCTGCCATCGAACGGTTTTACGCTCACCTTGATGAGCGGATAGCGGAGGAATTGACCCCTGAACAAAAAGAAGGGGTGGAAAAAGCGCTCCTTGCTACAACCCTGACTTCGCGGCATCAGATCGATATTCGCAGAAGCTTTCCTTTTTTCAGTAAGCGTTATTATCTGGTTTTTTTGTTTGGCAGAGATTTACGCCGCCAGCATCGCCAGGAATCAACCCTGTCGAGAATATTGCTCACTTTTTTGCTGCTGATTGCCGTGCTATTCGTCACCTGCTGCATATTGCTGACGCTGTATATGATCAAATCCGCGTTAGGTATTGATGTGTTCCAAAATTTTCACGTAGGTATCTGGGACTGGTGGTTAAGCCTGAAAGACCGCTAGCGTTAACAAATTGGTGGAGGACGTCATTGCGATGAAGCGTAAATGGGTTTGTGCGTTGTTGTGCATGTTTTTCCCGCTGACGGTTATGGCCGCATTGACGACCGTTACCCCCAAAGCATTGACGGGCCCGTTAACCAATCCGGGGATTGGCGTGGCAAGTTTTCATCAGGGATATGGTGAAACGCTGGGGCTGGCGGACTATCCCAATACCGGATTTGAATACGAGCGTTTTTACTGGCGGGACCTGGAGCCAGTCGAAGGCCAGTACAATTTTGCGTTGGTGGATGATGCCTTCAAATACGCGGCGGCACATCGCCCTGCGATGAATGTCGGGCTACGATTTATGGCTCTGGCAGAGCCGGAAAGCGGTTCGCAAATTCCTGACTGGCTGATTAAAAAAGGCGTGAAAGGAACCTGGACGCCGGATAAAAAGACATTTGCCCCGGATTTAGACGATCCTCTGTTTATTCAATACAGCCAGCGTCTGTTGAACGCATTTGGTAAGCGCTACGATGGTAATGAGAATCTCGCGTTTGTTGATATTGGCATGGTGGGATCGTGGGGAGAATGGCATAACAGCAACTTCCCTAACCTGAAGCCATTACTGGAGCGATACACCACGGCGCAACTGGATCGCTACGTCGCGATGCACTTTTCTGCTTTTCCGGTGACGCCAAAAACCATGCTGATAAGCGGCGGTCAAAGTCTGGCGAATGCGGTGGCGCGTGGGGCTGGGTGGCGTGCGGACTGTTGGGGGGACCTGCGCGTATTTTCGGACACCTGGAACCATATGGCTGATGATTACCCGCAGCGATTGCTGGCTGCGCAGCAGAGTTATTCAGGGTTCAACGACGTCTGGAAACGTGCGCCGGTGAGTCTGGAGATCTGCTCGTATATGCAGGATTGGAAGAACACCTTTCACTATACACGTGCTGAAGTGCAGGGGATTTTTGACTGGGCGGTCAAGCAGCACGCCAGTACCATTAACCTGAAATCGAGAACGATACCCAGCGACTATCGACCGATTGTCGACAATGCGCTGACCAAATTGGGCTATCGATTTCGCCTTGCGTCCCTGAGCCATGAGTCCGTGTGGGACAGTGGACAAACGCTGACATTAAACAGTACCTGGTACAATGAGGGTATCGCACCGATTTATCTGCCATACATGCTGGCATTCCGGGTCGTAGACAGCGCCAATAAGGTGGTGGCACAGGGGAATTCCGCGGAGGATATTCGCCGCTGGCTCCCCGGTAAGTATCAGGTCAGTTATGCGTTATCTATGCCAGGCCGACTGGCGAAAGGGCAATACGCGATTGAGGTTGCGATGCTGGATAAGTCGGGTGCGGCGAGAATTAACTTTGCCAATGAAGGGAAACAGAGCAGCGGCTGGTACCGGGTGTCAACAATAACGGTACTCTA
>NZ_SZWU01000038.1:59015-93587 GCF_005280935.1 Citrobacter sp. wls757 | reverse complement strand
GAGCCTGACGGTCAGGCTCGCTGCTGAGAACATTAAATTTGATACCCATTCGGGTTATTTTTTTGCCAGTTCCAGGTGTCACGCATCATTTCATCAAGGTTATAGATGGCCTTCCAACCTAGCTCTTTGTATGCCAGCGATGGGTCAGACCAACATTCGGCAATATCTCCGGGTCTTCTGGCGACAAACTGATAATTAATTTTTGTCTGTGCCGCTTTTTCAAATGCCTCAATCAGATTAATCACGGAATAACCGACACCGGTACCGAGATTAATCACCTTATAAGTCGCGCCTTTGCTCTGGCAATCCAGCGCGGCTAAATGACCGGTCGCCAGATCCATGACGTGAATATAATCACGCACACCGGTACCATCAGGGGTTGGATAATCATTACCGTACACCGATACGGTTTCCAGCTTACCAATCGCGACCTGGGAGATATACGGAACCAGGTTATTAGGGATACCGTTAGGATCTTCACCAATCCGACCTGATGGATGGGCGCCAACCGGGTTGAAATAGCGCAGGCAGGTAATGCGAAAACCCGGCTGTGCACGTGAGAAATCGGCCAGAATTTGTTCGACCATCAACTTAGACGTGCCGTACGGATTAGTGGTACCACCCGTGCGCGATTGCTCGCTCAGCGGTACGCTTTCTGGATTACCATATACCGTGGCAGATGAGCTAAAAATGAAACGATTAACGCCAGCGGCCAGCATCTCATCCAGTAAAACCAGCGTTCCGGTAACGTTGTTTTCATAGTAGGCGAGGGGCTCTTTTATCGACTCTGAAACCGATTTGAGTCCCGCAAAATGAATGACATCGGTGATGTTATGGTCGGCGAAAATGTTTTTTAATGCCTGCCTGTCGAGAACATCGGCGATATAGACAAAGGGCTCTCTTCCGGTGAGTTCCGCGACCCTGTCCAGCGAGATTCTGCTGGCGTTCGCCAGATTATCGATGACTACGACATCATCGCCTCTTTCCAGTAGCGTTAACACAGTATGTGAACCAATATAACCTGCACCACCAGTGACAAGAATTGCCATACAGACTCCAGATAAACGGGGATTGATTCACGCCAGTACCATAGAGAACGCGTTATTGGTTACGTTTGGTAAGGTAATAGTTGCGATACCTCACCATGCATTTATAAGATATTTTTTTAAGTATAGATAAAAAGCTGAATTTGTTTATTTTTGTATCATAAACAATATAGTTATTTGAGAAGTTCAGCGTGTGGACGCCGTCACTGTGGTTGATCGACGAATTGATTTGTTCGATCAGAGTTTCAGCAAAATTAGCGTCGTTCAGTGTCACTAATTCTTTGATATAGATTGATTTTCCATAAGTTTCAGGTGTGCACTCCTGTGTAAGGAAGTACATTTTATTTTCGACCTGATAGGAGGCACCTGCACCTCGATGATGGGGATTGCTCACCTTCAATGAGGGGGTAATCCGCTGCCATTGTCCATAAATATGATCTGCTGAATGAATAATTATTTCGTTATCCATCGTGGTGGACAACAGATAACAGGTTTCATTAATTGAGATAAATACGTTGTCGGTTAATTGGGTATCAGAGATTAAAACTTTAACTTGCTTCCAGCGTGCAGGGAACTCAATTGACTGAAACAGTATTACCTCTTTTCTTTCTGAAGACTCGGGGATCATGAACAGTTGATCGTTGATATGTATCAGATAAGGGAATGACAAATGACACTGTAAGTCGTCAAAGCCTTCAAGCCTAATATCTTCAAGTTCGACCAGTTCACGGTCAAGAACGCGACATCGTAGCGTGCCTTTTGAGTTGCGAAAGCTAAGAGCTTCATAGAAAACATACAGTTTATCATCTTTTTCAATCAGAAAAGGATCGGCCTGAAATGTATATTTCTTTTTTAACTGCTGCGGAGTGGATTTTCTTAATATCTCCAGAGTGTTGTCGGGGAATGAGTGTGTACCATTATCCTTAATAAGCATGATGTCCCACGACTCATGATAAAATAACTTATCCATTATTCTTTTTATTTTTGTTTGCATTTGCACCTGATCCTTTTTATCGCCAGCACCATGTATGAACAGCTGTTTGCGACTCAGTGAATGAGCCTGTCGCAATGTTGTATAAATGTGCGAAAACCGATGTGGAACACCAGTGGCTACTTTAAAACTAGTCGCAAGCCCCTGTTTTGTCCACTAACAGAAATAGGGAGAGGAGATGTCCAGAGCATCCTTGCTCCAGTGGGGGAATTACTCGAAATGCACCTGCGGGTTATCTGCAAGGGAAACGTAGGTTTTGCTGTTTTTATCCAGGGTACGGATTTCACCGCTTTCGATGTCATACACCCAACCGTGCAGACGAAGCGCATTATTGCGCAGCCCAACCGCGACACAAGGATGCGTTTTAATGTTGTTAAGCTGTGCGATAACGTTCTCTTCCACCATGGCGTTAACTTTATCGATTGGGTTATCCCAGGTTTTTTTATCGACCACGGCTTTCGCGGCATCGGCATAGTGCAGCCAGTGAGCGACAGCGGGCATCGGATCCAGGGGCTGGCTATCGGCAATGGCTTTCATCGCGCCACAATTGGAGTGACCGCAGATGACGATATCCGTTACGCCAAGTGCGACAACCGCGTATTCGATGGTTGCGGATACACCACCTGGTTCCGGACCAAATGACGGTACGATATTACCGGCGTTGCGGATAACGAAAAGCTGTCCTGGATCTTGCTGAGTAACGAGTTCTGGAACCAGGCGGCTATCGGAACAGGAGATGAAAAGTGCCTTAGGATTCTGGCTGGATGCCAGGCTGCGGAAGAGTTCCTTGCGTTGAGGGAAAATCTCTTTTTGGAAGTTGAGGAAGCCCTCGATGATATGTTGCATAGCAGTGTCTCTTGTCTCTGTTTAAGCAGGTTATGATGAAGATCACACTTTCCAGTTTAACACCAGCCGACAGAAGAGAAAGACTTTATAGCAGTTCAGCAACATCTTTGGATAATTTTGCCCCACCGTGGCAGGGCAAATCGTGTGATGTACGCTATGCGTTCTGCCATTTCTGGTATGCCGCTTTTAGCCTGTTCATCGCTTCTACCAGTACCGGGCGGGGGCAGCCCACGTTGAGTCTCATGTGCCCCTCTCCACCGGGACCGTATTGCGCCCCAGGTGACAGGCCAAGCCTGGCGTCATGCACAAAAAAAGCGCTTAGCTGCTCATCGCTGAGATCCATTTTTTCCGCATTCAGAAACAGAAGATACGACGCGCCGCCATACACAATGGAAATCAAGGGACAGTACTTTTCGATTTCACTTTTTACAAACGCTACATTGTCGGCCAGATAGACCAATAATTTCTGGTGCCAGTCGGCGCAATGGGTAAAAGCGCTATAAATGGCCGCCTGCTGTAATGAATGCGTCTCGGCAAGGTAGCAGTTATCCAGAAAGTGGTAGAACTGATGGCGTAATTCATCATTCTTAATAATGGCGATTCCGCCCTGGATCGCCGCCGTATTGAAGGTCTTGCTGATGGAAGTAAGCACGATTGACCGACTATCTGGCGCTTCATCAACAGTAAAAAACGGCAAATGGCGCTTTCCTGGCAGGGTTAAATCACTATGCACTTCATCAGACAGAATGATGACGCCTGCCTGCTGGCAATAGTGGCTTATTTTTTCCAACGTTTCCCGCGACCACACCATTCCACCTGGATTATGCGGTGAAGGGAACAAAAACATTTTGCACTGCTTGAGTTTCTCGCTGAAATCATGCCAGTCAAATTCATAGTGCCCGTTTTTCTCAATGAGGCGCGTCTGAATCAAATTCCTACCGCTGGTGTTTACCAGATTAGGATAGGGATCATAGATTGGCGTACAGGTTAAAATATTATCGCCTGGACGGGTAAGCGCCATTAAAGAGAGTACGATGGTTTTTATAACACCGGGAATAAAATGTAACCAGTGTGCCTTGATATCGGCATCATACTGTTGTGCATACCAATGAATAACAGATTCTTTCCATTGTGGATAATCCAGGTTATAGCCTTGCACAGGCTGTGACACCACCGAACGCAGCGTGCTCATGATTGGCTCTGGTGTCGCAAAATCCATATCTGCAATCCACAGCGGTAATACATCGGTGGTACCGTACATCTGTTGTAATTGCCCGTATTTGCGACAATTAACATCCCTTGTGACAATATCATCAAACAAAGACATTGTTGACTCCTGGAAAGTCTCTGAAAATAGTGTAAGCAACGCAAAAGCGAAGAATGTTATGTATATCTAATGGATATGTTTAATTTACCCTGGTGATAGCGAATATTTAGCTATTTAGTCGTTTATGATTTTTGCTCAACCATATTCTCAGTGGCTTCATTGGGCTCATATTTAGCAATGCCAATACCGGTTGCCGCCCACAGTAGGGCAAAGATGACACCGCTGTAACAGAGGATTGCCCAGGGCAAGTAATCAAGCGTGGCAACGCCCAGCATAGTGGCGCAATAAACGCCTGAGGCAGACCAGGGGATAATCGGTTCGACAACGGTTCCGGCATCTTCAGTGGTTCGCGAGAGGTTTTTTGCCGCAAGCCCTCGTTTTTTGTACTCCTCTTTAAAGGCATCACCGCACAGCAGCAACGGTAAGGTCCCATTTGCCGTGCAGGCACAGATGGTAAATGTCGTCACAATCGTGGTAGCCACCAGGCGGAATGTGGATTTAACGCCTTTTGTCAGCGCGTTTATCACGGTGTGCAAAGAGCCTGTCGCACTCATTGCCCCGGCAAAGCTGAAGGCGCTGAAAACGGTAACGAAGCTGCTAAACATTGAAATAGCGCCGCCTCGCTCCAGTAAGCGGGAAACATCGGAAGACAGTGTCGGCAGATTATCTCCGGTAAGCATTGCGAGCTTAAAGCCACTGACCACGGATTCGCCGACAGAGGATGCCGTGAATTGCTGAAAGATTAACGCCAAAATCATTGAGACTATTGTGGATAAAAAGAGCATCGGAATGGGCGGTCTTTTTGACAGTGAGCCATATAAAACGATGATCGGCGGGAGTAGCAGCAGAATATTAAAGTGATAAATCTGACCAATAGAATTCATCAAGTTGGTAATGTTTTCTGGCGCGCTGGACGAGGCATCAATGCCCATGCCCATATAGCTGTAAACGATGCAGCAAATAATAAAACCCGGGCCGGTAGTCCACAGCAGGTGGCCGATATGCGAGTACAGGTTTACCCCGGCAGCCAGTGCAGCCATGTTGGTTGAATCAGAAACCGGTGAGAGCTTATCACCAAACCAGCAGCCTGAAACAATGGCACCAGCGGCAATGGGCAGCGAGACATTCAGACCAATCGCTACGCCAATCATGGCAATACCAACGGTCCCGATAGAACCCCAGGAGGTACCGGTGCATACTGAGATCAGTGCTCCCAGCATAAATGCCGAAATATAGAAATATTGAGGGTTAATCCACTTCAAACCATAATAAATCATCATTGGAATAGTGCCTGACACCATCCATGCGCCAATTAAGAAACCGATACTGGCGACGATTAATATGACCGGCAGCGCTTCAGATATTTTATTGCAAATAGATTGTAGAATGTCATCCCACGTGTAGCCGTGAGCGATGGCGATAAACGAGGCGGTTGCCGTTCCCATCAGGATCATGGGTTCAGCACGAATATTGAAGATAAAATATCCGATGCTAATCCCGCCCAGCATGACTACCATGGGTAAAACTGACCAAAAGAAAGACAATGGCTTTCTGTTGTTGGCGGTACAGTTATTTAATTCCATAATTCCATCCCAATCATTAATGGTTGAACACGTCAAATAAATACCTGCTACAGGTCACTCATGTCTGAGTAACATAGTTGCCAGAGCTCATGGCTGAACCCTATTTTATTAACTGCTGCAGATTATCTTTTTTGACCTGCTATTCTGGTGCTTATATTTTAGTAGTAAGGTAAGAGAACGTTTGGTGAATAAATTACCCCTCGGCATAAGGTGAATGATGTCGGCGTTGTTGACTCAATTTGCGATACTGCTGTGGCGGCATGCCGACGTATTTATGGAACGAGCTGTAGAATCGACTGCTGGAGCGAAATCCTGCAATTGTAGCGATATCCAGAATTGTTTTATCCGTATCGCTGAGTAAAGCCCGCACATGGTTAATGCGCATCGCGGTAATATACTGTTTCATCGTCAGTTGCATCACCCGGTGAAAAATACCCATCGCATAATTGGGATTGAGCTTTACGTGTTCGGCAATAGCATCGACAGTAAGCTGTTTGTCGCAGTTGGCGGCAATAAACTCCAGCATCTGGCTGACGTAAAACTGTGAATGCCGTGAAATACTGTTTTTCTGGGTGCGCGACGTTTTGTTACCCAGTACCGGCCGCCAGCCAGCGAGGCTAAAGCGCTTGAGCATTAGCGCGATTTCATCAATGGCTAACTGGCGAATTTGTTCGTTATCGCTATTGAGTTCATTCTGCCAACGCTGTACTTCAAACGCGCTCAGCTGCTGTGAAGCCAACGAAGTAATCACCATCCCGTGGGTCACGTGATTAATCAGCTCCCTGTCCAGCGGCCAGGACAAAAACAGATGCATCGGTAAGTTGAAGATGGCCATCTGTTTACAGTGCCCGGCATCCGTGAGTTGATGGGGAGTACAGGCCCAGAACAAGGTGATAAAACCCTGTTTGCTCTTCACCACTTCGTCATTAAAGAGATACTCCACATCACCATCAAATGGCACGTTCACCTCAACCTGGCCATGCCAGTGGCTGTAGGTCATAGCCAGCGGCGCCCGCAGTTCGACATCCATACGCTGATACTCGGAATAGAGCGCCAGCGGACTTCGCGACTTTTTCTCATAGCTACGACACATATGAGGGTCGAGCGGCAGCTGCGGGGTACTTTTTGCCATTATGGTTGGGTTCCTGGATAGTGATTCCGGCCATGGGGTAACGCCAAAGCATGAACATAGCTTAACCGAAAAAAAACGTCGTTTTCTCTCCATTTTCGCGAAGTTATTCCCAAAAACTCAGATCCTGTGCCTGTCGCTTGCCGATCTGAGATAGCGGGAATGGCGAGCTGTAATCTCAAAAACGCTCAATCTGGGGAGCCCATGGCAAAGCAACATCGTTTATTTGCCCATAAATCGGAGTTGAAGCGATAGCCAGTATTCAGCGAATACCGTACATTTTTATTTGTATCCACAGCTTAAGGAATCATCATGTCCAGGCTCCGTACTTTGGCCGCGGCGGTAGTTGCCGTTGCTGCGATGACGATGTGTGCCACTCCTGTGTTGGCTAACCCCGGCAATGGCAACGGAAATGGTAACAGTGGCAACCATGGTAATAGCGGGAACAAGGGGAATAGTGGTCATAGCCAGAAAGGACACGCGGACCAAAAAAATAACGCACAATCAGAACAGCGTAAAAATTATGGTAAGCCGGACCATGTTGATAGTGACATCAGCTATAACGTGGCCAGGCAGTATGCTGTCAGATACGGTCTAACGGGCTATAAGTCACTGCCTCCAGGTATTGCCAAAAATCTGGCGCGAGGAAAACCGCTTCCTCCGGGGATCGCCAGGAAGAGCGTTCCGCCATCAATGTTGAATCAACTTCCGTATTACCCGGGCTATGAATGGCAGGTTATTGGCGATAATTTGGTGCTGATTGCACTGAGCACGGCGATTGTCACCGCTGTTATTAATGGTGTGTTTGATTAAGTTTCAACACCATGTCCAGACGAAAGGCCATGTTATTAACATGGCCTTTTTGTTGTGCATTATTCACTAAGGATCACCTGCATAGTCAAAGAATTATATTTTGCACATTTCCCAGTTAATATCTGATAGTTCCGACATGGATCACAATCGCAGTTAAATGAGTTGGCTTGCAGTTGGAGCATCTCCATTATGTGCCTTTTCTTAACAAGGATTACGTTTTATGAACATTCGGCCTCTCCTCGCCTTCACTTTTATCGGAATATTGTGGGGTGCGGGATCTTCACAGGGACAAGCAAAAGAGTGGAATAAAGAACCTGTGGCTGTTTTACAGCAGGGTGCTGAGGCGGGAAATGCGCAGGCGCAGTTTGTGCTTGCAACCGTGTACTTAAAAGGTAAAGAGGTAGAGCAGAATTTCAGTAAAGGCAGCGAGTGGCTGACCAAATCGGCTGAGCAGGGTAATGCGAGTGCCCAGCATCTGCTTGCACTGATGTACTACGAGGGCAAAGGCGGCCTGAAAGATGACAAGAAAGCGGCCGAATGGTTTAGCAAAGCGGCGGCCCAGGGGAATGTCGATGCCCAATACTATCTCGGTGTGCTGTATTTCGAAGGTAAGGGCGTGCAGCAGAATGACAAGAAAGCTGTTGAATGGCTGACCCGTGCGGCTGAGCAGGGCAATCTCGATGCGCGTTATCTGCTCGCCTTAGTCTACTTTGATGGTGAGGGCGCGCGCTGGTATGACGGTAAGGTCATTGAGTGGTTTGACAACGAAGTCGGAAAAGGCAATAAGCAGGCCGTCGAGTGGTTAAGCATTGCTGCCGAGCGCGGAAACTATCATGCCATTGAGTGGCTCCATCGTGCGGTTGAGAAGGGCAATCCTGACGCAAAGCGTTTCCTTGAAAGTAAGGCGTCGCTATTAGAGGGCTACAACACCGTTAAGTCATTGAGTAAAGCGGCTGAACGAGGGGATGCCAAAGCGCAGGGATTACTGGGCAGAAAGTACTTTGAAGGTGATGGTGTCGGTCTGGATACTGACAAAGCTTTCGCGCTGTTTAAACAGTCCGCCAGCAAAGGGGACGCGCTGGGCCAGAGCATGCTCGGCGCGATGTATTACCTTGGCGAGGGGGTTGGTGTGGCTCAGGACCACAAAAAAGCGTTTGAGCTGTTTAATCAGGCTGCTCTTCAAGGGGATATGCTGGCCCAGGGCATGCTTGGCATGATGTACGCAAAAGGAGAGGGAACGGCCCAGGACAATAAAAAAGCGGTGGAGTGGCTGGAGAAAGCCGCGGCCCAGGGAGATGCAGGCTCGCAAAAAGATCTTGGCTTGATGTATTTAGAAGGTAATGGCGTTGCCCAGGATGATAAAAAAGCCGCTGAGTGGTTTGAACAGGCCGCAAGAAAAGGAAATGCGGAAGCTCAGGGGATGCTGGGAACCATGTACCTTGAAGGCAAAGGGGTAACTCAGGATTATGCTCAGGCGTATATCTGGAGTGCGGTGGCCTTTGCTAATGGGAATTCTGATGCACAAAATGGACTGGATATCGCGCAGAAGAACCTGAATCCGACAGCTCTGAAAGAAGCTGACGATAAGGCCAGACGCTATTTCGAGCAGCATCGAAATCAATCGGCCCTGTAACGCGCTCGGTTGCACAGTATGGTTTTACGTGAGCCTCTTCGTTAAGAGGGGGAGGCTCACAAACCGTACAGTTTTATTTTTCTATAGAGCGTGGCAATGCTGATCCCCAGTTCTGTCGCGGCTTGTTTTTTCCCCTCAACGCTTGAGCCGAATCGCTGGATGACGTTTTCGATAGCTTCCCTTTCCGCCTGTTTTCCTTTGCTGGCAAGCTGACGGGGTTGCGCGGTCATCGTCGTTTTTCTACCGTCAGCGGCGGTGAGCAGGTAAGGGGGAAGATGGCTGGCGTTGATCCCGGCGGCTTCTCCGCGCATCACAAAAATGTATTCGATCACGTTGCGTAATTCACGAATGTTGCCCGGCCAGTGCCAGGCATAAAGGCGGTTAATAACGTCATCAGGCAGTTTTTGCGGTGGTCGCTGGTAACTGACCGAGAACTCATCGGCAAAATACTGTGCGAGGACCGCGATATCAGCTCGGCGTTCACGCAGGGAAGGAAGTACCAGAGGGACCACGTTCAGGCGATAGAAAAGATCTTCGCGAAACTGATTATTCTCCACCATCGCATTAATGTTTTTGTTGGTCGCGGCAATAATGCGCACATCAATATTGATGGTGTTATTAGAGCCAACGCGGGTGATCGCCTTTTCCTGCAAGACCCTGAGCAGCTTGGCCTGCAGGTGCAACGGCATATCGCCAATCTCATCCAGAAACAGGCTGCCGCCGTTGGCCAGTTCAAATTTTCCCATTCGTCCTTTGGGATCGGCCCCGCTGAATGCGCCGCGAACATAACCAAACAGTTCGCTTTCCAGCAGTTGTTCGGGGATAGCCGCGCAGTTGATTGTCACGAAAGGCGCGGCTTTACGTGGACTGCTTTGGTGAATGGCAAAAGCCACGACCTCTTTCCCCGAGCCACTTTCCCCGGTGATGAGCACGCTGGCGTAACTGTTGGCGATTTTACCGATGGTGCTTCTGAGTTGCTCCATTGAGGGAGAGTGACCAATCAGTCGCACCTGCATGTCGGACTCATAAGGGGATGGAGTAAGGTTACTCAGGTAGTCGTGTGCATCACGAAAGATAACCATGGTTAAGCGATCGTTATCCTGCGAGGAGAGCGAAATTTGTTTGCACAGTACATGATGTTTCTGACCTTCAAGCGTCAGCCACGCTTCTTCATCGCCATACAGGCTGTCTCCGGTTGTTTCAATGGTCAGTGGTAATCCCTGAACCTCACGGTTGAGGATGCGATCGGCTGAATGATTGGCATGCCAGATAAGCCCCTTGCCATCAATTGCCACCACGCCGCGGTCCATAGCATCGATCAGACGCCGAAATGCGCCAAGCGTTTCCTGCGCGCGTAAACGCTCCAGGCATTCAAAGACCTTACTGGAGATCATTACGGCGATTTGCTCAATAAAGGTGACAAATTTATCAATCTGGCTCAGTAACGTGTCACGCTGTGCCTGGGTTGAGCAAATAATCCCGATCACGCCAATCACGCGATTATTGAGAAAAATTGGTGCGTTCAAATCCAGCATTTCAGAACAGTAGTGGTGTTTTTCACATAACTGACACAGCGGATGCTCGCCGGGATTTTTGATCAGTACCGTTTCTCGCACCTGCAATACGTGACGATAGATGTAGCCATTTTTGGCCACGTTCTCATTGAGCATATGCCGATATTTCCCGGTACCCGCGATGCGCATTAAAGATTCATCAATGATTTCAACGTCCGTGCCCGTTATGCCAGAAATAGCGTCGGCATAATTGCATATATCATCCTGAATATTGCTGAGTACTGAAATCATGGTACTTCTCCGGCAGTGTGTCGCATTTCTCAAGGAAAATGATAAATAGGCGAAGCAATGCAAAAATGATTTGCGAAAAATCAATCTATCACGCTGTTTTTGGATGTTTTTCTTATTTTATCTTCAGCGATCACACTATTTATCAATAATGAGAATTTATCAAAATGAGGCGATAAACTGACGCAGTGATATTTTTTGGTGTCAATTTTTATTTCTATTTAAATTATTGAAATTAAAGCCTTTATTAAAATATTCATAAGAATTTACTCGGTTAATAAAAAGCTGGTAAGCATTTTGCTCTATTGCCAATACCGATAACGGAAATATCTCTGTATTGCACCGATTACAGGGAATGAAATACCAGGACAATGAGGTTTTATGATGCAGGAAAACTTATCATTTTTTATTAACCAGACACCGTTTACCGAACATCCGAACGCGCCGTTGGCACCGTTTAGCCGCCAGGAACTGGTAAAAGCGTTGAATTTTCATCGGTCTATTCCGGGTTACGCGCCGACGCCGCTGTATACGCTACCGGCGCTTTCACAAAAACTGGGCGTAAAAAATATCTACCTCAAAGATGAATCTCAGCGTTTTGGCCTGAAAGCCTTTAAAGCGCTGGGTGGCTCCTATGCGATGGCGTGCCATATCGCTGAATTAGTTGGTAAGGATATCAGCGAACTGCCGTTTGACGTGATGACCAACGAAGAGGTACGCCACGATCTGCAAACCGTCACATTTGCCACCACTACTGATGGCAACCACGGTCGCGGCGTGGCATGGATGGCGCGCCAACTGAAGCAAAACGCCGTGGTGTATATGCCGAAGGGCTCTTCGCAGCAACGTCTGACCTCTATTCGTAACGAAGGCGCTACCGCTGAGATCGTCGATATGAACTATGACGATGCGGTTCGTATGACCGCAGAACAGGCCGAAAAGTATGGCTGGATTGTGGTGCAGGATACCGCGTGGGAAGGATACGAAAAGATCCCGCAGTGGATTATGCAGGGCTACGGCACGCTAATGCTGGAGGCGATAGATCAGCTGCATCAGGTTGCGCCGACGCACATTTTTGTGCAGGCAGGCGTCGGCTCGTTTGCCGGAATGGTTCAGGGAATGGTGACGGCAGCCTGGGGGGAGAATCGCCCGAAAGTGATCGTCGCTGAAGCGTTAATTGCCGATTGCCTCTACCGCTCAGCCCGTTCGAAAGAGGGGGATGCCATTGCGGTGGGCGGTGATTTACAAACCGTGATGGCCGGTCTCGCCTGCGGTGAAGCGAACAGTATCGGCTGGAAACTGCTGCGCGATTATGCCAATGCATTTGCCTCCTGTCCTGATGAAGTTGCAGCGTTGGGCATGCGCATATTGGGCAACCCGCTGGCAGGCGATCCACAGATTATTTCGGGTGAGTCAGGTGCGGTTACTACCGGTCTGCTGGCGCTGCTGATGACCTCGCCTGAACTGGCGCAAACGCGTGAGCAACTGGGGTTGGATGCGCACTCTCGTGTGCTGTTAGTCAGCACCGAAGGGGATACCGACCCGCAACAATATCTGGATATTGTCTGGGGCGGTCAGTACCCGGGCATCAACAAATAATTCCCTGATTGAGAGATATAACGGAGAAACCCATGTTATCTGCAAACCGCATTGAAGAAGTCATTAAAAACTGTCAGGCGCTGATCCAACAAAAAAGTTATTCCGGTCAGGAAGGGGAAGTGGTTAATGCCATAAAAACAATGATGCAGCATTACCAATTCGATGACATCCACGTTGATAAGTACGGCAACATTGTTGGCGGCATTGTCGGCAACCAGCCGGGGAAAACGCTGGTTCTCGATGGACATATCGATACCGTGCCGGTGAATGAAGAGAAGTGGTCCCGCAACCCATACGGCGGCGATATTGAAGATGGCAAAATTTATGGTCGCGGCACAACTGACATGAAAGGTGCCGTGGCGGCGATGATCTCCGCCGTGGGCTTTTTCGGTCAGGACAATCAGCGAAATTTTGCCGGGAAAATCTACGTTGCGTGCATCGTGCATGAAGAGTGTTTTGAAGGTATTGCTGCCCGCCTGGTCAGCGAGCGCTATAAGCCAGACTACGTGATCATCGGTGAAGCTTCCGAGTTAAACCTGAAAATTGGTCAGCGTGGCCGTGCTGAGATTGTGGTCGAAACCTTTGGTAAGCCCGCGCACTCCGCTAACCCACAGGCGGGGATTAACGCGGTGTACAAAATGGCGCAATTGATCGACAAAATTCGCACGATCACGCCGCCGACGCATCCGGTTCTGGGGCCTGGCATTCTGGAACTGACCGACATTAAATCTTCGCCGTACCCGGGAGCCTCGGTGGTACCGGATTACTGTCGCGCAACCTACGATCGCCGTTTGCTGGTGGGTGAAACCAAAGAAAGCGTGATTGCTCCGCTGGAAAATGCGCTTGCCGAACTTATTGCTCAGGATCCGCAGTTTAAGGCCCGAGTGTCCTACGCGGTGGGTCAGGAGTCTTGCTATACCGGCGCCACGATTGAGGGAGAGCGTTTCTTCCCAGGCTGGGTGTACGACGAGTCCGACGAATTTGTGCAGGCAGCGTTAGTGGGCATTCGTGAGGCTGGCTTTAATCCAACCATTACGCAGTACTCATTTTGTACCAACGGTAGCCACTATGCGGGCGAAGCGGGAATCAAAACCATCGGCTTCGGTCCTTCACGAGAAAACCTGGCACACACCATTGATGAGTATATCGAGATCGATCAGTTAACCGGCTCGGCCAGCGGCTATTACAGCATCATCCAGACACTCTATCGCCAATAAAAATAAAGATAACCACCTCTTACCTTACAGGCGGTGTCGCTCAGCAGCACCGCCATGGAGAATAACGATGAAAACCATTTTCAAAAACGGAAATGTAATCGATGGGACGGGCAGTGAAGGCAGAATTGCCGATGTGATGGTTGATGAAGGACGTATTGTCGAAATCGGTCAAATTGAGGTTGGCATCAATGAACAGGTAATTGATGCAACAGGAAAAATTATATGCCCTGGCTTTATCGATACCCATACGCACTCTGACCTGTCGGCCATTATTAACCCCGCGCTGTCAGCAAAAATTCGTCAGGGTATCACCACCGAACTGTTGGGCCAGGACGGCGTCGCCTTAGCACCGTTACCTGAAGAATATATTCCAGCCTGGCGTAAAAATATCGCCGGACTGGACGGTGACACCGACAAAATTGACTGGAAGTATAAAAATACAGACGGTTATCTCAATCTGCTGGCATCACGTCATCCGGCGACAAACCTCGCGTATTTAGTTCCTCATGGCAACGTGCGCATGGAAGCGATGGGTCTGGATGGGCGTCCTTCGACCCGTGAAGATGTGGCGAAGATGTGTGAAGTCCTTGAGCGGGAGCTAAAGGCTGGGGCATTTGGACTTTCCACTGGACTTATCTATATGCCTTGCGCCTTTGGTGATACTGCCGAAATGATTGAACTGTGTAAGGTCACGGCGAAATATGACGGGATCTTTGTGGTGCATCAGCGCAGTGAAGCTGACGATATTATCAACTCAACCCAGGAACTGATTGATATCGCCAAAGCCACTGGCGTCTGGCTACATATTTCGCATATGAAAGTTTGCGGCAAGAAAAACTGGGGGCTGATCGACCAGATGCTGGGCATGCTGGAACAGGCGCAGGAAGAGGGAATTCGTATCTCTTTCGACCAGTATCCGTATGTGGCGGGCAGTACGATGCTTGGCGTGATCCTGCCGCCCTGGGTTCACTCCGGTGGTACGGACAAATTACTTGAGCGTCTCGCCTCGCCCGAACTGCGCGCCAAAATGATTGATGATATTCAGCAGGGTATTCCTGGCTGGGATAACTTTATCGATTTTGCCGGCTTGGACCAGATTTTTGTCACCAGCGTGAAAACGGCAAAAAATCAGGATGCTGTCGGTTTGAACCTCGTCCAGTTGGGCGAGCTGCGCGGAAAAGATCCGTACAACGCCACCTTCGATCTGCTCTTTGAAGAGGAAAACGCCGTGGGGATGGTCGACTTCTACGGTACCGAAGAGCACGTGATTAAGTTTCTCTGTCGACCTGAGCAAAACGTCTGTACCGACGGCTTAATGGGGGCTGGCAAACCGCACCCGCGCGTGTTTGGCGCATTCCCTCGCGTACTCGGTAAATATGTCCGTGAAGAGGGATGTCTGAGCTGGGAAGCGGCAATCCGCAAGATGACGGGAAAA
This sequence comes from Citrobacter sp. wls757, assembly GCF_005280935.1. Lineage (NCBI taxonomy): Bacteria > Pseudomonadati > Pseudomonadota > Gammaproteobacteria > Enterobacterales > Enterobacteriaceae > Citrobacter > Citrobacter sp. wls757. The sequence continues at coordinate 78,166 of NZ_SZWU01000038.1, read as the reverse complement.
CCTGCTGAAGTATTGGGTTTGCAGGATCGCGGACTGCTGAAGGTGGGTTATGCAGCGGATATTGTGATGTTCGATCCGAACACAATTACGGATAAAGGCACTTTTGTGGAACCCAATCAGTACCCGGAAGGGATTGAAATTGTCATGGTTAATGGGCGCATTGCCTTAATCAATGGCACGGAAAGTTATGCCTGTAGCGGTACGGTTATTAGAAAACAATATTAAAAAATAACGCTAAACACGCATGGATCTATCGCGACTATTTATGGCCGCGGTAGATCACTACACCCTAAGGACATCACAATGAACCTACAAACGTCTTTACCTTCAGGTAAACCCAAGACCTGGAAAGCAAGATATACCGTCCTGACCCTGATCTGGCTGGCGTGGCTGCTCTCTTTTCTCGACAGAATGGTGATGAGCGTTTCGCTCCCTTATATTGGCAAAGATTTAAATCTTGATACGACTCAACAAGGTTTAATTATTAGCGCCTTTTTTATTGGTTATGCCGCGTTTCAAATTCCCGGTGGATTACTGGCGGATAAATTTGGCTCGCGCAAAATCATGGCCATTGGTATTGCATGGTGGTCTGTGTTCACCAGCTTAACCGGCGCAGTGCTGACGCTGCCGCTGATGTTAGCAGTACGGTTCTTCTTTGGTATCGGTGAGGGATGTTTCCCGTCGGCCTCATGGAAGATGATATCAACCTATTTCCCGTCGAAAGAGCGTGGTCGCGCCACGGCGATTCAGTCAACGGTTAACACCTTAGGCCCAGCGCTGGCGGTAGTTGTGGCGGCAAGCATCATCGGGGCATTTGGCTGGCACATGGTTTTTATCGTGCTAGGTATTCCCGGTCTGTTTATCGCGGCAGGTATCTACTTATTTACGCGTGACAACCCGAAAGATCACCCTGCCATTACGCAGCAAGACCTGGCTGAGTTGGCTGCTGACGATCAGGGGAGCCTGCAAAACACCAGTGCTATCGCGTTTAAAGACGTACTCAAAATGCCGGTGCTCTGGCAAATGGCCAGTATCTGGTTTTTGTTTGATATCACCTTCTGGGGTTTTTCAACCTGGCTACCAAGCTACCTGATTACCGTACGAGAGTTTTCTCTGGCAAAGACCGGCGTCATGGCAGCCATTCCCTTCCTGTTCGGGGCAGGCGGAACATTGTTAGGCGGTTATTGCTCAGACAAATTCAAACCCCAGCGTAAAACGCTGTATGTCGTAACCTCTGTTATTGCCGCGGGATTCCTGTATCTGACTTTCAGCGTGAGTAGTGCAGATATGGCGGTGGTTTATCAGTGTGTCTCAGCCCTGTTCATGTTCTTTGCCATGGCGACGTTCTGGGGCATTCTGATGGATACGATCCCGAGCAACATCATGGGGCGGGCATCCGGTATTGTTAACTTTGGCGGCCAGATGGCTGGGGTTGTATCAGCGCCTATTATCGGCTGGCTTATCCAAAGCAGCGGCGGAAGCTATAACAGCGCCTTTATCTTTATGATTGCTGCACTGTTGTGCTCAGCTGTCGTTACGCTGACAGTCAAAAGCTCGCACGCAGTGGGAGCGTTGCCCAGTAAAGCCTGATTAATGTCTCTCTTGTGGCTCTGCTGTTCCAGAGCCACATTAAGGATGACGGAAATAAGTGATTAAGAGCCTATCCCATTAGGCTCTTAATGGAAACTCAGGAATCGGTTTGAAAGAAATGCAGAGGATCTTTTAATCGTTTTCTCTAAGGAAAACAGTATAGGATTTTGTAAACTACAAAAATGAGATGTTTTGTTATCTCTTTTATCTATCACAGGAAAGGGGTAAAAAATCTTATTTTTAGGGAAGCATTCTGTATAAATGCTCATATGGTTTAATACTTCGCTGTTCAATGGTTTGGCCTTGTTACATATCTCGTTGGCGAATGCGCTGCATTTGCTGCAATTACAACAACATGCAGAATAGTCAGTCGAGATGAGGGAATCATTATTGCCAATGTTAAATCCTAGCTTTCCTCGCCGGATATAAGCATCCATTATTCCACTGGCTTCATATTTTAGCAGTAATCCCTCCCGTTCACTCCGCGTTAAAGATGGCGATAATATATAACTCAGCAATAAGGTGGTTCTTTCATTTATGGATGGATATAGATTTAAATTGCTGATCTGTTTCGTCTTAATGATGAAATAGGACGCGATGACAAAGCCAAGGCATCGAGCGGTACTCATCTGCAGATCCCAGTTGTCTTTTTGTACGGTATATTCGTAAGTTACAGGCATGAGTGAATGTTCGTACGCTAGAAAGTCGGCAATAAACTCCATGGTCCTGATATACGGAAGTTGGTTGCCATTCATCTTGATGTATTGATGCTGGCAACACATCAAATGAACCAATTCATGAAAGAAAACGAAGTTCATAAAAGAGCGGGCGGTGTTAAGAGATACCTCTACTGAATGTATGTCAACGCGATTGGCTATAATACATAGCGCTGTATCGGCTAAGGCTGTGTGTTTAAATATGGAGGCAAGATCGAGACTGATGTTTAAGTTGTATGTTCCTGCAACAATAATTACCCATGAATAGAATCTGTGATTAATTGCAATATATGCAATATCTTCGTGGATAACTATCTGGATTAATGGTTCATTTTCGTTCACAAAACCCCATACGGTTTTGTTCACCGGGATGAGTGAGTCTTTACCCAGCCAGGCTTCGATCATCAAATCCAGCTCAGTAAATGAGTACCATGTAATATCGGTATCAATATTTTCAGGTGAACACCAGGATTGATAAGGCCATGCGTCAGGCATTGTGTCAGGGAATGCAACATTGTTTAATGATTCTCGTATTTGATTCATTTTGCTATACGCCATCAATAAATTGCTTTGCTTACTACCAGAAGAGAAGCGTAACTTGCTGTTCTGGTAACCTATTTTTCTCCTTAGAATGTGAAAGTGGTGCTTTTAACGTTGGCCGGATTTTCTTCCCGCCAGGTTGTGCCAGTGTACGATCCTTCTGGATTTACAGTTTCTCCAAAATTCAGGTTAGTAAAATTGTTATCACCCGAAAGTATGAAAAAATGCTCTATCTTATTTTTTATCAGCGCATCGATGTAACCTGGAAATTTGAAAATACGCTGTTTCTGCTTTATTTAAGCATAAAGACAAGTGTAGGATAATTTCATATAGAAATAAAATTAACAAAGAACTGTCGTAGGCAACGTATTGAAAAATAATATTTGTTTTTAATGTAAAGTTGCTGACATAGAAATGTGCATAGGAATGTTCAACGTAAGCGGCTATTTGATGGCGGCTTTCCACCATGCCACCCTAACGGGAGGTTCGTCAGATGAGGGGTATTTTCCGTATTTTTACGGTTCTAATGCTTACTACGCTATTGATATTAATAACTTTGTTAAGAATGAACCCTAATAAATGAAAGGCATGTCCTACATGTGTAGGAATTTTCCTTTGCGTTGTGTTAATGATTTGATATTTACAAAGGTTTAAAGTTTAATTTTTGTAAATCAAAATGTTATTTTTATGATTTATTCATTCGAATTATGAAAAAATAATAAAATATACGCGTGGCTATGCTAGAATTTTCCTCTTAAAGTCTTGCGTTTATAAAACATAATATTGAAGACTCATCTGCTCTATAGCCATCGCCTCTCTTTATTTATCGGGATTCTTATACGCAATGAACGCGATAATCGTTGACGATCACCCATTGGCTCGCATTGCCATCCGCAACTTACTCGATACCAATGGTATCGCTGTGACCACCGAACTCGACAGTGGGGATCAAGTGGTTCAAACCGTTGAAAAAACTAAACCGGAGCTGTTGATTATCGATGTGGATATTCCGGGTATCAGTGGCATCGAAGTGCTGGAGCAACTGAGAAAGCGGCACTATGCTGGTGTAATCATTATCATTTCAGCCAAAAATGAATTTTTTTACGGCAAACGTAGCGCCGAATACGGTGCTAACGGATTTGTGAGTAAAAAAGAAGGTATGAATAATATTCTTGCCGCAATTGAAGCAGCAAAAAATGGCTATAGCTATTTTCCCTTTTCCCTTGAGCACTTTACTGGTTCATCCGTCAGCGAGCAGGATAAGCTTGATACGTTGTCGAACCAGGAAATGAGAGTATTGCGTTATATCCTTAATGGCATGGATTACAGCACAATTGCCAGCAAAATGAATATCAGTAATAAAACGGTAAGTACCTATAAAAGCCGGTTGATGGAGAAATTAGATTGTTCATCATTAATGGAAATTTATGATTATGCGCAGAGAAATAAAATAGGATAGAGTAATGCTGGAACGCTTTTTTATTTTTTTGATGGTCATCTTTACCATCGGGTTGTCTACGGGTGTAAGCTCAGCTCGGCAAGTTGAGCTAAAAAGTAACTATAATACCTCAGTGCAAAATATCGGCTTGAACAGGGAAGAAACAAACTGGTTAGCGCATAAAAAAACCTTGGTTGTTGGCACCTGGTTACCGGAAGTCTCCCCCATTGTTTATCAAAATAGCGGTGAATATTATCGGGGCGTCAACGCGGATTACCTTGCGTTAATGCAAAAGAACCTCAATCTAAAAATCATTATAAAGCAGTATGATAATGAGCAAGAGGCGCTGGCCGCGCTCGCCAATAACGATGTTGATACGCTGATAACCCAACTGTCCCGGCGCCAGGATGTTGGCGGGAATTTGTTGCGCACTTCGGCATTGCTGACCACGTGGCCGACGCTTGTAACATCGCTAAAAAACACTATGCTGCCGCTGACCTCGAACCATCAGGTTAGCGTCGCGTGTGTGCGGGATTGCCCTTTTCTCGATGTTATCCAGGGGGCTTTTCCTGAGGCTAAAGTCTCATTTTATGACGATGAGTATCAGGCTATGGCGTCGGTAGTGAATGGCGATAACCAATATTATATTGGTAACAATATCACCAGCAGTCATTGTATCTCTCGATACTTCTCACAATCACTGGTTATTACGCACTACTTTGATAAGCAAGAACAATATAATTATTTTGTCGTTAACGAAGATCAGCCTGTATTAAGAAATATTCTTGATGGTTTCATTACGTCAATCAGTAATGAAATTCATATGCAAGTCATGCAGAACTGGCTGAACCGCGGCAACCTTGCCTATCTGAATGCGCCTATTCCTTTCACCGATCAGGAAAAAGCGTGGTTGAAGAAAAAGCATGTTATCCGCATTTTAATCAACCCAGATTACTCGCCCTATACGCTGGTCGATCGCAGTGGTGAGTTACGCGGTATTATTGGTGATTTGCTGAATATTATTCATCTGCAAACGGGGCTCGATTTTGAACCCATTTTAGCTAGCTCCAAAAGTGAGCAGACAAAGCGAATAAGCGGCGAACAGTGGGATATGTATCCCACTATCACGCTAACTCATCAAAACCCGAGCAATTCGGCCTTTAGCGATCCGCTGATGAATGTGGCATTTGTGATGATCACTTCCCGTGAGGAAACCGCCGAATCACTACTGGAGAAGCCGATACGTATTGCTTTGCCTGCCGGGCATGTGCTGGAAAGCGAGCTGAAGCAACGCTATCCGCAGGCCACCTGGGTGAATGCGGATACTGGCAGTGTTGCGATGGCCATGGTCAAGGAGGGCAGCGTTGATGCGGCAATCGCTACCGAATTGTCGGCAAGATTTATGGTCGATCATTACTACCAGAAAAATATGCACTTTTTTAGGCTTCCAGATATGCCTGGTGCGTCGGTAAGTTTTGCAATCTCTCCCCGCGAGCCGATGTTGAAGTCTGTTATGGATAAAGCGCTACAGGCTATACCGCCACGTGAAATTTTGCAGATGACGGAGAGGTGGTCGAAAATTTCCAATACGCAGGTCGATTTCTGGAGTCGATATAGCAAACAGTTCTATCAACTGGGGATATTCGCGCTGCTGCTGATAGCAATTAGCCTGATCTGGGGGATCTCACTCTCCCGTGAGGTAAATAAAAGGAAACAATCGCAGCGGCTACTGGAAGAGCAGCTTCATCTCAAAGAAGCATTATCTCAAGAACTGGAAAACGAAAAGAATAAAGCGATTGAAGCAACCAAGGCCAAAAGTCGCTTTCTGGCGAGTATGAGCCATGAATTACGTACTCCGGTAAGTTCGATTGTTGGCTTTGTGGAATTACTGTCGAGTTCAGAACTCAGCCCGGCACAGCGAAAAGAGGCGATTGCCCTTACCGGGGCGACGGCCCAGTCATTGCTTGGGCTGATCGGTAAGATACTGGATGTGGATAAGATTGAGTCTGGTAAATACCAGGTTGTTCCTCAATGGACGGATCTCTCGCAGCTCATTGAATTGCAGTGTCACTCTTTCGATGCCTTAGCCAGACAGAAAGGCATTACGCTTGCCTGCGTTAGCCAGTTGCCGGCGAACGAGCGGGTATTTGTCGATCAGCAGGCTTTGCGGCAAATTCTCACCAACCTGGTGGGTAATGCGTTGAAGTTTACCGAGCAGGGCAGCATTCATGTAACGGCCCGTTTGACGCCTGAGGGAGAGAATCACGGTACCCTGACTATTGCCATTAGCGACACCGGTTGCGGTATTAGTGAAGAGGAGCAGGCGGGGCTGTTTCAGCGTTACGCCCAGGGACGCTGCGGGCGTCAACAAACCGGTTCTGGACTGGGGTTATTTATCTGCAAAGAACTGGTGACGTTGATGGGTGGGACGCTGGAGTTGATGAGCGTCCCGTTGCAAGGAACCACGTTTACCATAACGCTGCCGGTTGAAACGGCTCGACAGTCGATTGTATCGGATGGCGATGCGCCCGGTACTCTGTTACCGCTTCCGTGTCTGTCTATTTTGATAGCTGACGATAATCCAACCAATCGCCTGCTGCTCAAGCGACAGTTGAATGCCATTGGCTACAGCGTGGATGAAGCGTGTGATGGGGAGGAAGCAGAAGCCAAACTGGCGAAGAAATCGTACGATCTGCTGATAACCGATGTAAATATGCCGAAAAAAGACGGGTTTGATCTCGCGGCTTCGCTACGTCGTCAACAGCCGAATTTACAAATATGGGGACTGACGGCCAGCGCACTTCCACAGTCACGCGATCGATGCCTGCAAAATGGTATGAACTTGTGCCTGTTCAAGCCTGTGTCGATTCAGACACTGACCCATGAATTGAGTAAAATCGAAACCGGTTATGCGTCTCCTTGTACAATCCGGCATTTGAAATTCAATGTGTTGACGGAAAATACCGGCGGCGATCGCGCACTGATGAACGAGATTCTCGAGACATTTCGCGAGGCAACGCTGAATGATATACAAGCGGCTGAGAAAGCCGTTCTGCAAGATGAACCTCAGCTGTTTTTGCGAGCTCTTCACCGGTTGCATGGCTCGGCGCAAATTCTGGGTATCACTGCGCTACAGAACCTGTGCGAACCTTTCGAATCCAGACGACATGACGATCTTCCTCTGGCAGTACGCGAGGAGGCATTGCAGAAGATTATTGCTGTTATGCGGGAAATTGAGATTGAGATAGACAGTCTGATTAGCCATTAATCCCCCTGATCGGGTAGCTGTAGCTGCCCGATCAGGAGAGAAAGTCCTGGTTCAACACTCCGTAGTGCTGAGTACTACTGGCCTGCGCCGATCATCTCGCTATCGACCACAATGCCATCTTCAGCACCTTTTAACACAAGGTTTGCTTCATAGTATTTACCGGAAGCCAGCAGTTTTTGCGCGCTGGCAACGGCTTTACGAGTCTGATTCAGAGGCATCAGGTATTGGGTCTGAAGCACGCTGATACCAGCCAGTTGCAGAGTATCCACTGCACCTTTCCAGTCGCCTTTGGCCATTTTGCCATTCGCTGTTTTGATAGCGGATTCTTTGGCCGGAGTCGCAATATAGTCTTCTGACAGCGCGACCGTAGCGTTAATAACCACGTACTGATCGTCAATCATCTTGGCTTTAGGCGCAGCTTTTACAAATTTCGCCCAATCTTTGCTGTCGCCTGCCAGCAGGGAAGCCGCGTCATCGGTTAATTTTTTAGCGCTGTCAGGCTGTCCATGAAACAGGGCCAGACGAGCAAGCTGAATATCACGCATCGCATTTGCGCCTTGCACTGCGACCTGCATAACATCGGCAGCTTCTTTTTGTACATTTGCGGTAGCAGCTTGCGCCGGAGTGGTTGTGGTAGCAGTAGCAGCCATCACTGGTGCTGAACCCATCATGGTTGCAAGCACACCCGCAAGAATAATCTTTTTCATTACTTTCTCCTGAATAAATTTGGTATATGTCACCAAACGCAATAAGCATATTAAATAATGTTAAAGAGAGGAATCAGAGCCAAGATAGAATAATGACCGTTTAATCCTACAAGTGTCAGATGTCTGACATGTGTAGGAATATACGCATAGCGACATTCTCTTGTTCTTATATACGCTTCCTTAGTGGAAGTCTTATCATTCCATTGTAAGTAACATATGTTGAGTGAGTAATAATTCTTGTGTCAACAGGTTACATTGCGTTTATGTATAACGGAGGATGTATGTTTGTTTTTAATCAGCGTAGCCTGAGAGCGTTTAATGAAAAAACACTCGTTCATTATAAAAAGCACGCGACGATTATGGCGGTGTTGATGTTGATTTGTGGCATCTGCTGCTTGATTTATCCGATTGCTGCAGGTGTTTATTTAAGCTATGCAACCGGCTTTATGTTCCTGGTATGTGGTTTCTATTCTATTTATAGCCTGTTTAGCTCAGGTAAAAAGCAATTGAAAGCCAAATTTACCTATGCCTTTTTTGCTATCGCGTGGTTACTGCTGGGTTACTGTTTCCTCGTGAATCCTGTGATAGGCATGAATTCACTGGCAATGGTATTTTGCTGCCTGTTTATTCTGGGGGGGATTTTTCGTATCGCCTCTGGGGTCAAACTGTTCCGTAGCCCGGGTTATGGATGGAACATTTTTATTGGTATTTTTGACCTGCTTATTGCCGGCGTATGGCTGAATATGGATCCCGACAGATCGTATGTATTTACCTCAATCTTTATTGGTGTCGAGATGATCTTTAGTTCTTTAGCTTTTATCAGTCTGCGTAGAAATGCGACGCTGGTAAAAACTGATAAGCTCGCCGATAAAAATTAATGCTACTTCTGGAGCGCATAGTGAATATTAAGATGATGGTTTCTGCAGCTATTCTTGTGACCTCTATTATGGCGCCAATAACCCGTGCTTTGGCTACTCAGGCAACGGAAGCTGCGCCACAAGATATGACCTGTAAAGAATTTGTTGATATGAGTCAGCAATACAAGACGGCAATTGCCTTTGTGATTGTTAATAAAAATTCTGACTTTAAAGGCGATGATTATGTTCCCCTGCATGAGGTGGAAACGGAAGCTGTACCGAAAATGGTTAAAATGTGCTATCAGCATCCGAATACAAAACTGGGTGAACTGGCTGTAAATCTGAAAGGTTCCGGTCTGCACTATTGATTAACCGTTTTGATAGCCTGGCTTTTGTTAGAATTGACAACCTCTGTTCCTACCCTCAGTCGTTCCTTATAAAAAATCCGCGTAATTTACCCTGCTATCCACGAGAAACTCGCTGGATAGCCGTGCCCGCTAATAACCGTAGACCTGACAAACGAAGCCCCATCCCTGGGAATTTAATAATCTAAACCCAGGGATAGGGCAGGGGATCAGCGTCGAGCTTTAAATCGCGCTAACGTATTTTCAACGAGGACAAAGAACACTGGAACAAAATAGATTGCCAGTACCGTCGCGGCCAGCATCCCACCGATAACCCCCGTACCGACGGCATTTTGCGCACCAGAGCCCGCGCCGTTGCTTATTGCCAGTGGAATAACCCCCAGGATGAAGGCGAGTGAGGTCATCAGAATTGGACGTAAGCGCATTTGCGCGGCTTCCACCGCAGCCTCAAGCGGTGTTTTCCCTTCTTTCTGCATAATCTCGACGGCAAACTCGACGATCAGAATGGCGTTTTTAGCCGACAGCCCCATGGTGGTGAGCAGGCCGACCTGGAAATAAACATCATTGCTCAGGCCGCGCAGATCGGTAGCCAGCAAAGCGCCGACCACCCCGATTGGCACAACCAGCATCACCGAGAACGGGATCGACCAGCTTTCATACAGAGCCGCCAGCGCCAGAAACACGACGATCAGCGAAATGCCGTACAGCATTGGTGCCTGGTTTGTGGATAGCGCCTCCTGATAAGACAGACCGGTCCAGGCATAGCCGACGCCTGCGGGCAGTTTATTAATCAGCGATGCCATAAATTTCATCGCATCACCGCTGCTTTTCCCTTCAACCGGCTGGCCCAGAATTTCCATTGCTGGTTGACCGTTGTAGCGTTCAAGGCGAGGAGAACCGTAGGTCCACTCGGTGGATGAGTAGGCGGAAAGCGGGGTCATGGAACCGGAGGCGTTACGTACGTACCAGTGGTTGATATTGTCCGGCAACATACGGAACGGCGTATCGGCCTGGACATACACTTTTTTTACGCGCCCCTGGTTCAGGAAATCATTGACATAGCGACTACCAAACGCGGTGGAGATGGTCTGATTAATATCCGATAACGCAACGCCCATAGCTTCAGCCTTTTTGGCGTTGACGTGAATGCGGAACATCGGTGTATCTTCCAGACCGTTCGGACGCACCCCGTCGACCTCACCGGATGACTGGTTGGCCAAAGCCAGAAGCTGGTTCCGCGCCTGCATCATTTTTTCATGCCCAAGATTACCGTTATCCAGCAGCTCCATATCAAACCCTGATGCAGTGCCCAATTCTGCGACCGCCGGTAAATTGAACGGATAAACGACGGCATTATTGATGGTGCTTAAGGCCATCATTGCCCGTCGAATAATGGCGGTAACCGAGTTTTCTTCGCCAACGCGTTCTGACCAGGGCTTCAGGCTGATAAACGCCAGACCGTTGTTTTGTCCCTGGCCGCTGAAACCAAATCCGCCGACGGTGAAAACAGAAGCAACGTTTTTCTGCTCTTTCGTCAGGTAGTAGTCGGTTATTTCCCCGAGCACTTTACTGGTGTTCACCATCGTTGAACCCGAAGGCAATTGTGCCGTGGTCATGAATACCCCCTGATCTTCTTCAGGCAGAAACGAGGTCGGAGTGCGTAAAAACAGCATAATCATGCCCGCGCCAATGACTAAATAGACGACCATATAACGGCCTGTGCGACGTAGCAGTCTACGGGTGCTGTCCGTGTAGTGCTGAGTGCATTTCTCCATGAAGTGATTGAAACGGGTAAACAGAAAATGTGTGTTTTCCTTTTCTCCTTCGTGGGATTTCAACAACATAGCGCAAAGTGCAGGCGTCAGGCTCATTGCCACAAATACCGACAGCAGCATGGAGGAGATTAAGGTGATGGAAAACTGACGGAAAATTTCACCCGTTGCCCCGCTCATAAACGCCATCGGCATAAATACGGCGGATAACACGACGGCAATACCAACCAGCGCCCTCTGGAGCTGGCCCATTGCTTTATGCGTTGCCGCTTTTGGAGACAAGTGCTCTTCAGCAATAATACGTTCTACGTTCTCAACCACCACGATGGCATCATCGACCAACAGCCCTATCGCCAGCACCATGCCAAACATCGTGAGCGTGTTAATCGAAAAACCGGCGACGTCGAGTATTGCAAAGGTTCCGAGGATAACCACCGGAACGGCGATAGTGGGGATAAGCGTCGCACGGAAACTCTGCAAAAACAGATACATGACGAGGAATACCAGAATGATTGCCTCGATCAAAGTATGAAAAACACCCTGAATCGAAATCTCGATAAACGGCGTGGTGTCATAGGGATAAACGGTTTTCATACTGGCCGGAAACCAGGCCGATAATCTGTTCAGCTCTTGTTTGACCGCCTGGGACGTTGCCAGGGCATTGGCACCAGCGGCAAGTTTAATCGCAATCCCGGCGGCGGGTTTGCCGTTGTAACGTGCAACCGTTGCATAATTTTCCGCACCCAGCTCAATGCGCGCGACATCGCGCAGCAGAACCTGAGAACCATCTTGCTGAACTTTAAGGAAGATCTTGCCAAATTCATCGGTCGTTTGCAGACGCGTCTGGACAATGATCGACGCATTTAACTGCTGATCGGCTGACTGAGGCATACCCCCCAACTGCCCGCCAGATATCTGATTATTCTGCACTTTGAGCTGGGTAATGACGTCCTCGGGAGTGAGGTTATACTTGTCGAGCTTTTGTGGATCCAACCAGATGCGCATGGCGTATTGCGAACCGAATAACTGTACGCTCCCCACCCCGGCAGTGCGGCTTAGCGGATCTTTAATGTTCGAGGCTACATAGTCGGCAATATCATATTGGCTCAGGCTGTTATTATCAGAGATAAAACCGGCAACCATTAAGATATTGCTGCTGGATTTATCAACGCTGATCCCTTGCTGTTGTACTTCCTGTGGCAAGGAAGGCATCGCCAGCTGCAGTTTATTCTGTACCTGAACCTGCGCAATATCGGGTGACGTACCCGTTTTGAAGGTCAGGATAATCGAGGCATTACCTGCCGCATCGCTGGTGGATGACATATACATCAGGCCATCAAGACCATTCATATTCTGTTCAATCACCTGGGTGACGGAGTCTTCAACGGTCTTTGCGTCAGCCCCTGGGTAGGCAGCGCTGATGGTAATGGTTGGGGGCGCAATTTGTGGATATTGGGCGACAGGCAGGTTCATTATCGCGATACCGCCCGTAAACATCATGATAATAGCGAGCACCCAGGCGAAAACCGGGCGCTCAATAAAAAAGTTGGCCATGAAGAAAGTGTCCTTAATGCCTGAAATATTACTGTTCAGCTACCGTGTCAGGTGTGTTCAGTTTTGAAGGGAGGACCCGGGCTTTGATTCCCGGACGAATTCTTTGTAATCCGGACACAATGACCCGATCGCCAGGACGTAATCCCGCGGTCACTAACCATTGATTACCAACGGCCTTCACTGCGTTTATTTCACGCAGTTGCACTACGTTCTCCTGGTCAAGGATCAGCGCGGTGGCTTTTCCTTGCTCGTTATGCGTAATTCCTTGCTGGGGGACCATCAACACGTTTTGTTGACTGCCTTCGTCCAGCAACGCCGTGACATACATACCGGGTAAAATTTCACCTTCAGGATTGGGAAATACGGCGCGCAGGGTTACCGAACCGGTGGTCTCATCAACAGCGGGATCGGAAAACTCAAGCGTACCGGTATGGCGATAGGGCTTGCCGTTTTCCAGCATCAGTTCAACCGGAATTTTGCCTTGTTGCTGGGCGATTTGGCCGTTGGCTTTCTCTTCTTTCAGGCGTAAGAAGTCCTGTACTGATTGGGTTAAATCAACATAAATCGGATCTAATCTCTGAACGGTGACCAGCGCGTTTTCCTGATTGGCAGTAACCAGGGCACCCACGGTCACGGAAGATTTGCCGCTAATGCCATCAATGGGCGAGGTAACATTGGCGTATCGAAGATTGATGGTGGCTTGTTCAAGATCCGCTTTAGCGACGGCAACATTGGCTTGCGCTTCATTAAGCTGTGAACGCGTCGTGTCATAGTCCTGGCGGCTGACGTAATTAGATTTTATTAACGCTGACTGCCGATTGAGTGTCAGACGAACATTATTGGCGGTAGCCTGTGCCTTTGCCAACGCGCCTTTGGCTGAGTCCAGTCGTGCCTGCAGCGGGGCAGGATCAATTTGATACAGTGATTCTCCTTTGCTGACTTTATCGCCTTCAACAAAGTTGCGTTTTATGATGATCCCACCAACCTGAGGGCGGATTTCGGCGATCTCGAACGCAAGCGCTCGACCCGGAAGTTCACTTTTAATATTTACTGAGGAGGGCGCTAAGGTAACAACGCCGACCTCGGGCTCCATGGCGGTTTTTACTGCAGGTTTATTATCGCAGGCGGTGATGATGACGCTACTAAAGAATAATGGTATCAACAGTAAGCATTTTCTGTTCATAGTAATCCCTGAATAATGTGTAAACACAAATGTTCTTTTATTGCATGCAGGGTGGGGGAGTTGTCGGTAAATAACAAAAGATGGTCAGGCATGAGAAGGGTAAAGCCCATTTCTTCGCTAAAGAATTAGCGGTTAAAAATTATATGTAACAGGAAGAATGCATATTAAGCGAAGGATCTCATGAAGCAGGATGGCGCAATAAGATAAACGCGGGGTGATGAGAAGGGGTGTTTGCCAACACCTGACTCCGGAATATAGTCGCGCCATCTTACCTCTGGGATTATTTCACTAGCTCCGGAGTTACCTGAGTGACTGTATTGGCGTAGTAAGGCGCTCCCCACATCGGCTCAGGCCAGAATGCGCCGTAACCATAATCCCACATGTTATAGGTGGTGTTGACAGACTCAGTTAAATGCCAAACCTGAATTCCTTGTAAATCAACTTTAACAAAGTTGTACGGGACTTTGTTGATGAATCCTGACTCATCTCCTTGAATTGTTCCCAAAATAGTCACGAAATGGTTTCTGTAGTTTACCGGATCGAGGAAACCTTTCTGCTGGGCAAGAATACGTCCCTGATAGCTCGCGTCTATTTGTGGCTTAGCAGAGTCGTTCAGTGGCAAAACGGCGATTTCCAGCAACGTATCATTTTTGGTGTTAATCACATTGATGACTTTACCACCAAAGCGAGCCTGTTGACCGGTATATAAACCGGGCTGGTTATGCACGGAGATAAAGTTTTTTTGGATATCGGGTTGATTATTACCTTTGATATTCTCAGGAATGGAAGCACATGATGCCAGGGTGAAAGCAAGGGCAATAATCATCAACCCTTTTGTATTTTTCATTTTACTTTCCTGCTTAAAAAAGACAGGTCTATAGTAAACCTTTGCGTATTATTGTCAGCATGCGTATTGTTGATTATCTAATATTAATATAATTGTAGCTTATGGTAATAACGGATTGTATTTTATCTGGTCGCTGAATGAGGGCGATATTTTCAACGACCATAAAAGTAACGGCTGGCATCACGGTTTCACGTCACGCTGGCGGGAATGTAATAAAGCGGATCGTCAATTTTTGCGGTGCTCATCACCCGACAGAATGACCGTTTTCATTACTCCCGTCACCCAGACGGTAAGCCAGCGCCACCACTAGCGACTGCACCAGGCACAGCGTCGCAGACTGGGATCGAAACGCGTCAACCTGCGCCTCTTTCACCACAAAGCAGAGATCGCTGAACGTGGCCAGCGGGCTTATCTGGCTGTCGGTAATCACGATCTGGCGCGCGCCGGCATTGGCCGCAGTTTCGCTGACCATCAGCGTTTCTTCCGCATAAGGCGAGAAGCTAATCGACACCACGATATCCTGCGCTTTGATGCGGTTAATCTGCTCGCGCAGCATTCCGCCCATTCCGTCGAGCAAAATAGGGCGACATTCAAGATGGCTCAGCGCGTAGGTAAGATAGGCTGCTACGCTAAACGAACGACGCAGACCTGCAATGTAAATGGTGTCGGCTTCTGCCAGCAATTGTACGGCGCGTTCCAGCATTTCAGGTTCGGCACGGGCTGCCAACTGCTGGAGCGCCTGGGTATTCGAACGGGCGAACTCCTGCAGGATATCGAGCGGGGTTTCCGGTACGGCTTCGCTTTCCATCTCACGGAACATGCGCGCGCGGTCGCTGTAGCTGGCGGTTTCCTCTACCAGATTCATACGAAACAGCTGTTTCATTTCGTTGAAGCCGGTGAAGTCAAAGGCGTTGGCGAAGCGGATCAGCGTAGAGGGGGGCACTCCGGCACGTTCAGCAATGACGGCAACCGTATCAAAGGCCACGCTATTGGTATTATCCAGCACATAGCGGGACACCTGCTGCAGCCTCTTACTCAGGCTATCGTAGCGATCGCGGATTTGCTGCTGCAGCTCGTTCAGGCTGGTTGCTGTTGTCATTTTACCTCCTGGTACATAGTTTTATGATTCTAAACGCAAAACCGCGTCTTTGAAATGTCACTCATTCATCTGGCTGTAAAAACGAAACAAAAGCTTCAGGCTTGTCGTCCGCTGAAACGTTATGCCAGTGCACGCTAATCATGCGATTCCGCTTGTTAACATAAAAACCCATCCTTGATCACATTAATCATTATTTATTTTATTTCAACTTAAAATGGAATGTTTGTTTCATATATAGTACACAGATAACAGTGTTCAGGTAACAGTCACGTATCAACAGCGAGAGGTTAAGGATGGAGACAGTAGCGAATTTTATCCACGGCGAATGTGTCACCGGTTCAGGCCAGCGCGTTCAGGCAATCTTCAACCCGGCCACCGGCGAACAGATCCGCCAGGTGGTGATGAGTACGACACAGGAAACCGAGCAGGCCATTGCGGCAGCGCACGACGCATTCCCCGGGTGGGCGCGCCATTCTCCGTTAAAACGTGCGCGAGTGATGTTCCGCTTTAAGGCGCTGTTGGAAGAAAACATGGAGAGGCTGGCTCGCATCATCAGCGAAGAGCATGGCAAGGTATTCTCTGACGCAGTTGGTGAACTGACCCGCGGCCTGGAAGTGGTGGAGTTTGCCTGTGGCATCCCACATCTGCAAAAGGGCGAACACTCAGCCAACGTAGGGACCGGCGTCGATAGCCATTCGCTGATGCAACCGCTCGGGGTTTGCGTCGGGATCACGCCGTTTAACTTTCCGGCAATGGTACCGATGTGGATGTTCCCCATCGCGCTGGCAACCGGGAATACCTTCGTGCTGAAACCCTCAGAAAAAGACCCTTCTCTCGCCCTGGCTCTGGCCAAACTACTGCAAGACGCCGGATTGCCGGACGGCGTGTTCAACGTCGTGCAGGGGGACAAAGAGTCCGTTGACGTGCTGTTAACTGACCCGCGTGTGCAGGCCGTGAGCTTTGTCGGCTCTACGCCGATTGCGGAATACATTTATCAGACGGCATCGGCCCACGGTAAGCGTTGCCAGGCGTTAGGTGGCGCTAAAAATCACTGCATTTTAATGCCGGATGCCGACATGGATATGGCGACCAACGCCATTATGGGGGCCGCTTACGGCGCGGCGGGTGAACGCTGCATGGCGCTTTCGGTCGTGCTGGCGGTAGGGGACAAAACGGCAGACGAGCTGTGCTCGAGACTGGAAAAACAGATTGCGGCGCTGCGTGTCGGGCCTGGTCTTGACCAGACACCGGAAAATGAAATGGGGCCGCTTATCTCCTCTGTACATCGTAATAAAGTGCTCGGTTATATCGACAGTGGGGAATCGCAGGGGGCCAGCCTGCGCGTGGATGGTCGACGTTTTAGCGTTAAAGGCCATGAGCAGGGTTATTTTGTCGGGCCGACCCTGTTTGATAACGTCACGCCGGAGATGACCATCTATAAAGAAGAGATTTTTGGACCGGTGCTTTCTGTGGTGCGCGTAGCAGATTACAGCAGCGCGGTGGAACTGATTAACCGTCATGAATATGGTAATGGCACGGCAATTTTCACACGTGACGGCGGCTGTGCGCGTCGCTTCTGCGAAGAAGTGCAGGCGGGCATGGTGGGCGTAAACGTTCCAATTCCGGTGCCGATGGCGTTCCACAGTTTTGGCGGCTGGAAGCGGTCTATTTTTGGTGCGCTGAACGTTCATGGTAACGATGGTGTGCGCTTCTATACCCGGATGAAAACCGTCACCGCACGCTGGCCGGAGATGCTGCAGGACACAGGGGCCGCGTTCTCCATGCCAACGCTGGGCTGACAGGAGGGTTTATGCAAACCGAACGTATGACCATGGCTCAGGCGCTGGTCAAATTCCTTAATCAACAATATATCTGTGTCGATGGCGTGGAAACGCCCTTTGTCGAGGGCGTCGTCACCATCTTTGGTCACGGTAACGTGCTTGGCATTGGCCAGGCGCTGGAGCAGGCACCCGGTCATTTGCAGGTGATGCAGGGATGTAATGAGCAGGGAATTGCACACATGGCGACCGGGTTCGCCAAACAGCATCGGCGCCAGCGTATTTTTGCCGTGACGTCATCGGTTGGGCCGGGAGCGGCAAACATGGTGACCGCAGCGGCAACCGCGACGGCGAACCGTATTCCGCTGTTGCTGTTGCCTGGCGATGTCTACGCCAGTCGTCAGCCGGACCCGGTATTGCAGCAAATTGAGCAATACCATGATCTTGGCATCAGTACCAACGACTGCTTCCGCCCGGTCTCGCGTTACTGGGACCGGATTAACCGCCCGGAGCAGTTAATGAGCGCGATGCTAAACGCGATGCGAACGCTTACTGACCCCGCAGATACTGGTGCCGTAACTATTTGCCTGCCACAGGATGTGCAGGGGGAAGCCTGGGACTATCCGCAGAGCTTCTTTGCGCGCCGCGTTCATTTGATCGAACGTCGACCACCCGACCCGCAGCGTCTGGCGATGGCGCGGGCGCTGATTGCCCGCAAACGCCGTCCGCTGGTGGTATGCGGCGGCGGGGTACGATATTCCGGCGCGCATGAGGCGTTTCGTACGTTTGTTGAAACGCTGCAACTGCCGTTTGCCGAAACTCAGGCCGGAAAGGGAGCGCTGGTTAGTGACCACCCACTTAACCTCGGAGGCATTGGGGTAACTGGAGGGATGGCAGCGAATCAGCTCGCACCGCAAGCCGATCTGGTGATCGGCATTGGTACGCGCCTCACCGACTTTACCACCGGTTCGAAAGCGCTGTTTTCTCATCCGGAGGTTGAGTTCCTGCTGCTGAACGTGGCGGAGTTTGACGCACTGAAGCTTGATGCCACTGCGCTTATCGCCGACGCCCGTACCGGGCTTAAGGCATTAACCGAAACACTGAAAGACTACCGCAGCGATTGGGGGAAGGAGGTCGCTAAGGCGCAAGAGGCCTGGCGCGATGAGTGCCAACGTTTATGGGAGCGCGACTGGCGTCCAGATGACGAACCCGAAGTGGCTGGGCATCTTGACGCTCAGCTGGCGGAATATGGCGACACGCTAAACACCCGGTTGACCCAGACGAAGGTGCTGGGGCTTATCAATCAGCACATTGAAGATAACGCTATCGTCGTAGGGGCCGCCGGATCGCTGCCTGGCGATTTACAGCGTATCTGGCAGGTCAAAACCCCGGACAGCTATCACCTGGAATACGGTTACTCCTGTATGGGCTATGAGA
>NZ_SZWU01000038.1:56156-58971 GCF_005280935.1 Citrobacter sp. wls757 | reverse complement strand
CGGCTGCTATTGGAGCCAGGCTGGCGAAGCCGCAGCAGCCGGTATATGCCATGGTGGGGGATGGCTCGTACATGATGCTGCATTCCGAGCTACAAACCGCCGTCCAGGAGGGGATAAAAGTCACTATCCTGCTGTTTGATAACGCCAGCTTCGGGTGTATTAACAACCTGCAGATGGGGCATGGGATGGGGAGCTTCGGTACGGAAAACCGTCACCGCAACCCGCAAACCGGACGGTTGGATGGGCCATTGGTGAAGGTCGATTTTGCTAAAAACGCGGAAAGCTACGGCTGTCGGGCATGGCGTGTACATGACGAGCAAAGCCTGCTGGCAGCGCTGGAAGCCTCGCGTGCGCATTCGGGACCTGTGCTGCTGGATATCAAAGTTCTGCCGAAAACCATGACCCACGACTATGCCTCCTGGTGGCGCACTGGCGATGCGCAGGTGGCAGAATCTCCGTCGGTGCGAAAAGCGGCTGAGCAGACGTTTGAGCAGGTGAAAAACGCACGTCAGTACTAAAAGCGATTAATGTCGGATGGCGCCGCGATTATCCGGCCTACAGCGGATTCTACCCCAGGCCGGATAAGTCGTTAGCGCTGTCATCCGGTAACCTGCGACAACGAAATTTTCATTTCATTTTTCCTTTCTCTTCATCCATCGCCTCCTTCCAGAACGGAAGGGGGCCAATTCCTGCATCTTCCCTGTTGTTATGTTGTGATATTGATAACAAATTTTATCTCACTCATCTCAAAAGTGTTAACTTGCACCCAAAAACATAATTTTCACTATTTATAAAAATGAAATAAATGTTTTATTTAAAGGGTCGTTAGTTCATCGCATTCACCAACACCGGGAGCCGTTATGTTTAACATTGCTTTACTGGGCGCTGGCCGAATTGGCCAGGTACATGCAGCTAACATTGCCAGTCACAGTGCCACTACCCTCTGGTCCGTCGTCGACCCGAATCAGGAATTTGCCACCCGTCTTGCCACACAGTACCAGGCTCGTTTGCAAAGCCTGGATGAGGCGATGACGGACCCTAACGTTCACGCCGTGCTGATTGCCTCCGCGACCGATACCCACGCGGATCTGATTGAAATGGCCGCACGCCACGGCAAAGCCATCTTCTGCGAAAAGCCGGTCCACTTGGATCTGGCCCGTGTACGCGACTGCCTGAAAGTGGTCAAAGAGTACGACGTACCGTTGTTTATCGGTTTCAACCGCCGCTTCGATCCACAGTTTCGCCGTGTGAAAACTGACGCACTGGCCGGGCGTATCGGAAAGCCGGAATCGCTGCTGATCATCTCCCGCGACCCGTCGCCGCCGCCTGCGGAATACGTGCGTGTGTCCGGCGGTATGTTCCGCGATATGACCATCCACGATTTTGATATGGCGCGCTTTATCATGGGCGAGGAGCCGGTTTCGGTGTATGCCCAGGGCAGCAATCTGGTGGATCCGGCGATTGGCGAAGCGGGCGATATCGATACCGCGTTCATCGTACTGAAATATGCCTCCGGCGCGATGGCGACCATCGTCAACAGCCGCCGTTCTTCTTACGGATACGATCAGCGCCTTGAGCTGCACGGTTCTGAAGGGCTGCTGTGCGCGGGCAACATTCTCGAAAATCAGGTGCAGCACTACGCGAAGACCGGCTGCACCAGCGCGTTACCTGAACATTTCTTCCTGCAGCGTTATAAATCGGCCTATGCCGCGGAATGGGAACACTTTGTTGCGGTACTGCGCGGCGAAGCGGTCCCTGATTGCTGCGGGGATGATGGCGAGCGTGCGCTGTATCTGGCGGATAAAGCGCTGGAGTCACTGCATAGCCAACGTGAAGTTCTCCTCTGATTGTCACCACAACCTACCCTACACAGAGAGACATAATAATGAAAAAACTGATCTTAGCTGTCCTCATCGCCATGACATCCGGGGCAGCCATTGCTGAAAACGAGCAAATTGTTTTCAGTACGCCAAACCTGGCGATGCCATTTGAAGTTCACATGCAGCGCACGGCGGTGAAAGCCGCAAAAGAGATGGGCGTGAATTTACAGGTCCTGGACGGGCAGGGTAGCTCGCCAAAACAGGTCGCTGATCTGGAAAACGCCATAACTCGTGGCGCACAGGGCTTTATTGTTTCACCAAACGATGTCAACGCGGTGTCCAGCGCGGTAGATGAAATTCAGGATGCGAAACTGCCCGTTGTTACCCTTGACCGCTCTGTTGACAGCCAGAAAAAAGTGCCGCACTTCGGCGCGAACAACTACAAAGGCGGCCAGGCGATTGGCGACTTTGTCAAAACCAAATTCCCTGACGGGGCAGACATTATTCTGCTGACCGGCCAGCCAGGCTCCTCCTCCAACATTGAACGTACTAAAGGCATTCGCGACAGCCTGAAGGCGGGTGGTGAAAAGTACAAGATCGTTGCCGATCAGACCGGTAACTGGATGCGTTCTGAAGGGATGCGCATTGTCGAAAGCGTTCTGCCTTCGTTACCGAAGCGTCCGCAGGTGATCCTCTCCGCTAACGACGATATGGCCTTGGGCGCGATTGAAGCGTTACAGGGACAAGGACTGAAACCGGGTGAAGTTCTGGTCACGGGCTTCGATGCCGTGCCGGAAGCACTGGCGCGTGTGCGCGATGGCTGGCTGGCAGTGACGGCGGATCAGCGTCCTGGCTTTGCGGTGAAAACGGCTATGAGCCAGTTGGTGAATAACGTCCGTGAGAAGACTGCGATCACCGGGGCTGACTACCCGCCAACGCTTATCACCAAAGAGAACCTGCAGCAGGCCGAGCGTATTAGTGAGGCCGGTAACTGA
>NZ_SZWU01000038.1:43767-56126 GCF_005280935.1 Citrobacter sp. wls757 | reverse complement strand
CCGCAGCCGCCGCGCAAGTGGCGGCTCTCTATGAGGAGGAGCAGACCGATGTCGCAACCCTTACTGAAAGTGACCGACCTGGCGAAAAGCTTTTCCGGCGTTTGGGCGCTGAGCAGCGCACAGCTGACCGTCGGAGCAGGCGAAATTCATGCGCTGTTAGGTGAGAACGGTGCCGGAAAATCGACCCTGCTGAAAGCGCTGGCGGGCGCGCAGCCGCAAACACGCGGGGATATTTGGTTCAACGGCGAAACATTGCCGGTAGAAGACTCTCCGGTTGAGCGGCAGAACAAGGGCATTATCACGATTTATCAGGAATTTAATCTGCTGCCCAATATGACCGTCGCCGAGAATATGTTTCTCGGACGCGAACCGCGCAAACGCAACCTGATTGTTGACGAAAAGGCGGTAAATCAGGAAGCGCAGGTGATTCTGGATTACCTGCAACTGAACGTTGCGCCAACCACGGCCGTGGCCCGACTGAGCGTGGCGCAGCAGCAGATGGTGGAAATTGCGCGGGCGCTGACGCTGAACGCAAAACTCATCATTATGGATGAACCTTCCGCCGCGCTGAGCGACAGCGAAGTAGAAAGCCTGCATCGTGTGGTGCGGGAACTTAAAGGGCGTGGCGTGAGCATTATTTACGTCACCCATCGTCTGCATGAGGTTTTTCAACTCTGCGACCAGTTCACCGTTTTCCAGGATGGACGATTCACCGGGAATGGCGCGGTTGCACAGACCACCGTAGAACAGCTGATCCGCCTGATGGTGGGGCGCGATGTGGCCTTTAATCGCCGTCCGGCCAGCGAAACTCACCATGAAGATAAACCTGTGCGTCTGGCGGTGAAGGGGCTTAGCCGCGAAAAACCGCCGCTGGATCCGCACGGCATCGCGCTGCATGACATTAGCTTCCACGTGCATGCTGGCGAAGTGTTAGGCATTGCCGGACTGGTGGGGGCCGGGCGCACCGAAGTGGCCCGCTGCCTGTTCGGCGCCGACGGTTTTACTTCCGGCAGCTTTGAACTTGATGGCGTGCCATATCAGCCGCGCGATCCGCTGTTTGCGCTGGATCAGGGGCTGGCGCTGGTACCGGAAGATCGTAAAAAAGAGGGCGCGGTGCTTGGGCTGTCAATCCGCGACAACCTGTCGCTCTCCAGCCTCTCGTCACTGCTGCACTGGCGCTGGTTCGTGAATACCCGCAAAGAGGATGCCCTGATCGAGTCATACCGCCAGGCGCTGCAGATCAAAATGGTCAACAGCGCGCAGGAGGTACGCAAGCTCTCCGGCGGGAACCAGCAAAAAGTGATCCTCGCGCGCTGCATGGCGCTTAATCCTCGGGTGTTGATCGTGGATGAACCAACGCGCGGCATCGATGTTGGCACCAAATCAGAAGTCCATCAGGTGCTGTTTGATATGGCGAAAAAGGGCGTGGCGGTGATCGTGATCTCCTCCGATCTGCCGGAAGTCATGGCGGTTTCCGATCGGATCATCACGCTAAGTGAAGGCCGGGTGACCGGCGAGATCCACGGCGACGACGCCAACGAAGAGCGGCTAATGACGATGATGGCCATCAACCACAACGCCCTGAATGCGGCATAACGGAGTGATTCATGACGCAGATTATTTCTAAAACGCAGGTTCCAGCCAAACGCGGCGGACGTCTTGATCCCATTGCCTTTTTTGAGCGCTTTGGGGTACTGATTTTCATGATCCTGCTGCTGATTTTCTTTCAGTTGCAGAACAGCAATTTTCTTTCTGAACGCAATATTTTCAACATTCTGACCGAAGTCTCCATCTACGGGATCATGGCCGTCGGTATGACGTTTGTCATTCTGACCGCCGGGATCGATCTGTCGGTGGGCTCCATCCTGGCGGTCTGCGCCATGACCGCTGCGTATGTGATTAAGGGCGACAACTTCACCACCGTCGACCCAAACGCCTGGGGCGGCATGAGCTGGCTGATTGGCCTTGGTATCTGTATGGCGATGGGCACCGCGATTGGTTTTCTGCATGGCCTCGGAGTGACCCGCCTGCGTCTGCCGCCGTTTATTGTCACCCTCGGCGGGATGACGATCTGGCGCGGCCTGACGCTGGTGATTAACGACGGCGCACCAATTGCCGGTTTCGACGCGGGATACCGCTGGTGGGGACGCGGCGAACTGCTTGGTATCTCCATTCCAATCTGGATATTCGCGCTGGTGGCGGTAGGCGGTTATCTGGCGCTACATAAAACCCGCTGGGGGCGCTTCGTGTACGCCATCGGCGGCAACCCGGAGGCGGCGCGTCTGGCAGGGGTTAACGTGAAGCGCGTGCTGGTGAGCGTCTACGTGTTAATTGGCTGTCTGGCAGGGCTGGCGGGCTTCATTCTCAGCGCGCGGTTGGGCAGTGCAGAAGCGGTCGCCGGGATCTCGTTTGAGCTGCGCGTTATCGCCTCGGTGGTCATTGGCGGTACCTCACTGATGGGCGGCTACGGGCGTATTGGCGGCACCATTATCGGCTCGATCATCATGGGCATCCTGATTAACGGTCTGGTGCTGATGAACGTCTCGGCTTACTACCAACAAATTATTACCGGCTTAATTATCGTTCTGGCGGTGGCGTTCGATACCTACGCCAAGAGCCGTCGCGGCGCATTGTGAGGATCATGATGAAAGAAGTTCGTATTGGATTGATTGGCACCGGGTATATCGGCAAGGCGCATGCCATCGCCTATGCCCAGGCCCCGACGGTGTTTAACCTGCGCGGCAAGCTGGTGCGCGAAATGGTGGCGGAAGTCTCTCCAGAGCTTGCCGCCGAGCGGGCGCAGGCGTTTGGCTTCAATCGCTCAACCGGAGACTGGCGTGCGCTGGTGGCTGACCCGGCCATTGATGTCGTGGATATCTGTTCTCCTAATCATCTACACAAAGAGATGGCGCTGGAAGCGATTCGCCATGGCAAGCATGTGTACTCGGAAAAGCCGTTGGCGCTGAACGCCCACGACGCGCGTGAAATGGTTGAGGCCGCACAACTGGCAGGAGTGAAAACGCTGGTGGGGTTCAACTATATGAAGAACCCAACGGCGCAGCTGGCGAAAGAGATCATTGAGCGCGGAGAAATTGGTGAGGTGATCCATTTCTACGGCACCCACAACGAAGACTACATGGCCGAT
Source organism: Citrobacter sp. wls757 (assembly GCF_005280935.1). Taxonomy (NCBI): domain Bacteria; kingdom Pseudomonadati; phylum Pseudomonadota; class Gammaproteobacteria; order Enterobacterales; family Enterobacteriaceae; genus Citrobacter; species Citrobacter sp. wls757. Next base: position 52,981 of record NZ_SZWU01000038.1, on the reverse strand, counting down.
CCGCTTGCGCCGATCCACTGGCATTGTTTTAAAGAGACCGCCGGACTTGGTGCGCTTGGCGATCTGGCGGCGCATATCGTCAATATGGCGCAGTACCTGGTTGGGGATATTCAGCAGGTCTGCGGCGACCTGAAGATCGTGGTGCCACAGCGTCCGGCGAAAGTCGGTTCCTCGCAAATGGTGACGGTAGAGAACGAAGATCAGGCCCACGCGATGGTGCGCTTTGCAGGCGGTGCGCAAGGGGTGATTGAAACCTCGCGCGTTGCCTGTGGCCGCAAGATGGGGTTGTCGTATGTGATTACCGGGACCAAAGGAACCATCAGTTTTACTCAGGAGCGTATGGCTGAGCTGAAGCTCTATCTGCATGACGATCCGGTCAACCGCCAGGGGTTTCGCACTTTACTGGTTGGCCCGGCGCACCCGGACTACGGCGCGTTTTGCATGGGAGCCGGGCATGGTATCGGCTTTAACGACCAGAAAACAGTAGAAGTACGTGACCTGGTGGACGGCATTGCCGCCGATGCACCGATGTGGCCGGACTTTGAAGAGGGCTGGAAGGTGTCGCGCGTGCTTGACGCTATCGCACTCTCGCACCAGGAAGGCCGCTGGCTGAACGTGAACGACATTGTCTGAAGAGGTATCAACGTGGAAAAGCAGTTTGATGTGATATGCATGGGCCGCGTGGCGGTTGACCTCTACAGTCAGCAAATTGGCGCGCGCCTGGAAGATGTGTCGAGCTTTGCCAAATATCTTGGTGGTTCGTCTGGAAACGTGGCTTACGGCACGGCACGCCAGGGACTGCGTTCTTCAATGCTGGCGCGGGTTGGCGACGAACATATGGGGCGTTTCCTGCGTGAAGAATTAAACCAGGTAGGCTGCGATACCAGCCATCTGATCACTGATAAAGACCGCCTGACGGCGCTGGTGCTACTCGGCATTAAAGACCGGGACACCTTCCCACTGATTTTTTACCGTGATAACTGCGCGGATATGGCGATTACCGCCAGCGATGTTGATGAACAATACATCGCTTCTGCTCGTTGTCTTGCCATCACCGGGACGCATCTTTCTCATCCACAAACCCGCGAGGCGGTGTTGACGGCGCTCGCTTACGCCCGGCGTCACGGCGTGCGTACGGCGCTGGATATCGATTATCGCCCGGTGCTGTGGGGACTTACTTCCTTAGGCGACGGCGAAACACGCTTTATCGCCGCCGATCAGGTCACCCGCCAGTTGCAGGAGGTGCTGCATCTTTTTGATGTAATTGTCGGCACTGAGGAGGAATTTCATATCGCGGGCGGCAGTACCGATACGCTGCAGGCGCTGTCGCAGGTTCGCGGCGTGAGTCACGCGACGCTGGTCTGCAAGCGCGGTGCGCTTGGCAGTTCGGTGTATACCGACGCGATCCCGGCCCGGCTGGACGATGGCCTGACGGTCACCGGCGTGCGCGTAGAGGTGCTGAACGTGCTGGGGGCGGGCGATGCGTTTATGTCTGGCCTGCTGCGCGGCTATCTTAACGATGAGGGGTGGGAGCAGGCGTGCCGCTATGCAAATGCCTGCGGCGCACTGGTGGTATCACGTCACGGCTGTGCGCCAGCGATGCCGAGCAAAGTTGAGCTTGATGATTATCTTTCTCGCGCTGCAGAGGTTCCGCGTCCGGATCTCGATCCGCATCTCAACCATTTGCATCGCGTGACGACCCGTCGTCGCACATGGCCGGAACTGTGCGTGATGGCCTTCGATCACCGTAGCCAACTGGAAGAGATGGCGTTGCAGTGCGGCGCGTCTTTGAAGCGTATTCCGGCATTGAAACAGCTTATTTTGCAGGCCAGCCGTGAAGCGGCCAACAGCGCCGGGCTGGAGGGCAAGGCCGGGCTGCTGTGCGATGGTACGTTTGGTCAGGATGCGCTGAATGCGATAACCGGAGAGGGCTGGTGGATAGGTCGCCCTATCGAACTGCCGGGGTCGCGCCCGCTGGAGATGGAACACGGCAATATAGGCTCGCAGCTCATTAGTTGGCCGCAGGAACATGTGGTGAAGTGTCTGGTCTTTTTCCATCCGGAAGATGCCCACGCGTTGCGTCTGGAACAAGAACAAAAAATCGCTGAGGTGTACCGCGCCTGTTGCCAGTCCGGTCATGAGCTGCTGCTGGAGGTGATTTTACCGGCCAGTATGCCGCGCAGTGATGAACTGTATTTGCGCGCCATTTCCCGTTTCTACAACTTAGGGATCTACCCCGACTGGTGGAAACTCCCACCGCTGACTTCTGCTGGCTGGACGGCGTTGAGTGACATTATCGAACGGCGCGATCCGCACTGCCGTGGCGTGGTGATCCTGGGTCTGGACGCTCCGGCAGAGCAACTGCGTGCTGATTTTAAAGCGGCTGCGGGTCATGGGGTGGTGAAAGGTTTTGCCGTGGGACGCACGCTGTTCGGCGACGCTTCCCGCGCGTGGTTGAAACACGATATTGACGATGCGCAGCTGGTGGCGCGCATTAAAGATAACTACCTGCAGCTTATCGCCTGGTGGCGCGAGCGCGGACAAGCATAATTCAGGAGAAGATGATGACGGTACAATTAGGTATTAATCCACTGACATGGACGAATGACGATCTTCCTTCACTGGGCGCAGAGACGTCGCTTGATACGTGTCTGAGCGAGGGTAAAGAGGCTGGATTTGCTGGTTTCGAACTGGGCAACAAATTCCCGCGTGAGGCGCGACTGCTCGGCCCCATTTTGCAGCGCCACGACCTGCAACTGGTTTCCGGCTGGTACTCCGGACGTCTGCTGGAACGCAGCGTGGAGGAGGAGATTGCCGCTGTGCAATCGCACCTGACGTTACTGCGCGAACTGGGAGCGAAGGTGCTGGTCTTTGCCGAAGTCAGTGGCTGCATTCACGGCGAGCAGCAGACGCCGGTACATCTGCGTCCGCGCTTCCCGCAAGAGCGCTGGCAAGAGTACGGTGAAAAGCTCACCGAGTTTGCGCGCTACACCCAGCAGCAGGGAGTACAGATTGCCTATCACCACCACATGGGAACGGTGATTGAATCTGCTGAAGATGTGGATAATCTGATGACGAATACCGGTGATGAAGTTGGCTTGTTGCTCGACACCGGGCATTTGACCTTTGCGGGTGCCGATCCGTTGGCTGTGGCGCAGCGCTGGGCATCACGTATCAACCATGTTCACTGCAAAGACGTACGTGCCGACGTGCTGGCGGATGTCAAAAACCGCAAAACCAGCTTCCTTGATGCGGTGCTGAGCGGCGTCTTTACCGTGCCGGGAGATGGCTGCGTTGACTATCCGCCAATCATGGCATTGCTGAAGGCGAACCAGTATCAGGGGTGGCTGGTGGTGGAGGCGGAGCAGGATCCAGCCATCGCGCATCCGCTGACGTATGCGCGTCTGGGCTATAACAACCTTAGCCGTCTGGCGCGGGATGCCGGGCTTATCTGAGGAGGTGATATGTCACGTTTATTATCACGCTGGCAGCAGCCGGACGCGCAAGGGTGTACGCAGTCAGTGACACCGGAAAGCGCCGGTTGGGGATATGTTGGCTTTAGAGCGTATGAACTGGAGGAAGGGCAGCAGCTTACGCTGCCCGCCGTCAGCGAAGAACGTTGTCTGGTACTGGTCGCCGGACGCGCGACCATCACCACGCCGGGCGCAACTTTTACGGATATCGGTGAGCGGATGAGCCCGTTCGAACGGATCAAACCGTGGGCGGTTTATGTCACTGCTGGTGAAACCATACAGGTTCAGGCGGTGACCAGACTGGAGCTGGCAGTCTGCGCTGCACCGGGGAAAGGCACGCACCCAACACGGCTGATCGCACCTAAGGATATCGACGGGGAAGCGCGCGGCAAAGGTCACAACCAGCGCTACGTGCACAACATCTTACCGGAAGATAAACCCGCAGATAGCCTGCTGGTGGTGGAGGTGTGGACCAACGAAGGTTGTACCAGTTCTTACCCAAGCCATAAGCATGACACCGATAATCCCCCGCAGGAAACCTATCTGGAGGAGACTTACTACCATCGCCTCAACCCGCCGCAGGGATTCTGTATGCAACGGGTGTACACCGACGACCGGTCGCTTGACGAGTGTATGGCAGTCTATAACCGCGACGTGGTGATGGTGCCGAAAGGGTATCACCCGGTGGCAACCCTGGCGGGATATGACAGTTACTACCTTAACGTGATGGCCGGCCCGGTTCGCAAATGGATGTTTACCTGGGAAGATGAACATGCGTGGATTAACAGGGATTATCCGGTTGATAAGTAAGGTCATGAATGGCTTTGTTAAAAGTGAGTCGTTTTTTTCCCTCCTTTTGATGAGTAAAAGGGGGAGGAATGGGATGACGGTTGGCGCTATTTAAGTGCTCATTATTCTCATCGCTCGCCTGGCCATGAGAATAATGCAAGCGTCGATATATTTGAGGTTATGGCAGTAGCCGGGGTGCTCTCGAAAACACCCCGGCTATCTTTTGTTGAGGGCTAATTAGAAATGATATTTCAGTCCTAACGTTGCCGAGCTGTTGTTATAACCGTTGTCTCCCATCTGGAGGCCCACATTACCCCACAGATTTAAATCTGGTGTAATCTGGCCTTCGACACCCAGTTTAATCTCTCCCAGATTGTGAGCACCTTCCTGGCTGACGCTAACGTCGTCCATTTTAGTGCTAAAACTGCGTGTATTATGGAGCCAGTTAGCTTCAATAAATGGCTGGAATTCGCGGCCTTTGCCCTCATCCATTTTATTAAAGCTTTTCAGGTAGGCTCTGGCTCCAAGACGGGTTTGAATATTACCGTTACCATTCATCTCGATACGCGTTCCGTTAGCTTCCCGATGGTCATCAGATTTGACCCCCATCCAGGTAATTTGCGCCTGCGGTTGAACATACCACTCATTAACGGTTCCTTTGCTGCCAGAGAATTCGCCAGCTTTAAAGGTATATCCCGTTTCAACAGAAGCTGTCAGACCTTTGGATTTATAGGACTCAGAAGCCAGTCCTTCACCTTTTACATGGTTGTCAAACCATCCATATTGTGCCCAACCGTCGAGGTACAGGCCTTTATGGTCGGTGTTATCGGCAAACCATGTAGCATAAAGGCCAGTGCTATAGCCATTGACGCTACCTCGCGAGGTGTAACCCGTTGCTGATGAGCGGGTCTGATTATTGTCATGACCATACCCGGCCATGATCCCGAGACGCCAGCTATCATGCCCGTTGGTTGAGCCCTGCGCGATATCGCTGCCGAGCTGCATCACATAGCGATTACTTTGAGTACGTAATTGGCTGCTACCGTCATACCAACTTTGGTGGCCACCTGCCTGACGCATCCACATACCGGTGGTTTTAATCTCTCCGGTTGACACATCTGTGTACTGAGCTTTGCCCGAGCGATCGTGTAACTGCATGTTAAACATGGTGTTTACGGCAGCATGGTTCGCGGTATAGGTCCCTCCTTCCGGGCGAAGCATATGCTCTGTGGGCGAAACCGGTTTTTCGGGTTTTTCAGGCTTATTCAACTGACTGGTCAGATACCAGTGATTATTGTTAGCCCCCTGACCTCGAACCAATGAATAATCATACGCGCCCGCAGTGATACGCCCGCTCTGAGTAAAATCACCATCAGAACGGCCATCAACATGAATAAGCTCAATCCCCTCCAGAGTTTGTGAACCCTGGCCTCCTGCATTGGTGACACTTACTTGAGTATTGCCAGTGGTATCACCTTTTACAATAAGCTTATCGGTGACCGAACGGTCGTCCCCCAGAACCGTATCAAAATTAATAACACCATTGTCGCCGTGGTAATTTCCTTCAACAATCAGCTGATTGCCTGCGGACTGTCCAATATTCCCTAAAGATATCGCACCCTGGTTGGTGAGATCTCCGCCAACAGTAAAGTGGCCTGATGCTCCATTTCCGGCAACAAACAGTCCGGCATTATGGATACTGCCTAGTACCGTTCCCGCGCCTGAAAGCATACCGGCAGAAGATATATTGACCTGCTGGCTCGCTAAGGTAACAGGTGCATCCTCCTGACCCAGCATCAGACCCCCTTGTTGAATATCAGTGGTGCCGGTATAGGTGGAATCTGCAGTCAGAGTGATAGTGCCCTGACCCTGCTTGATGACATTACCGCTGCCATCGACCTGGTTTTGCATGGTCCAGTCATCCAAGCTGTTAAGGATCATGTCACCCTGATTATGAATGGTCGCCTCCCCCAGATGTTCGGCGGCTGACGCCACTAATTGTGTGTTTTTATCCAGGTTAAGCTGGCCGCTAAATCCACTGTTATCCCCCTCAAGAGCGACGTTAGATTCGCTGAATGAAACTTCACCCTTACCGCTAAGGTTGTTGGACAAGTGTCCCTCAACGGCATTGAGATTGAGGTGGCCATCGGAAATAATCTCCCCGGTCCCCAATCCCTGAACATTATCCAGAGTGACCTCTGCGCCGGAAGCGATGGTCGTTGTTGCGCTTAAGGACGCATTATTGCCCTTCACGCTAAAGACACCGTTATCTATATTCAGATTACCGCTGCCGACCAATGCTCCTGCGGATGTTCCGCCGTTAGAAATCGTCAGGCTACCGCCATTAATATTCAGAACTGATCCCACCGCGCTGGTTAGCTGCCCAATCGTCTGGCTATGCCCATTCATATCCAAAACGGTCTCTTCTGCCATCTGCAGACCTGCTGTATGGCCCAGTACATTATCATTGAGCATCAGTAGATTACCGCTGCGCAAATCGGTCAGACCGGTGTAATCATTATTCAAACCTGACAGTGAAACTGTGTGGCCTTTCTGGCTGTCGAGCGCCAGATCCCCGGAGCCGGTCAGGCGGGAACTCAATTCCGCAGCCGCTCCGGTTTTTCCGTTGGCGTTCAGGATCAATGCATTCTGACCCTGTCCTTGTAATTCAATCTGTGTCAGACCGTAGCCCACATAAAGGCCGTCATGATTTTGCCCACTGGTCAGGCGATAGTCATACGTTCCCTTTGCTACAACCTGTCCGTCCTGGCTGATGTCATGCTGAACAGCATCTGTTATCGCGTTACCGTTCAGATCCTGTAGTTGCAGGTTTCCGGCATCTCCTGTTACAACGGTTGCTGAATTGGTGGAAACCAGCTTAATTTCCGCATTGGCGTCTTCCTGCTCCATTAAGGAGAGACCGGTATCAATACCCTGAGATATGGCGTCCACTACGCCCACAGGATTCACCTGCACAGCACCAGACCCAGTCAGGTCTAACTGATCTTTAACATTCACCATTTTGTCGGTTTGGTGTATGCCGGGGGTAATGTTACCAAACTCAATGGTACCGCCAGAAAAGGCCAGGCTTCCAATGGACTGTGTGCCAGTGCCCAGTGAAATTTCACTTCCTTTTCCTGCAATCAGCCCTGCTTTTGCAAGAGCATCGGTGTTGGTTCCCTGCAGGTTGAATGTCGTATTCTGTAACGCCAGTGCACCAGTGAACCCAGAGGTCGCTGTGCTATTTTTAAAAGAGAAAGCGTGATTTCCCGTATCGACACTCAGGATGCCGGACCCAGAAATCTGGTGGTTAAACAACCAGTCGCTGGTACTATTGAGCTGCAGTTTCCCGGCAACGGATAACCCGGCAGAGCCCAGGTTTTTCTGATCGGACACGGTCGCAACGGCACCCGATTCAACATTGATCTTGCCTTTAAAGGCGCTGTTATCACCCATTAACGCCACATTTCCGGCGCCGACGGAGATAATACCGTTCCCCGTAATCTTATTGGTGAACTCCATGTCATTTTGAGCGTTCAGCAAGAGTTTGCCGCTATTGCTAATATCAGCGGCTCCCAGGTTCTGCGTAACCCCAAGGGTGGCATTCTTGGCAATTTTTACTTTGCCGCTAAATTTTGAGTTATCTCCGGACAAAAACGTTGTGCCATTAAGCGCATTGATATTACCCAGCCCCTCACTGCCGCTTGATATATCAGCTGTTATATTGGCGTTATCACTGGTGTGGTTCAGTGTGATTTTTTTATTGTCCGTACTAGCCCAAACGAATTCTATTTTCTTGGCGTCAATAATCCCAGCAGCTTTAGCTTTCTCTCCTTCTTGAGCGCCTAATGCTAATTCTGAGTTCGTACTCAAACTAATTTCTGGAGCAGAGATTTTCCCCATGTCTGATACCACTAAAGTGGTATTTGAATCTTGGTTAAAATATCCTAGGCTTAATTTCTCACTGGCGTTAATTTCTCCCTTGTTATTAACCGACAGGAATTGATCGCCACCGTAGCTCTTGAAAACACCCATGAAGAATGTTTGAGTATTTACCTGGCTACCTTCGCCGCTAATGTTTCCCCTTTCATAGGTAAGACGACTGGTCCCTTTAACATGAATCTTACCGCCATCAGACACGTTAAAATAACCGCCAGTTCGCCAGTTGTCTGATGCGCTGTCATATAAGTCGTCAGCATAGAGCTCGCTGCCTGCATTGGACACGTTAAGGTAACCCGTACCTCTCAGCAGAACGTTTAGCTCACCATTGATACGCACTGTTCCTTGGGTAATATCCAGCCCACCACCTGATGTGAAGGTCAGGCGGGGGCGAGAGTCCGGCGCATTAATCACCAGGTTGGCATTATCTTTTACATTGATATGGTAATTAATGGAGTGACTGTTTTGGCCAAAATCAATGGTGTTATCTGTGATGACATCAATATCATCAGCAAAAGCCATTGATGAGCATAGCGCTACAGCACCGGCTAATAACGCCCTGGACTTTTTTTTCGTGTTCTTCCTTCCCAGTTCGGAGCACACACACCAGCAATTACGGACTTTACTCCATTTTATTTGATATATTTTGTTCATAAACTCTCCGCAAAATAATCATAATAAAAATTTAACACTTTTGGGGTGAAATATTTATCGGGATACATTTTTGAGAGTGAAAATGTAGATCTCCGAATTGATGATATATGTCACGTGTCATTAATGTGATGTAAACATCGATACCGGATACTCGATTCAAGTTTCCCTGCGTAGTTTGTCACGTGATAAATTAATTTTGATAATATAGCCATCTGGTTGGAAATATTTTACCTGAGGTTTTGTCGATATTTCCAGCCCCTTTATTATATTGCTGCTTGTTTTCAAATCAACGGGGGAAGGGGAATCATCGAGAGTGAACTTAGCTTTGCTAAAGCTATTACAGTTCTGAGTCTTAGTGG
>NZ_SZWU01000038.1:39756-43714 GCF_005280935.1 Citrobacter sp. wls757 | reverse complement strand
GAAAGGGAGATAGCCGCCACGCTGCGGCTATCTCCTGTTTATATCCCGATCAGGAATTTGGTTGATGGTTCTCAACTACCCAGACGGTGAGTACTTTTTCCAACGTTTTATCTCCCGTCGTTGCCTTCGCTCTTACCCAACTTACACCGGCCGTATCCGTTCTCAGTTCAGAGTAAGCATTCCCTAACTTAAAGTTGGTTTTATCCGGCGTCATCGTAAAGGTTCCGCTGCCGGGTTTGGCTTTGCTGCCTGCGCTAAATTCGACACTGCCGTTTAACGGGTTACCGAATTTATCCTGCAACCGGGCCATAAAGCCTACCGGCTCAAGGTTGGCAACGGCATAGCCAGGATCCTGCTCCAGAGTGAGTACTGGATTCTGGGCATCGGCATTCAGCGTTATCGAAGCATTTGCCGAGACATTGCTACCGTGTTCAGCCAATGTGGCGGTCAGCGTGTAACGACCCGCCTTATTACCGTGGACATTTACAGTCGCAGTACCGGAACCATTGGTGGTGACAAGCGTATTGTCAATCACCAGAGGATCGCGTGGCGATGGACCTGTAGCCGTAATTTTCAGCTTACGATTGCTGACGCTGTTCCCTGATGTATCGGTCAGATGCAGGGTAAACGCCACGTTATCCACATCACTGACTACGGCGGATGTAGTTGACGGTTCGATCGTCAACGCGGCATTTTGCAGATCCGATACCACCTCAATCGCCTTACTCGCCGTAACGCGTTTACCCTCTTTGATGAAGGTTGCCTGCAATTGATAGTGCCCGGCTTCTGCGGCAATAAAGTTTGTTGATGCCATTCCTTTCTCATCCAATGTCAGTTCGGACTGGCCCAGTTTTAATCCACTGGCAGGGGAACTGGTCAGGTGCACGTCACCACTAAATGGGTTGTTTTCACCGTCGACAACCTGTACCTGAATTTCATGTGCCGCTGATGCGTTTGCCACAATGCTCTCAGACGGTGCGGTCAAATTCAGCACTGCGCTGTTAATATCAGGTACGAATTCCAGGTCAACGCTTGAGGACTCAACGCTGTGCTGCCCATCTGTAACCCTGGCATTAACGGTGTAATGACCTGCCTTAACCGTAGTTAACGTTACCGTCGCGTAACCGTCTTTATTGGTGGTGATTTTCTCCGGGTACACGAGCCCTTGTGGCGTTATGATAAGCTCCACTTTCTGTCCTTCAACCGACGCAGCGGTATTGTTGAGCATGATTTCAAGCGTGGCACCATCGCGACCGTTTGCTGCAATATTGGTGATTGCGCCATTGTCTTTGGCCGTCAGAGACAATGTTGCCCCCTCCATTGCAGAGGCAAATGTTACGCTTAGCGATGAGCTGATGTTCCCCGCGCTTAGCGTAATATCATAAGTTCCCGGCGTTGAACTGGTCAGTGAGAATCTTGCTTCACCTTTGGCATCGGTCTTCACAACGTTCTCCCCATTCGCGATCTTAACCTGTGGCGGTAACGCCAGAGTGACCGTGTATCCGGACAGCGGGTTCCCATAACGGTCGGTCAGGGTAACGGCCGCGACATTACTCTGTTTGCCATCCGCCAGCGCATTGTCCCTGGTCAGGTTAAAAGCCTGCACCACCGGTTGCGTTTTGTCGGCAATCCAGTTGGCTTGTTTTTCCAGTCCGGAGAAATCATGTTTTTGTGACGTCACACCAATGCGTGTCGCCTGAGCCAGTTCAGACGTTGCCTTAGCGCTGTACACGCCGTCTTTCTCTTCTACGGCAGTAAAACGGACTTCGCCGCTGGCTGAGACTGCATAAAAACGTAAGCTGTCGTCGCCGGTGATGGCATTCCCGTCTTTATCTTTTGCTTCTAACGCCAGGCTAATCGGGTGCCCAACGACCTGCTCCATGGGCATTACCGTGAATGTCGATTTTGCCGCCTCTGCGGAAACCGCTTTTAGTTTCACCGTCAGGGTTTCTGTTTTACCCAGGACTTTAGCGGTGATGCGTGCCGTCCCCGCCGTTAAACCCGGCGTCAGCGTGGCGGTATACACCCCGGAGCGGGTTTCCTGCACTACACCAAGTTTTGGAGCCTGTGCTGAACGCTCACGATTTCTCTGTGCGTCAGGCGTAAACGCTAAAGACAACTCAATGTCATGTGCAAGCCCTGTTAACGGATTACCATTGGTATCTTTAAGCACCAGCGTAACCGGATGTTGTGACTTCCCGTCAGCCGCGATGATCGGTTGCTGCTCGCCGTTCAATGTAAAATCCATTGTGCCGACAGAGGCTGAACTCCCCGTCACCGTCACGTTCATCACCGCATAGTTAGAGACATTTCCTTTAACATCTCGCGCCGTTGCACCGATTTGCCAATGATTAGTGCCGCCTGGTGTATAAGCGGGTAACGTCAGTTGCCATGATGTGCCGCTACCGGAAATGCGTCCGCCAGCGGCGGTAAATGCGCTATCGTTCCACTCTACCGACTGAATGCCCCAGTGGGATTTATCCAGCGAAATATTCACCGGAATAACGGCGCCACCTTCCCCCTGTACGCTTTCAGGCAGGCGGATTTTCAGAACCGATTTTTTGCGGTATTCCAGAACAATATTGTTATTTCGTTCGACAAAATCGTAGCGTCCGTGCTGAACTTCGCGCATTAACGCAACATTGTCGCTGTCCAACTGCTTCGCCAGCGGGATGCCGGGGCGATAGTTAATCTCTATGCCGAAGCGTGAATCATGAGTATTGCTCTGCCCCTGCTTGTGTTCAGCGGAAAGCGTAACTAGCGGAACCGGCGTATAGCTGATCCCGCCTGTAAAGGCGTACGGATTTTCCTGAAGATGATTGCTGCCAAAGAGGCCGACATTCTTGCCGTAATACTTTTCATATTTAAGCGATGCGCCCAGTTGCGGATACGATGGCAACCAACCTTGGGTATAGATATCCCATCCATCCGCCGGACGTTCCTGATAATCATCCAGATCGTGGGAATCCTTCCATTTTGATAATCTTAAATAAGCATTTGCGCCTGCGCGTAAATAATCTCGCCAATACTCAACGCCTGCACCCATACGTGCGTGATGACGACTTAAATCGTAGTCATAAAATAAGTTTGCGCCCAGCATTGAATTATCCGCCGTGAAATAGCGATAACCCATGCCGATATTAGTTTGGGTTCTGTCATCGGTACGGTGAAGCGATGTCTGGCTAAATAAAACATGCTGCTTTGTATCAACCCACGGATAAAGGAAATCGAACGCCGAATCTTTCAACGAGAAAGCGTCATCGACGTTGAGTTGAATACGCGCATTACCGTACTTCTGTAGCCACTCTACCACCTCCTTCGTTGCCTGTGCTGAGACGGTATTGGCAGCAAAACTGCCCGCATGGCCGTTTTCAATACTTCTGCCAGCCTGCGCGGCGAGAGAAGACAGGCCGCGCAGTTCTTGCTGTTCTGCGGCGGCCTGCGATGCCTTAACGGCTGACGCATGGCTGATGGTTGGCGTGAAGCTAAGAAGGGCAGGATACAGAGCCTGCAAAGCGATTGTTGACCATGCGACAACCTTATTAACGGGGCCTGTTGCCCCATTGCTCCGCGAAATTTTCTTATTTGACATTTGTAACTCCAATATCAATTAAAAAAATCAAAGGTTATTCCATGTACTGAACGGGATGCGTAATATATGTATTTAGTAGGAAAATTCAAGAGTTGTTCATGGAGAAGTTAACTGGATATTTTTACACTATGCGGCATTGTGGGCTGTTTAACGATGTCGAACGTTTAAATGACGAATGTATTTAAAAAATACGTTTCTTTTTATCGTGATGATTTTAAGCCTGTAGGGATATTATTTAACCATGGTCGTTCACTGTTAAATAAAAAGAGTTATCAGGAAATTAATCTGTCTGTTCGTATTCAGCTATCATCACGTTCTCCGGATCTAAGTCTGGAACGTGTCAACACTTTCAGGACGGGGCAATAG
>NZ_SZWU01000038.1:37380-39716 GCF_005280935.1 Citrobacter sp. wls757 | reverse complement strand
CAGCTTGCGCTGAGGGCTTTCACCGGTGTTTGGTGGGCTGGCGGAGTCTGAAAATGTTTCTCAATATTTTGATTTTATTGGATATTTATCAATTCAACTTTCAGTGGTATACCTAAGCGTATACCAATGGCGATTTGCTGTAGTGTTTACTTTGGTTTTGCAAACCTGTTTTTTTGAATGGAACGCATCAAAAAAAAGTTTTTTTGCATTTAACTGTTCACACTGTTCACCTCTGGTTTTTTATCAATAAATTCATGGTGATACAGGGTGAATATACGGTGAAGGGTGAACAGTGGATTATTCACCTTGTGGCAATGGTCAGAAAGGAAAAGACCGGCTGTTGCCGGTCTGAGTGAGGTTATGTTGCTGCGGGGTCGTCGCACTTCGGCAGCCAGTCGCCGTAGCTTTCCTCTTTCAGCGACAGATTGGTTTGTATCCCCTGCTTTGTGTGCCGCTTCTCATAATTCAGGCCGTACTCTTTCAGCATCATGGGCAGCCCCAGCCCGAACATCTTCAGGCTGAGCACGTTCCTGTACCCGTTAGCCTCCATATAGGCCAGATACGCGTGATAGAGATATTTACGGTAATTACGCGGGACAATGCTGGCATTGCCCATAAACATCCCGTTGGTCTGCGGCAGCATTTCCAGATAGCCGCAAAAATCAAACGTCGGGTCAGCATCGCGCTTGATGCTGAGTGCCTCGTCGGAGTTCTGCTGCGACTGGAGCAGTGCACGGGCGGTCATCGGATCGCTGAACTTCTGCATAAGCTGGCGCACAATGACGGCCAGCTCGCGCGCAATTTTATCCCTGAGCTGCGGGTCGCGTTCCTCCGGCGCAATCTGTTCCGGGAAGTGAATAATCACCCGGCGACGTGACACACCGCCGCTGCGGTCGGTGAAGCGCATCGGGTTGTTGTTCACGGCCAGAATCACTGCCGGAATATGTGTTGAGTACGGGTTCTGATATTTCGGGTCAACCGAGACCGCATCGCCGCCGGTGATGGCCTTAAGCCCTGCGCCGTCACCACTCCATTTTTCCTGGTCAGGCAGTCGGATAAGCGAAAAGCCAATCAGGGAGGCACGCTTGCGCGGGTCTTCCAGTGTGTCGATATCGGCTGACGTGGCATTATCTTCCCCGGCAAGCAGGGTCGCAATTTCGGCGAGAATACTTTTGCCGCTACCACCCGGACCGGTGACTTCGAGAAAGAGCTGCCAGTCGTAGCGGTTCGCCAGCACCATAAACAGCGCAGCCAGTATCACGTCGCGTTTTTGTGGACTTTTACCGGCCGCACGGTCGAGCCAGCGCCAGAAGTTCGGCGCGTGAGTCTCCAGCGTTTCCCCTTCCACCGGCGGAGTGAAATCCACGTCGCACAGCGTGCGCAGCCAGTGTGATTTGTGGTGTGGGCTGAATACGCCGCTCTGGGTATCGAGTACCCCGTTGCGAAAGCCAATCAGACGACGCGCCGGTGTATCCTGCTGCGGAATAATCAGCTTCAGGGTCTCCACCACCGAGGCGATTTTCCCCGACGAGAACGGGGCGCGTAAGCGCTGGAATAAATCAGCCACATTCCGTGAAAAAGTGGCGGCAGGGATATTTTTCCAGATGCCGTTTTCATAGCGGGACAGGAGCTGGCCGTTCGCATCCACCGCCAGCGCTTCGCCGTAATGCTCATGCACCCGCAAGGCCTTGTCGCTGGCGCTCATGGCGGTAAATTCCGCCTCGCTCATGGTATCAAACGGACTTTGTGCCGAAGGCCGGATTGCGTCATAAATGGCTTTGCGCGTGGCTTCCTCGCCGTACTGTATAAACGCATCATTCCAGTCACCGAACACCGGCGGCAGGGCAACAATGCCCTCACAGGCATCTGCGGCCGCAGCGGCTTTACTCTGGCCGTCGCCGTTAAGGTCACGGTCGGCAGCGAGCACAATCTGACAGGCCGGGGACTTCTGACGGGCAAGGCTCGCCAGAGAAAGGAGGTTTACGGAGGACAGCGCCACCATGACGGTTTCGCCGGTCAGGTGATGCACGGTGAGCGCGGTCGCATAACCCTCTGCAATCCACAGGCGTTTTCCGGCCTGTTTTTTCCCTTCGATGACATGACATGCCCCTTTGACCTGACCGCCTTTCAGGGTGCGTTTGAGACCGTCAGCATTGATAAGCTGAAGGTTAACCAGTGCGCCGGTATCCTCATGCAGCGGGACAACCACATCACCGGCGCGGAACGTCACGCCGCCGGTTTTATGCATGACGGTGAGCGTCAGACATTCCAGAACGGGGAAACCCTTGCGGGTGAGGTAGGCATTGCCGGTGGCCGGTCGGGTTTTCTCCATGAGC
>NZ_SZWU01000038.1:35993-37339 GCF_005280935.1 Citrobacter sp. wls757 | reverse complement strand
AGCGTGGCCGCCGCTTTGCGGTCGGCCTCCGTTTCAGCCTCTGCGGCCGCAATCACTTCCGGGGCAACCGGCGGCAGGTTGCCGGTCACGGCGTTCACCTTCCCGGCGGCCTCTGAGGGAGTCACGCCAAACACTTTTTCTACCAGCTTAAGCCCGTCACCCGCGCCGCACTGATTGCAGAACCACGTCCCGCGCCCCTCTTTATCGTCAAAGCGAAAGCGGTCGGAGCCGCCGCATACCGGGCAGGACTGATGGCGGTTTTTAATCACCTTCACACCCAGCGCAGGGAGAATGCGCGGCCAGTGGCCGCACGCCTGTTTTACGGTTTCTGTTACGTTCATTTTCATGGTTGTTTTCTCCCTCAGTGCAGTACTGGTGCGGTGATATGACGGGCGCAAAGCTCATCCATCACGGCCAGCCCGAGAAAGGACAGCGACGGGGCGGCTTTGAGTGGTCCGGCTTCCATTAAATCTTCCAGCAGAGCACAGGCAATCTGGCGGCCTTTTTCCTCGCCGTGCTGGCGCAGGTAGAAGCCCTCCAGCTCGGCGGCAATGGCGCTTTCCAGCGCGTCGAGGGTGAGGTGTGGGTAGCGGTGCTGGCGTTCGCACAGGGTCAGCCAGGCACAGGCCACGGCGCGACGATACAGCGCGGCGCGTAATGCGGGCGGTAATGGCTTTTTCATACGTTACCCTCCCCGGTCAGCCACTGCTGATTGCAGCGTTCGACCACGCCGTCGAGCTGGGTAGTCATGAGGTAAATCACGGAGGTGAGCTGTAAGTGCTGCGCCGGGTCACGCCTAACGGTCGCGCAGTCCTGCACCTGCATCAGGTCGCCGACGAGCTGGCCGACATTGCGCATATGCTCCAGACATTCGAGGTCACGGGCGGTAATGGTGGTGTGTCTCATGCGCGCACCTCCGCAACCGGCAGGCGGCCAGCGAACGAGAGGATGTAATCGCGAACGAGGGAAAGGCGTGCGGCGTGCTCATCACCGGCAACGGTGCGGAGCATACAGATACGGGGTTTACGGTCTGCGCGACGAACGGCGGCAAACACAAAGACAAACTGCGGGTGTGACGGGGTGAGGGTAGTAGCCATGATGGCAGCCTCCTTGAAGTAGTTTGAAAAACTACCACCGGAAACGCCAATTTCACTGGTGGCAGCCCGAACGGGGTTGGCGTAACCGGCCTTCAAGGAAACCGGCCAGCCCGAAGGCTGCCCCGCCCGGACTACCATTATCAGAAAAGGCCTCGGGTGCACGAATAAACACCACAGCCCTGAAAATGGGTGTGCCTGAGCAACGACATAAAAAAACACGCATGGCGCGTGTCGTGTCGCCTTGAAGTT
>NZ_SZWU01000038.1:25464-35945 GCF_005280935.1 Citrobacter sp. wls757 | reverse complement strand
TGCCGATTTTGCGGCAGCGGGAAAACTATACCTGGAAATGGCGAAAAGAAGCAAGCCAGAAAAAGGGGCTGTTTGCTGAACGATCATCATCATGCGTCATAGCCCCGGTTACGTTCGGCAATGCGATCTGCCATCCATGCGGTGATTTCAGACTGCGCCCACGCCACGTTTTTCCCACCGAGGGAGATTTGTTTCGGGAAGGCTTCCCGGCTGATGAGGTCGTAAATGGTCGAGCGGGACAGGCCGCACAGATGCATCACTTCGGGCAGACGGATAAAGCGCTCGTGAACGGTATCAGAAACCGGCATCAGCGGGGCGGCAGGGGCAGAAAACGGGGAAGAAAAAGCGGTGTGCATCGGGCTACCTCACAAAGTCCATACAGTGCCGGTCGTGTCCGTCCGGCTTCGGGTAGCTCTCTATTTTGTGTATATTTTCCCTCGGGGCAACAAGTCATTTTGTAGCGAAATCTCACACAACAAACCGTTAACAAGTGAATGGCAAACAGTGGCAATCGGTGGCATACATTGGCAATCCTGTGGCAATCCATTGGCAATCCTTCCATTGCTTTTATTTATATACTTATCTTTTTTAATCACTAAAAAGTCTAAGAAGCTGGCTGGCTGAAAAAACCAATGGGTGAACAGTGGTGAACAAACGGTGAACAGTCAGACCCTCAACTGTTCACCCCTTAACTTACTGTATTACTTATCTTTTTATTTAAGGTGAACAGTAGTGAATAGTTATAAGTAAAAAAACAAACGGTGAGTAAGGTTTTCCTGCGACCTTTCTCTGGCCAGCCGGTTTTTAAGGTCTGTTTGTGCCAGCACTCTGACAACGGCAATGAATCGTGTTGTTGTGCAGGAGGCGTCAGAATCATTTCAGGTTGAACACACGGAGAACCTGAACATGAAACCCGAACTCATTATCAAAGCCATGCAGACCGTTATCAGTAAACAGGATGAAGGCGCGGAACAACGTATTGCCGGTGCGCTGGCCGCACTTAACGAAGCAAAAGACGCACACACGGCCAGCATGGGTAAACTCAGCGACATTGAGGCTTCCATTCTGCGTTGTGAGCAGGAACGACAGACCGCCCTCAGTGAAAGTGCACAGGCCGAACAGGACTGGCGCAGCCGCTTTAGAACTTTACGCGGCAACCTCACTCCTGAACTGAAAGCTGAACACAGTAAACGTATCGCCAGCCGCGAACTGGCTGATGAGTTCACCGGTCTGATTACCGAGCTGGAGAAAGACAAAAGCCACGCCATGCTTGGCGCATGCTCCTCCGGTACGGCTTATATCAGCGCCCATGAAAAAGCGTTCACCACATACGCCAACAGCGAGTGGAAGAAGGCGCTGGCCGGTATCAGCCCCGCACTGTTACGTGCCTTTCTGTTGCGTATACGGTCGCTGGAAATGAGCGGAGAAACCTCGCCGCGTGCGACCGTGACCCGCGAGCTGGGTGATGCCCTGAATCTGCAGTCAGCCCTGTATCATTTTGATATGGAGCAGGAGCCGGTCCTGTCCGTAACCGGCATGAATCGCCCGGTCATAACCGGGGTTGATATGGCGCTGTTAAGAAGCCCGGCCAGACGGATGAAGCTTGCCGCTGAACTGGCCACAAAAGACCACGAACAGGCAGAGGGCTGAATTATGTTTCACTGTCCGTTCTGCAAAAAGACCGCGCATGTCCGTACCAGCCGGTATCTGTCGGAAAACGTCAAACAGCGTTATCACCAGTGTACCAATATCGAATGCTCGGCCACTTTCCGCACCATCGAGTCTGTTGACGGTGTGATACGTGCCGCACCGGAGAAACCTGACCCCACCCCGGTGACGCCACCGCCGCCGCGTAAAGTACAGGGCTGCTACAGCTCGCCGTTCCGGCATTAATCAGGAGAGAGACACGTGACCACTGTGACAATACAGCAGGCCTTTGAGGCCTGTCAGGCGAACAAAAACACCTGGCTGAAACGTAAAGCCGAACTGGCTGACCTTGAACTTGAATACCGTGAACAGCTCCTTGCCGGTGACGAACAAATCCCGCGCAGAATGCAGGATTTGCGCGACAATATCGACGTGAAAAAATGGGAGATTAATCAGGCCGCCGGTCGCTATATCCGCTCACATGAGGAGGTGCAGCACATCAGCATCCGCAACCGGCTCCATGACTTTATGCAGCAGCACGGCGCGGAGCTGGCCGCCACGCTAGCGCCTGAACTGATGGGGTATAATGAACAGCTTCCCGCAGTAAAACAGAGCGCCATGCAGCACTCGGTTGATTATCTGCGTGAAGCCCTGTCGGTGTGGCTGGCCGCAGGTGAAAAAATTAATTATTCCGTGCAGGACAGCGATATTTTAACGGCCATCGGATTCAGGCCTGATGCGGCTTCGCGGGATGATAATCGCCAGAAATTCACCCCGGCACAGAACCTGATTTACACCCGCCGACGTGCAGAACTGGCCGCACAGTAGCGCGCGAAAAAATCCCCGAAAATTCTGCTATTTTTCCCGAAAAAAGCCATGCATCCATAAGGTGCATGGTTTTGCATGCAAATCCCCGTATTTTATTTCCCCCACCACGCCAGTACCGGCGCGGCCTGAGCCGGTTCATGCACCTGCATTAAAAGTGACCTCTTAAGCGGGCAGGCGTGGCGGGGAGAGCATTGCGCGCTGAGTGGATATACACATATTTATTATACTGAGGTGTTTAAAACTAATTTATCGAAACATCCTCATATGAATATAAAACGTGTTGTGACAATAAAAAGTTGCTAATCGTTATTAATAAATTAGCAACTTAGATTTGTGAAGAGAACTACATTAAATGATTATATTTTTAAATGGCGTTGTCAAATTTTCAAAATGTAGTCATTTTTGTCATAATAACGACCAACCCCGTAAGTGTTGTTATTTAAAGATGAGTCAATTTTAGATGTGGTCATAATAAGTTGAAAGCCTTTTGAATTACTAAGGCTTGTAGTGATTAATTTTTGGAGGTTATGGCTTCGAGCTTCATTTATATCCCCACATTCAAAGTCCATGATGGAGAAACGAGGATATCGGCAAGCTGAATCAACGATTGAAAAAATAAGGAATGCTAAATGCAGAGCTGCTTTTTTGACAACGTTTGAACTATCTGAATAGTTTACCCGTTCATTCAAAAGCCAGCGATCTTTTGCGAAGTCAATCTCTGAGGAGAGTTTAGTTGCTGTTTTAAATAGCTCTTCATTCCCCGAATCTCCTTCAAGAATAAAAGTGGAAAACTCAGATAGTTTTGAGTAAACATATTCTTTTCTATGCTGACTTTTTGCCTCAAGAGCGGCTATTCGTGAACGACAGCTTTCCATTTGCTTTGCGATGTCTTCACGTTTTAATTTTAAGTCGTCAACTTTAGCTATTGAATCAATTTTATCTTGTAGGGAGTTGATTTCAATTAGTTTTGCAGTTCTTTCTTCTATGATTGAAGTTATAGCCAACTCACGATGATTTGAAACCAAGTTGATTTCAAATAATCTATTTTGCAAGCTTTCAAGTTCTTTTCGGAGTTCTTGAATATAGCTCTCTATGTATTCTGCTGAACCATATAGTTTTTCTATGATCTTATCATTCTGACGCTGTTGATATTGCAGTTCGTTCAGTGACTCAATGTATTTCTCCTCTAATGAGGAATTGTTGACTGTTGATTTGCAAAGTGCGCAACCACTATCATTATCAGTGTTATCGTGTTCTGATATTGGTGTTAAACAACAAGGGCAGTATTCAAACGAAATTCGACCTAAACCTTTATATGTTTCTTGTGATTCATTTAAAGATTTTAAACGATATACTAAATTTTGCCCAAAAAGCAAACAGTCCTGAATCTCGATCTTGTTTGAGCTTAACTCATTGTTATTAAATGATATTTTGTTTGTTAGTGATTGTATCTTTAAAAGGATGTCATTGCGTTCGATAGCTAAGTTATATTCGTTGTTGCTATCAATATTATCTGTTGAACGTAATAATATTTCTTTCTTTGAGTCTATTTCGGATAGCTCAATGTATTTTTCATTCAATAATTCGTTAATTATTTCAACGGTTAGACTAGCATCATTTCCCAAAAGCTCGAAATATGCTCTTAATTCTGTTCCAGTATTTTCATAATCTCTCTCATACTTCAATAGATTTTGACGAACTGAGTGAGTTTCCAAATCATCAAGACCGAAAAGAAACTCAGCGATGGCTGTTCTAGTGTTTTCATTGTCAGAGCGAGTAGATTCTTTGCGAAATATTCTGTTGGAATCTGATGATTGACTTAAATAAATAAGTCGCATTATTTGATGCATAGTTAAATTTTGATAGCTGTCAGATTTATATTGTCCCCAATCGAAAAGTTCAAACATCATTTCTGAGAAGCTCAATCGCTCATTGCTTCTCCTTGAACCATAGTCTAGCCAGCCATCTGCATCTTTCATCGCCTTTTCATACTCTCCCTCATAGATTTTAATATGAGGAACTGCACCACTAGGATCCACCGGTCTGGTTAAGGTAATAATTCGGTCATTGATTGTAATTTCTGCATTGACATTCGAGCATTCATCAGCTGGATATTTCCAGTCGTCTTTTTTTAATTCGCCACCTAAAACATAAAAAATCATATCTAAAATTGTTGATTTTCCTACAGAATGTTCTCCTCTGATTATGTTTATTCCATCGTGAAATTTTTCGTCATATAACTGTTTTCCAGCTTTAGTTATGACTAATCTATTTAATTTGAGATATGAAGGTTTTTTAATCATAACGATATTCCATTAAATTAGTTTTTGCCTTGAGGCCTTTTTTGCCTTTGATCGCCAGTTTTGGTATTTCGTTAGCAATGGTAGTAAATTCAAAGCTAGCTCTAAAGGTGTCAGCTTCAAGCGTATTAATCAGGGATGCTGGTATTCTTTCAATATTCAGGAAGATATATTCATCTATCAAAGATAGAATTCCCTTCGAAAATAAATGCGCCAAGGTGTTTTTACGTATTATATTTAATTCAAAGAAAATTCTACGAGGATTTTCAATTGCTTCATAAGAGTGCGCTATAGTAGAAATTTGGCGTGCAAGTTTTGAATTTGAGCGCGGCCACCCATCAATATTCTGCATTTGACAAGGGAAAAGGTAATAAAAATCCATAAAATTAAGGTGCTCATCCCTAATCTTACTATTATTTTTATATAGCAAACTTATAATACGATATGAGCAATGGTTTGCATCTTTAAATGGATGATAAATAATCATTAACCAACCCACCGTAAGTGACATTTACCCGTTAAGAAGAAAATCATGCCTCTAATTAATTCGCTAGAAATGGCGGTACTAACTTCAGACACTTCTTCATAAAGAGGTTCAACGATTCTGTCATAAATGACTCTGTCAATTATAGCAGTGTTTACTGTGTTTTTAAACAGTGGTTTGACGTATTGTGAAAAAGATGAGTTTATTTTACTTAAACAATGACAGTAAATTATTTCTTCTGATATGGAAAACTGATGCTTGCTAACTCGCCTTGCAAACTTATTTTCTAAATAAGCCGCATCTTCTAACAAATCAAGACGATTGCCTTCTTTTAGTTTTTCTTCTAACCCTATGATTTTACGACCGGGACGTGGTTGAAGATACTCTTGCAACTCTTCGAGCATGTATCTATATTCTTGATCTGTCTCACAAAGTTTTTTAGAACGTTCTAATAAATTTGCTAGTGCATTGCTCCGATTTTTAACCTCATTGAAACTTATGTGTGTCCCAACGTTAAGATCTCTTCCTGGACTATTATTAGTTATTTCATTATCAGATATGACTAGGCCTTCACTTTTTTCCATTTTTGAAGCCCTGTCCAATATTAATGTCACCATCGCTTTCATTATTACTGACGATGTTTTTAGTTATTTCCCCATTGGAAAGTATGTTAATGTTTTTTGCTTTATTTCCGGTTATTTTGTTTCCTTTTATACCCGGTTGAGAATTTGTTTTTTTGTTATGGGATGTCCAGTAAATTATCAAAAGTAAAGAATTTACTAATAATATAAATAGTACTGAGACGATAATTGGATGGTTCGAGATGAAATTAACATTTTCAAAAATAGGCATTGATAAATATAATGCAAAAACACAGAAAATCGTTGCTCCTGCATTGTATTTCAAGCTACTCTTAAAGAAACCAAGTTCCATTTATTACTCCGTGTATGTAGAATTGAGTCAAAAAGATGCTGCTATCGAACAGTCCCATTTTTTGCAGAAGTGCACTGCATACCCCACCAGTCCATCAATTCTTTTCGATGCTCTAGATAGGTTGAGCGGTTATAGGCTTTTCTAACATCATTACTTTCAATATGAGCTAATGCAGCTTCAATTACATCAGGATTAAATTCTGCTTCATTCATACATGTACTAGCAATTGCCCGTAAACCATGAGCTACTAATTTACCACCATATCCGATTCTCTTTAAAGCAGCATTTGCAGTCTGGCTATTCATCGCTTGCTTTGGATCATTCCTGCTTGGGAAAAGATGTTCACGATGAGCACTGATTGGTTTCATCACTTCCAGAATCTCTAATGCCTGGGGCGATAAGGGAACAACATGCTCACGCTTGGCCTTCATCCGTTCGGCTGGAATCGTCCAGAGCTTTGCATCGAGATCGATCTCTGCCCACCGAGTGCCGGAGGCTTCAGAAGGGCGCACAAGGGTCAGAAGTTGCCACTCAATAAGACAGCGCGTCGAAACAGACAGATTGGACATAATCAAAGAACGCATCAGCTTGGGCAATTCTTCTGGCCGCAGCGTCGGCATATTTTGTTTTTTGGGCTTCTCAAAGGCCATCCCAACACCTGATGCTGGATTAGCATCAATGAGGCCAGTGTTTACGGCATAAATCATTATCTCGTTAATGCGCTGCACCAACCGGCGCACAGTCTCAAGTGCTCCACGTGCTTTTATTGGCTCAAGAGCTTCAACCAGTGTCCTGGCTTTGATTTGCTGAACGGGGATCTCACCGATGGCAGGGAATACATCTTTCTCCAATGAGCGCCAAATGTCTTTTGCGTAATCAGGGGTAACGCTTTTACTTTTGAGCTGGAACCAGTTAGCGGCGACAGTTGAGAAAATACTGTCCAGAGCGATTTGCTGCTGTTCCTCTGCAACTTCGGCCTGAATTTGTGGGTCAATTCCGTTGGCTAACAAGGCAAGGTAATCCGCTCTTAACCCTCGGGCATCAGCAAGTGAAAGGGCGGGGAAGGCACCAAGCCCCATCATTGTCCTCTGTTTTGTCGCTGGACGTTGATAACGGAAACGCCAGAGCTTTTTCCCGCTGGTTTTCACTATCAGGAAAAGGCCATCGCCATCATGCAGAGTTAGATCCTTCTCTAACGCTTTAACGCGAAGAACTTCGGTGTTGGTAAGGGGGCGTGTTGTCCGTGCCACAGTGGCCGCTCCTTCATGAATTGGTATACGCTTTTAGGTATACATCCTACCGTATACCTAAACGTATACCAATAATCACCGGATTTAGCCGGATGTTCTCGGACAACGACAGACACAAAAAAGCCCGCAGGGCTTGTGCCGTGCGGGCTTTCTGTACTTCACCGGACGTATCCGGATCATCATTTGGTGGAGCTGGCGGGAGTTGAACCCGCGTCCGAAATTCCTACATCCTCGGCACTACATGCTTAGTCAGTCTTTACATTCGCCTGGCACCTGCGGACAGACACGCCACTACCAGACTAGCCTGATTAGTTTTAACGCTTCAACCCCAGGCAGGGCCTCCACGCGATCTCTTTTGGGTTTGACCTCTCTTTGATCCCCGTCTTAAGAGCGGAAGCTAGGGAGAGAGGGCTCAGAGCAGGTTATTAAGCTGCTAAAGCGTAGTTTTCGTCGTTTGCGACTATTTTTTTGCGGCTTTTTACGAGGCCAACCGCCCCTCGGCATGCACCTTGGGTTTCGCGAATCCCGTCGAATCCAGAATCAGCCCCAATGTGTTAGAGCAAGTATAACAGACTTGTGACACGCGTGACCAGCCCCCGCAACCCCTAATCCTCAAGGATTTAGCGCTCGCGCAGCGCTTCTTTTGCGCGATTAAACGGTTTGATTAAATAGTCGACGATGGTTTTTTCACCTGTTTTTATATCCACTGTGGCAATCATGCCCGGTACTATGGAGAAATGGCGTCCCAGTTTGTTCTGTAAGAAGTCCTGATGGGTGCGGATAAACACGCGGTAATAGAAGATTTCAGGTTTCACTTTGTCCTGAATGGTGTCCGGGGAGATGGTTTCGACTACGCCTTCCAGCCCGCCGTAAATGGCGTAGTCATAGGCGGTTATCTTCACCAGCGCCCGCTGACCGGGATGGATGAACGCAATATCACGCGGCGACAGGCGGGTTTCTATTAGTAGATGATCGTCCAGCGGCACAATCTCCATCATCTCGCCGTTGGGCGGGATAACGCCGCCGATGGTGGTGACCTGGATGTTTTTCACAATACCGCGCATCGGCGCGCGTACGGTCAGGCGGGTGACGGAATCCTCACGTCCTTTTAAAATAGCCGCCAGCATATCCACTTCGGCGTTAGCTTTTGACAGCGCTTCCCGCGCCTGCACGAAATATTGTGAGCGCAGGTCGGTGATTTTTAATCCCAGATCGCTTTTTTGTCGTTGCAGGCGCAGCACTTCTACGTGGCTGGCGGCACCGCTTTTCTCCAGCCGTTGGGTGATGGCCAGTTCTTTATTTACTGAGACCAGTGCATCTTGCAGTTCTGCCATTGAATCCGCAAGCTGCGCGCGGCGGCTTTTATACAGGCGAGTTTCGGAGGCGATGAGAGCCGGCCAGGCGCGCAGTGAATCGGGAAAGACCAGCGGCAGATCGTTAACTTCGGCATTAAGCCTTGCGCTGGAAGCCAGTGAGGCGCGATAACGGGCTGCACTCTCCCCAACATTGGACTCAGAACGGGTGGGGTCGAGGCGGGCGACTATTTGATTGGCCTGCACTTTATCTCCCTCGCGTACAGTAAGCTCGGCGAGAATGCCGCCATCCAGCGACTGCAAGACTTGCTCTCGCGAGCTGGGGATCACTTTTCCGCTGCCGGTTGAGACTTCATCCAGCTTGCCGAAATATGCCCAGATACCCAGGACGGCAAACAGCAGGGTGCTGAGCAGAATAATGCGGCTGGCCCCGGAAAAACGGTGCTCGCGGCGGATATCGAGGTCGTCCATGGCGGCATCATGCGGATTGGTTTTCATTTTTCCACTCCCGACCGTGAGTTGGGGCGGGTGCCCGGCTCGCATTTAATGCCTGCGCTTTCGGGGCATCCATGACCAGTTGACCTTCTTTTAATACCACCACGCGCTCGACCAGCTCCAGAACCGGTACGCGATGGGTGGCGACAACCAATGTGCGGTTGCCCAGCCACTGGTTCAGGCGCTGAATAAACTCCCGCTCGGTATGTTCATCCAGCGAGGCGCTGGGTTCGTCGAGCAGCACGATATTGGGCGATCGCAGCAGCATTCTTGCCAGCAGGATCGACTGCCGTTGTCCACCGGACAAACCGTTGCCGCCCTCCATAATGGGGTGCGCCAGCCCTTTGGCGAGCTGTTTAACGAAAGCTGCCGCGCCGCTGACCTCCAGCGCTTCGAAGATCTGCGCGTCGCTGGCATGCGGTGCGCCGAGGGTCAGGTTCTCGCGCAGGGTGCCGAAAAACAGCCGAGCGTTCTGGCTAAGAAAACCGATGTTGCGGCGTAAATCAGCCATATCGATCTGCGCCAGACTCAGGTTGTCGAGCCGGACATCGCCCTGGATAATCTCCACACCACCCGCCATGGCCTGCAGCAGGGTTGATTTCCCGGCACCGTTACGCCCGAGGATTGCCACGCGCTCGCCGGGCATGACCTCCAGGCGCGAGATGCGCAGCGGAACGCGCTGATCGTCGCTGTGGTAGCGAAAGTGTGCGTTCTCAAACAGATAATGACCGTGAAAAATCTCCTGATGCACCCGGTCTTCGTCGTACTGCGTTTCGGTGGGAAGCTGCATGATGCTGTCTAACCCCATCTTCGCCGCCTTGACCTGTTGCCAGCGGGCCAGCACACCGCACAGATTAGCCATTGGGGCAATCATTCTGGAACCGAGCATCGAAGCGGCCACCACGGCGCCGGTGGTCATCGTGCCTTCAATGACCATCGGCGCGCCGAACATAATGATGGCGGCGTAGACCAGGCTTTGTACCGACATGCCCCAGCCAATCAGCCCCTGAGTCAGCCTGCGCGTGCGCAGCCCGGACTCTCCGGTAATGCGGATGTAGCTGTTCCACTGCTGTAAAAAGCGGTTTTCCGCCTGCATCAGCTTGATGTCTTCCAGCCCCTGAACGCTCTCGACCAGCACCGCGTTGCGCAGGGTGGATTCATGGGCAGCCTGGTTGGCGAGCACCGCCAGCTTTTTCTGTAACAGCAAACCGGGCAGGATCATCAGCAGGGC
>NZ_SZWU01000038.1:0-25431 GCF_005280935.1 Citrobacter sp. wls757 | reverse complement strand
GACGGGCGCTATCCATGCCAGCGGCGGGGCGATAAAAGCCAGCACCACGATAAACAAAAAGAAAAACGGCAGATCGACAATGGTCGACATGGTCGAGGAGGTGATCATCTCGCGAACCTGTTCCAGCTCGCGCAGTTGAGAAATGAAGCTCCCCGTCGAGCGGGGGACGGCGCTGTTGCGCAGGCGCAATGCATGGCTGAACACGCGATCGGAAATGCGCATATCGGCACGTTTGCCGAGCAGGTCCATTATGTGGGTACGCGCTTCGCGCAGCAAAAAGCCAAACAGCACTGCCACCAGAACGCCAGTGGAGAGAACATACAGCGTTGGATAAGACTGGGCGGGGATCACCCGGTCATAAACCTGCATAGAAAAGATAATCCCGGCGAGCGACAGAACGTTAATCAGAAAGGCGGCAATCATGACCTGCAGATAAGGACTAATGTCTTTTAACACCAGTTCGCGCATCCAGTCGGGCTTGAAGCGCGAAATATAGCGGTCTACCCGACTGTCCTTCAGCGCCGACAGCGGGCGTAGCGCGGTAATACTCACGATCTCCGGCAGAAGCTCTGCGACCGTGAGCCGGTTACGCTGGCCCTCTTCGGCGATGATAAACACATCCAGTGCATCTTCGCCGTTGAAATGTTCTATCACCATTAGCTGGCCGTCGCGCAGTTCCGCCACCACCGGCAGACGCCACTGACCGAACAGCTGCGTGGCGGTATCCAGCGCATGAAATGACAGTCCCGCCTGACGCGCCAGTTGCGACAGGGCCGTTGCCCGGCTTTTTCCCGCAAACCACGGGGCGTTGGCCTGGATTGCGCCGGGAGAACAGGCCACGCGATAGTGATTGGCAATATGCGTCATCGCCTGCGCCCACTGGCTAAGAGCGTGTTCGCTAATCGCATCTTTTGCATGTGAGTCGAGGTCGCTCATAGCTTGATCTCCACCGATTGAATGCTGCGATTATTTAAGGCGAACGCCTGGCGAAGCGAGCCAGTGTTATAGAG
Source organism: Citrobacter sp. wls757 (assembly GCF_005280935.1). Taxonomy (NCBI): domain Bacteria; kingdom Pseudomonadati; phylum Pseudomonadota; class Gammaproteobacteria; order Enterobacterales; family Enterobacteriaceae; genus Citrobacter; species Citrobacter sp. wls757. Next base: position 24,421 of record NZ_SZWU01000038.1, on the reverse strand, counting down.
GCAGTTCAGCTGGAGCTGGCGCAGCTGGTTTTGAGTCTGGAGTTCCGCAAAACGGGCCTGATACACCTCTTGCTCGGCGTTAAGCACGTCGAGCAGCGGGCGCGAACCGAGGTCCAGATACTGCTGTTGATAAAGCTCGCGCGTTTGTTCACTCAGTCGCTGCTGGCGGCGCAGAATCTGCAGGGCGGTGGCGAGGCTCATTGCCTGGCTGCGGGACTCCAGTAATTTTTGTCGTACTTCGAGTCGGGTGCGCTGGATGGAGTATTGTGCAGACTCTACCGCATGGCTGGCGGCGTTGCGCCTGGCGGTGAGTCCGCCCCCCTGATACAGCGGCATCTCAACTTTTACCCACGTGGAGTACTGGGTTTTGTCGAGCACCTCATGGCTGGGGTATTTGTCGTTGAGATAATGCTGCACCGACGGTTCCAAAGAGATGGTGGGCGTCATCTGCGCGTTGGCGTAATCGAGATTTGCCTGTGCCACATTCGCTTGTGCCCAGGCCGCCAGAACCGCGGGAACCAGTTTATCTTCCGGTTTGACCACATCGCAGCTGCTGTCCAGTTTGGCCGGGAATTCGTTGCTGATGCCGTTAAGTGAGTTCCAGCCGAGGTAACTCATCAATGTGGCCTTACTGCTGTCGAGATTGGCCTGATACTGCGCCAGCTGAGAACGCGCAGACTCGATACGCGCATCGGTTTGCACCACGTCGGACAGCGAGGTTGCCCCTTCATCATTGCGTTGTCGGGTCAGTCGACCAATGTCGTTTAAGGCGGTGAGCTGTTCTTCGGCGGCATCCACCATTTGTTGCCACGTCTGCACCTGGACTATCGCGTTGGCGGTTGCGTGGGCGATGGTATCAATACTGAGTAACACATTCGCCTGCTGTTGTGCGGCTCCGGCTGTCTCGGCGCGGACCTGGCTTGCCACTTTGCCGAAGTCGTACAGCATTTGTGACACCGAAATAACCAGCGCCGGGCTAAAGCCGTGGTCGGTATAGGTATTGCTGTAACCGTTATTCATTCCGGCAGAAACCTGCGGGTAATATTTCGATTTCGCCACGTCGATCTGTTCGTTTTGCGAAAGCAGTTTGCCGATCGATTCACGAATAGAAGGATGCCAGCTCACGGCACGACTTACCGCGTCGTTGAGCATCAGGTTGCCGGGGGCGGCAGCGCTCAGCGGCAGATCGGCAACCGCGCCGTCCAGCGAGGGAAGCATCTGGCTGGTGGCCAGTCCTTCCGGCGTAATAATTTGCGGTTCATCTTCGGCATTCACCCGCAGGGTACAGAGCGTTAATGCCAGAAGTAATGCAACAGGCGCGACATTTCTCATAGTTTATCCCTTACAAAATACGGCAGCGACGACTGTTATTGCCCCGGACGTCATGGCATCCGGGGCTGTAGTTATGGCGCTTTAACGCATTGCGTTAACGTCAGGGCACGATGTGATTTTGTTGCACCAGCTCATCGAGCGTGGTGTGTACGTTCTCCAGCGTTATGAGATTGGTTGAGTGATATGTGTTGCCCGTACCGTCGCGGTCGATGGCAATCACCGTGTTGTTACCGCTGGTGGTTACGGTGAGGTAGTTGCCGAGCGTAGCGTTCTGCCCGTTCCAGCCCACCAGCAGGTCGCCGATATCGATTTTGTCACCCTGGGCCAGTGAGAAGTTGGTCCAGGTGTCGGTAGCACCATTGCTAATGTTGCCGCCGGTAGCGTCGTTGGCGTTGAGCAGGTGATAAATCAGCGTATCGCCGTAGGCGCTGCCAGTCAGGCGATCGGCATCGACGGTACTCACCACTTGCGGATTCATATTGATGGTCAGCGTAGCGGTATCGGTATGGCCATTCTGGTCGTTAAGGGTGTAGGTAAATGTCTCTTTGGTGACGATGGTGGAGAGCGAGACATCGCTGTTGAGGGCATAGGTGTAATGACCATCAATGCCAATGGTCAGTTTGCCGTACAACCCGTTAATGATGGCGCTGGTCGTGCTACTCAGCGGATCAAGCGTGACGGTACTGCCGCCCGTGCCGTTCACCGTCAGCAAGGTATGCACGCTGGCAATATGGTCTCCGTCATAAATATTGCCTGTGACGCTGTTCGCTGTGGAAGTCTCGAAGTTTTGCAGGTCGATTATCGTACCTTTCACGCTGGGGGTGATGGTGATATTCCCCAGCCCCAGCCCCCCGACGCTTCCGGTATAGTCGAGGCGATAGTTGCCGGGGTGCAGTACGATCCCGCTCAAGGCTATATCGATATTGCCGCCAACCAGCAATCCGCCATTGAAAGAGTTACCGGCAATCTTGATGTTGTTGCTGTCATACAGCGCCCAGGTGACGGTCAGCCCGCCCAGCGTCAGACCTGACGCGACGTTAAAATGCAGTATGGCGTTTTGCACCGCCGTTCCCGTTGCGATTTCAATGACGCCAGTACCACTTTTTGAGGTGGGTGAAAGGAGTTGGGCACTCCAGCTGGCGTTCCCGACGCTGTCGTCGGTAAACGACCGGGAAGTATCCGCCTGGGTACTAACCGCCATCGTGCTGCTGACGTCATTTACTGCATCCAGCGCCTGTGGGGTTGGTTTGATATTCAGCGATGCACTGCCGGTATCGCCGTTTGGCGCTTTGACCTTATACACGAAACTGTCCGGCGTATTGATACCGTCTGCGCCCAGTCCGCTTCTCAGCGTGTAGGTGTAGTTCCCTTTCGCATCAATAGTCAGCGTGCCGTACTGCCCGTTAATGGTGGTTGTACCCGTTCCGTTTACGGTGACACCGTTAACTTCGGTGATAACGGTATTGGCCGGAGCCGAGTCGTTGACCAGCAGGTTTCCATTGGTTGTCGCACTCAGGCTGTCGACGGCGTAGGTGTGATCGGCCTGGATATTCAGGGTATAGCTGGTCAGCAGCGTCAGACCGCCGGAGGCGTTAAGCAGGAACAGATAGTCACCGCCAGGCAGGGTGATGGTGTAATCCGTTGAGCTACCTCCTAGCAGCGCCGTGACCCAGTTGGGCTTCACGCGGAACTGCTCATACTGCTGAATGGATTCGTTGAAGCGATAAACATAGAGATCAAAACCGCCAACCGTGACGCCGAGAACGCTGGCCTTGACGGTCAGCGTGCGGGTTGCGCCATCATCCACATTAAATTTGATCGGATTGGTTAAACCGTTAACCAGACTGACATCCAGCACATTGCCCAGTCCGACGTTGGCGAGGGTGAAGCCGGTTTGCTGTGATGTGCCATGATCAACCGCGATGACCTGCGTCCCGTAAGTCAGCGCAGCCACATCGTCTGCTGCGGTTACCGTACTGGTGGTGGGCGCCTGACCGAGCGTTACCACCAGTTTTGCCGAGGAGTGATCGCTGCCATGCGTCAGCGTGTAGGTGAAACTTTCGGAACGGCCATACACCGAGATTGACGTATTGGTCAGGGTATAGGTGTAACTACCGTTCTGATTGATATGCAGGATGCCGTATTTCCCCTGCACATCAATGCCGCCCGACGGGATGTTCACGACGTTGCCGTTACCGTCGGTGATGGCGGTAACCAGCGTGCCGGAAGGGGCATTATCCTGCCCGTTGGCGGGATCGATATCGGTGATGATATTGCCAGACTCGGTAGTACCGCCGGTGATGGTTCCTGCGCTAGCTTTTACCACAGAGACATCAAGGCTGGTGTATGCTCCGGTCGCCAGCAGGTTGGTGTTGTAGCTGACCACGCGGTAATCACCACCAGTCAGTCCGCTGTAATTGAGCGTTACGCCTGAGGCGCCCAGAGTGAGGAGGCTGGCAAAGTCTGGTTTTCCGGTATCCACCACCGTCACCCAGGCATTCAGCGCGGTGTCAAAGCGCTGGATGACGACTTCAAGTGTGTTTAACAGCGACAGCACTACGCCGGTCGCTGCGGCATTGATTGTAATGGATCCGCTGCCGCCAGAAGCGATGCTGAAATTCACGCTTGCCGTATCGTTCCCCAGCACGTTGGCGACATTTCCCAGCGCATTGACCAACAGGAAACCATAATCGCTTTGATGCTCGGTGCTGACGGTGACATCGGTTTGTAGCGGCAGGCTGGTGACATTGTCTTCAGCCAGCAGCGGCAATACTGGTGCGAGAGCGTTTGTCGGCGATGAGGTATTTCCCGCCGCATCGGTCGCCGTGGCGGACAGCGACTGCCCTTCAATCTGGCGAACCGGCAGGTTGACGCTGTAGACACCGCTGCTGTTGGCGATTGCCGTCACGCTGGTGCCGCCGGGCAGAGAAATGGTGACTGTGCTTCCCGCTTCGGCGACGCCGCTGACGGTACCGCCATCGGCGCTGATCAGGAGCGTTGGCGCGGTCGGTGGCGTGGTGTCCACGATCACGCTGAACGAACCGGACAACCCACTTGCGCCGTTGGCGTTGGTTGCCGTGGCGGTAAACGCATGGTTACCTTCGCTGAGTGCACCGGATGGGGTAAAACTCCAGATCCCGTTACCGTCTGCGGTCGTGAAGCCCATTAGCACGCCGTTGTTGTACAGATTGATGACGGCGTTAGCCTGCGCCGTTCCGCTGAGCGTTGGCAGGGTGTCATTGGTGGTTTTACCGGGAGCGACGGGTCCCATGATAGTGCCGACGTCATCGAGCACGCTGGCAATAACAGGCGCAGGTGGTACGCCGGTAAACGGTGCCAGCACGTTACCCGCCGTACCGATGTTGCCTGCGGCATCCTGTGCGCTGACCAGCAGAGTTTGCCCACTGATTTGCGGTGGGTTCAGTGTGAAGGTGAAATTACCGGAGGCGTTGGCGGTTGCCGTGCCGAGCACCGTTCCGCCGCTGGAGGTAATAATGACCGTGCTGTTTGGCTCGGCAACGCCGGTGAGCGCGGTGCCGTTGGCGTTTACCGCCAGCCCGGTTGGGATACCTGGGGCAACGGTATCGACCACGATCGCTGCCGCAGACGATATACCACTGGTATTACCCGCGCTGTCCGTTGCGGTGATGGTAAACGAGTGGGTACCTTGTGCCAGCGCGGTAGTCGGGGTGTAGCTCCAGTTGCCGCTGCCATCCGCCGTTACGCTGGTGACAAAGCTGCCGTTATCATAAATATCAACTCGCGCGTTGGCTTCCGTGCTGCCGTTTAACGTTGGGCGCGCGTCGTTGGTCGGCTGATTGCTGCCAATCGGCCCGGTATTTGGCCCAATATCATCAATAATGCTGCTGATTGAAGGCTGCGTCGGCGCCGTGGTGTCAACCACCACGCTAAAGCCTGCCGTCGCGCCGCTGGTGTTGCCCGCCGCATCAGTGGCGGTGACTGTGAAGGTGTGCGATCCATTAGCCAGCGGTGTGGTTGGGGTAAACGACCAACTGTTATTGCTTTGCACCAGCGCGGTACCCAACAGGGTGCTTCCGTCATAGATGCTGATGGTGCTGCCTGCCTCGGCGGTGCCGTTCAGCGTTGGGCGCGCATCGTTGGTCAACTGTCCGTTGCTGAGCGCTGCATTGAACACGCCGCCTGCGATATCATCCACCACAGAGACCAGCAGCGGGACGGATGGTGCAATGGTGTCGACATTAATCGTAAACCCACCTGAGACAGGACTCACGTTCCCGGCGGCGTCGGTGGCGATGGCGGTAAACACATGCTGACCGTTGCCAAGTGTGGTGGTCAGATATTCCCACGTGCCGTCTATCGCCGCAGTCACCGTTGCCAGCAGCGCGCCATTATCGTAGATGGCTACCCGGGCACCGGCTTCCGCTGAACCGCTGAGTACGGGACGGGTGTCGTTGGTAAAGGCTCCGTTCGATAGCGTTCCGGTTCCCGGCTGCACGTCATCAAACGCCTGGATAATCGTTGGCGCAAGCGGGGCGACGGTATCAACAACGATGTTAAATCCCGCAGATGTCGGGCTGACGTTTCCGGCCGCGTCGGTGGCTGTTACCGTCAGCGCGTGGTTACCGTTGCCAAGTTGGGTTCCCGGTGTGAAGGTCCAGGCGCCCGTACCATCCGCTGTGGTAAAGCCGATAAACGATCCGTTATCGTAAATTCTCACCGTGGAATTGGCTTCAGCCATACCGCTAAGCGTCGGGAGTGGATCGTTCGTGGCCTGACCGTTGTTCAGATTACCGATCAGCGGGCCGACATCATCCGCAACCTGAGTAATCACTGGTGCTGTCGGTGCCAGAGTATCGACGGTGTAGGTAAAGCCACCAGAAGGCAGACTGGTATTGCCTGCGCTATCTGTAGCCGTGACGGTCAGAGTATGCTGGCCGTTACCCAATGCCGCGGAGGGTGTAAAACTCCAGCTTCCGCCTGCGCCGACGATGGTGGTGCCAATGGCCTGACCATCGCTCAGGACGGTAATCGTCGCGCCAACTTCACCGGAACCGCTGAGCGCCGGGCGACTTTCGTTGCTGATTTGCCCGTTGGAGATAGGCCCGGTTGTCGGCGCAGTATTGTCCTGCACCGAACTGATGACCGGTATTGACGGGGCAATAGAGTCCAGCTCAATAGTAAACGATGATGATACTCCGCCTGTGTTTCCCGCCTGATCTGTGGCAACGACGGTGAAATTATGTTGCCCCTGCCCCAGCGGAGCATCCGGAGTGAAGCTCCAGTTACCTGACTCGTCCACCTGAGTTGTACCTATTTCAGCGCCGTTATCACGGATCGTGATGATGGCGCCAATCTCGCCTTTGCCGTTCAGGGTAGGCTGCGCATCGTTTGTAAGCTGTCCGTTGGTCAGCGCGGTATTGCCGGGCTGATCGTCAATTACTGAGGTAATGCTCGGTGCGGCTGGCGCCAGCGTGTCGACGACGACCACAAATGGTGGCGTTGTCGGGCTAATGTTACCCGCGTTATCTGTAACGCTGGCAGTCAGCGAGTGGCTTCCTTCTCCGAGAGCAGGGGCAGGCGTAAAGCTCCAGTTGCCATTTTCGTCGCTGGTGGTTGTGCCGATTACCGTGCCATTATCGCGGATGGTAACAACCGAATCCGCCTCGGTAACGCCAGCAAGCGTTGGGGTATTATCATTGGTCAACTGCCCTGAGGTCAGGGGCTGGATCGTACCAACGTTGTCCGTGACCGTCACAATAGATGGCGCATTCGGTACCAGGGTATCGACAATGATCCGGAAATCACTGGATGGATCTCCCTGGTTGCCAGCGGCGTCCGTTGCGCGGGCGGTAAAGAGATGATCGCCTTCTCCCAGCGGTGCTGTCGGGGTAAAGCTCCAGAATCCGTTACTGTTTACGGTCGTTGTGGCATAAGCGATACCGTTATCGTAGAGGGTAATGGTTGCCCCGGGTTCGCCAGTTCCGTTGAGCGTCGGACGCGAATCATTTGTAATTTGCCCTTTATCCAACGAGCCAGTGCCGGGGGCAACATCGTCGATAATGCTGGTGATCGTTGGCGCTTGCGGTGCCGTCGTGTCGATGGTGATAGCGTAGTTGGGTGACTGACCGCTGGGTATGCCTCCGACGGTTTGCGACACAGTGAAGTTATAGGTTGCACCGTTAGTTAGTGGGGCAGGTAACTGATAACTCCATGCGCCAGAAACAACGTCGGCTATTACCGATGGAACTTGCAAAACACCATTTACATAAATATTAACAGTCGCTCCTGCAGTGGCAGTCCCTTGCAGCAGTGGTAAGGTGTCATTGGTGGTTTTACCGTTGCCAATCACCCCCATGATGGGCGCGATGTCATCAACGATCTCAAGCGTTGGTGGATGAGGAACGCTGGAGGTAGCAGCGCTAAACGTTGTCGGGTCGCTTTGATTTCCGGCGGGATCCTGAGCGATGGCGTTGAGCGCCTGACCGGTTGTTTGCGCTGGCGAAATTGTGACAGCGAAGTTACCTGAATCGTCAGCGATCCCTTGGCCGAGGATCGAAGTACCGCTGCGAATGATGACGGTACTGCCTGGATCGGCAGAGCCGCTAACCAGCGTACCGTTCGGGTCTACGCTGGTAACCGTAGGCGTTGCAGGCGGCAGGGTATCGACAATCAACGTCAGCGGGTTATCTGCTGCCAGTGAGTTACCTGCGTCATCCACGGCGCCGAAAGTCAGTGTGTGAGTGATATTGGGCGTGAGGGGGACATCCACACTCCAACTGCCGTTAGCAGCAACGGTAGCTGTCGCAATGGCGATGGGATTGTTACCATCGAAAATCAAAACCGTACTGCCCGGTGTGCCGGTACCGCTAATGGTTGGCGTTGTATCGTCCGTGACGCTGCCGCTGGTTAGCGAACCGGTAAAGACGCCAACGTTATCCTGGATATCCGTGACCTGCGGCAACGTTAACTTCGTGTTGTTAACCGTAAACGAAATGCTGTTTGAATTGTCGCTGACGTTACCTGCGGGGTCTGTTGCGGTAGCGCTTAATGTGTAGCTCCCGTTTGCCAGCGCAGTCCCGGGGGTAATACTCCAGGTACCGCCTGCCACCGTTGCAGTACCGATCACCGTACCGCCGTTATACAGAGTGATGATGTCTCCATTGACACCTGTACCACGAATGGTTGGCGTGGTGTCATCGGTCACGGCGTTGGGTGCAAGGTCACCCATGATATCGCCGACGTTATCATTGGCGGCGATAATCACCGGCGGCGCAGACGGCGTCGTGTCGATGTTCAGTGTTATAGCTGTTGATGGCTGGCTGACGTTGCCTGCAGGATCGGTTGCGGTGAGGGTTACCTGGTAAGTACCTGGAGTAACCGGTGCTGGCGGAGTAAAGCTCCAGGTTCCGTCTGCACCTACTGTTGTCGTTCCCTGCAAAGGGGGAGTGCCGTTCAGATAAACGGTAATCAAATCTCCGACGTTCCCCGTGCCGCTAAAGGTTGGCGTGGTGTCATTGGTATTGCCATTCGTGACCACGCCCGTTACCGGAGCCACATCGTCGGTAATGATTGGCGCGGCTGGTTGTGCGGGAGGTGTGTTGTCTACCGTCAAGGTAAAGCTGGCCGATGGGATCCCCGTGTTGCCTGCAACGTCAGTCGCTGTAGCGGTGAACTTATGCGGCCCGTCGGTGAGTGAGGTTGGGGTAAATGTCCAGGTGCCGTCTGGCTGTACGGTGACGGTACCAATGGAACCGCCATTATCATAAATCGTAATCTTCGCGCCGGGCTCGCCGGTTCCGGAGAGTTCGGGATTCAAGCTCTTGGTACTGCTGCCGTTACTCAGCGTTTGTAGATTTGTGCCAATCAGACCTTCTGCGGAGCTGATAACCGGGGCTGCTGGTGGGGTGGTATCAATCGTTAGCGTAAAGGTCCCGGCATTGCTGGCGTTGCCTGCAACGTCCGTGGCAATAGCGGATAAATTGTGTGTGCCTTCACTGAGCGGTTGGTCGAGTTGAATACTCCAGGTGCCTCCGGGCAAAACAGTCGTGCTTCCAATTGGCGTAGCTCCATCATAAAGAGTGATCTTAGAACCGTCTGTTCCGGTTCCTTTCAGCTCTGGCAAGGTATCGTTTGAACGGCTTCCGGTAGGCAGATCGATCGGTGCATTCCCAACGTCGTCGGTAGCAGCCAAAATGACAGGAGCGCCTGGCGGTTGGGTATCTACGGTAACGCTGACCACTGTGGGTGAGGTGATGACATTACCGGCGGCATCAGTTGCCGATACCGTAAACTGATGGGTGCGATCGCTGAGCACCTGATTCCCCGGAACGGTATAACTCCAGGTACCCGAGCTGTCGACAAGAATAACCGTCAATAACTGAATGCCATCGTACAGGTTTACCAGTGAACCTGGCTCACCGGTACCCGAGATGGTTGGCGTATTGTCGTTGGTGACCCAACTGTTATTTGCAACGCTGCCCGTAATGCTGCCAACGTCATCGTTAACCAACGTTATCACTGGAACAGTTGGCGCAATGGTATCGACAATGATTTTCCAGCTTGCCGCGCTGCTGGTGTTATTCGCGGCGTCTGTGGAGGTCACCGTGAAGATGTGAGCGCCCTCGCTTAGCGCCGAGACTGGCGTATAGTTCCAGTTACCGTTGATATCAGCGACAACGGTCGTCAGCAGGGTGCCGTTATCGTAAATTTTGACCTGAGAACCTGCTTCGGCGGTGCCTTCCAGCTTAGGTTTGCTATCGTTGGTGACATCGCCGTTATTGAGAGGGCCCTGATACATGGGCTGGTCATCCGTCACGGCGGTGATGATGGGCGTTCCAGGGGCGGTAATATCCGGAGCCACCGCGGAAGTTGGCTGACTCTCGTTATTGCTGCTGTCCGTTGCGGTAACTTTTACCGTTTCGCCGTTCATTTTCGACGGCGTAATCGACACCGTGAAGTTGCCACCGCTGTCTGCCTGGCCTGTGCCGATCTGAATACCATTGCTGTCTTTTACAGTGACGGTGCTTCCCGCTTCAGCATGTCCGCTTACAGAACCACCGTCCCCGGCGACGGTGACGCCGGTTGGCGCGTCAGGCGCCGTGGTATCCGGGGCGGTAATCGCGCTGTTGCCGCTGGTATTGCCAGCAGCATCCGTCGCGTTGGCGACAAGATGTTCTCCGTTGGTCTGCGGCGGAACCAGCGTGGCGGTGAATTCTCCGTTCGAGCCGGCGGTTACTGTTCCAATTATCGCGCCACCAGGATCCAGAATATGTACCGTACTGTTGGGTTCAGCCATGCCGGTAACCTGATCGCCTGTAGGATTAATCACCAGATTAGCTGGCGGCAGCGGGGCCGTGATGTCTGGCGCGAGCGCGGTTTCCGGTAGGCTTGGGTTCCCGGCAGGATCGGTGGCGATAGCGGTAATGGTTTCACCATTGGTCTGAGGCGGGTTAATGGTGATGGTAAATGAGCCATCCGTTCCGGCGACGCCGCTGCCGATCTGAAGACCGTTATTATTATTGATGGTCACGGTACTTCCTGGTTCGGCTGTACCGGTGACGACAGAGCCGTCGGCAGATACGTTCAGATCGTCCGGCGCTGACGGTGGCTGAGTATCGATAGTGATATTGAATGCCGCTGACGTTCCTCCCGTGCCCAGGTGGTTGGTTGCTGTGGTGGTGAAGGAGTATGAGTCGTCCTGCAAGTTGGTGTTGGAGGTCCAGGTCCAGTTGCCGCTGGAATCGGCAAGCACACTTACAACAAGCGCGCCGTTGTTATAAATGTTAACCGTGCTGTTGGCGTCTGCGGTACCCGAGATCGTAGGCGTTGGGTCGTTGGTGGCCTGATTATTGTTCAATGGCCCAGTTGAGGGGGTAACATCATCCACAATGCTGATGATAACAGGCACGCCTGGGTAGCCAGAGTTGGTGGCATTGAAGGACGTGTCTGGCCCGACGTTGCCTGCCTGGTCCTGAATCTTCGCGATCAGCGCTTCACCGTGCGTCTGTGAAGGTGAAATCGCGATGACGAAATTGCCGGTTTGATCAACGGTAGTTGAACCCAAAACCTGATTATTACTACCGATGATAATGACCTGGCTTCCTACCTCAGCACTACCGGTTACCTCGGTGCCTTGCAGGTTTACGGAGGAAATGACCGCGCCTTCAGGCGGGGTAGTATCGACGGTGAATGTCGGTACACTCGTTTCCGTACTCACGTTACCCGCATCGTCAGTTTGCGTCAGCGTCAGATTGTGAACACCGTCGCTAAGCGGCGTGTCAGGTGTAAACGTCCAGTTACCATTGTCATCCACCTGAACCATGCCAATCAGAATGCCATTATCAGAAATGCTGATGTAAGAGCCCGCTTCACCAGTGCCTGTGAGTGTTGGCGTGGCATCGTCGGTTACACCGTTATTACCTATCAAGCCTTTAATGGAACCTGAATCGTCAGTTACTTCTGTGACCACAGGGGCGTCGGGGGCAAGCGTATCGACAATAATCTCCCAACTGTCCGACATGTCGCTGCTGCCCGTACCGTCTGATGCACTGACGGTAAACTTGTGGGTACCGTCTGCGAGTGGAGAGGATGGCGTAAACGACCAGTTGCCGTTGGCATCGATAGTGACCTGGCCTATTTCGACGCCGTTATCAAAAATATGCAATGTGGCATTTGCGGGGCCGGTGCCCTGAAGAGTGGGCGTATTGTCGTTGGTGGATTCCAGCTGATTAACAGGGCCAGTAATCAGCTCCTGGTTATCGATTACGCTGGTGATAACGGGTACGTCAGGCATGTTAGGGGTTGTTGTTGGCGGTGAACCACCATCCCCATTACCACCGTTGCCATTACCGTTGCCATTTCCGCCATTACCGTTGCCGGCATTATTATCACTCCCGCCGCCACCACCGCCGCCACCCGCCGCGAGGCCAATTCCGCCTGCGACCGCGATCCCACCAAGAACCCACGGCCAGACGGCGCCGCCTTCATGGCTTCCCTCGGCAGTCATTAGCGGAGTGAGATCGTCCAGATGCTGGAAATGGAATGCCCCATCAGTATCCTGAACCCACCACAGCGCGCCATTACTGTCTTCCAGAACAAGCTGGTTTTGCGCATCACCTTTTCCGACATAGAAGTTCTTAATGGTGATGGTTTCACCTGAGCGGAGTGTGACAACCAGATCCTGATTCACGCGAGTCAGTTGACTTACCTCCTCACGTGACACCGACAGTTTCACGATAGAAGGCGAACTGAGCGTAACTTCAGAGGATTCAACATTTGTGGAAACGCCAGTTAATTTTGATACAACGGCGAGTAGACGCATATGTTCACTCCTGATGGCATGTCGGGAGTATTAATCCGCAACAGCGCGCTGGGAAAATGAGCAGACAGGGGCCCCGTTCACCATAAAGATGAATTTACACATGTAATTACATTGATTAGGTCATGCAGAGGTTCATTTACTTATCAAATACGTTCGGGCCCTGTTAGCTGAATAGTTCTTTCGTATTAGATGATATAGTCAGAAAGAATGTATTCTGCAACTTATCCATATTAAAAATATATTTGGCTAATTGAAAAGTATACTTTCCGGTGTGTATTTAATGATTTATTTTTAGTTAACTTATTGTATTTAAAGGTTTTTTATTTTAATTAAAATGAGAGGTGATATAATAAACAACAGTAATAATAGTGTTATTAAATAAGTTTGAATATAGGTGGCATGGTCTTGAAGTTTTATTTTATTAGACTATGGGGCGCTACGGTAATGCCAGGGGAGTTTATTTCATACCTGAACGATTCAGCACAAATAAACCATAAACCTGATGAATGTATTGAGTGGGTTTCAATAACTAAAAAATAAGAACCAGTCTCAGGATCAGAGACTGGTCACAGGAGAATAGCGTTTAGCGACCAGCATTTTTCATAATACGCGCTTTATCTAACTGCCATTCGCGTTCTTTCACATCGGAGCGCTTGTCGTGCTGTTTCTTACCTTTCGCGACGCCAATTTTCACTTTGCACCAGGCATTTTTCCAGTACAGTGAAAGCGCAACAACGGTATAACCGTCACGATTCATTCGACCATACAGGGAGTCGAGCTCACGTTGGTTTAACAACAGCTTGCGGGTACGGGTGGGATCACATACCACATGCGTTGAGGCAACAGCCATTGGCGTGAAGTTGGCGCCAAACAGGAATGCTTCGCCGTCTTTAAGGATGACGTAGCTGTCGCCGATGTTAGCTTTACCCGCCCGCAGGGATTTGACTTCCCAACCTTGCAGAGCGAGTCCTGCTTCGAACTCTTCTTCAATAAAGTATTCGTGTCGTGCACGCTTGTTAAGCGCGATTGTGGCTGAGCCAGGTTTGTGTGCTTTTTTCTTCGTCATAATGCCGCTCAGTATAGGTAATCTGGAATCGAAAAACACCCCATTTCATCCAGCGGGGCGCAAGGCGCTATCTTAGCACGAGTTAGGCTATAGCGTTTTTTTTAGCGGGGGATAAATGGTATTATTTGTGTGATTGATATTGATGGAAATTGTTATGCCTCAGATTAGCCGGACCGCTTTAGTACCTTACAGTGCGGAACAGATGTATCAGCTAGTGAATGATGTTAAATCCTATCCCCAGTTTTTACCGGGATGCACCGGTAGCCGTGTGCTGGAGTCGACTCCGGGACAGATGACCGCGGCGGTGGATGTCTCGAAAGCAGGGATTAGCAAAACGTTCACTACGCGTAATCAACTGACCAGTAACCAGAGTATCCTGATGCATCTGGTCGACGGACCGTTCAAGAAACTCATTGGCGGATGGAAGTTTACGCCACTGAGTCATGAAGCGTGCCGCATTGAATTTCATCTCGATTTTGAGTTTACCAATAAGTTAATCGAGCTGGCATTTGGTCGTATCTTTAAAGAGCTGGCTTCGAACATGGTGCAGGCCTTCACGGTCCGCGCGAAAGAGGTTTACAGTGTCAGCGTCAGCTAAAATTGTTGTTGAAGTGGCGTATGCGCTACCCGAGAAACAGTATCTACAGCGTGTGACGCTGCAACAGGGCGCTACGGTGGAAGAGGCTATCCGCGCTTCCGGGCTGCTGGAATTACGTACCGATATCGATCTCAGCAAAAATAAAGTGGGCATTTACAGCCGTCCGGTAAAGCTTGCTGATGTTCTCCAGGACGGTGATAGGGTGGAAATTTACCGGCCACTGATTGCCGATCCGAAAGAGCTGCGCAGACAGCGAGCAGAGAAATCTGCTAAAAAATAGCAGACAATAAAAAAGGTGCTCATTGAGCACCTTTTTTTGATCTGTTAATCCTACTTGTTGTCGGTCAAAGCAGGTTTGTTATCAATGTTCGTCAAAATGCCGCTGCTGTTAAAGGTCAGCGTCAGTGTTTGCTGGGTTACGCCTTCATGACCAGGTTGCTGACGGAACACATAAAACCAGGTGTTAGTGCCAAAAGGATCGGACATCATTGGTGTACCCAGAGCATAAGCAACCTGCTGTTGCGTCATACCCGTGCGCACTTTGGCGACATCGGTAGGTGTCAGATAATTTCCCTGGTTGATGTCAGGGCGGTAAACCACTCGCTCCAGAGTGGAACAGCCTGCAGTCAACATCAGTAGTACTGCTGCAGCAGCAGTCAGCGTTTTACAGCGCATAGTGATTTGATTCCTTTTCGGGCCCGAGCAGTACGCGGCTCATATGTAATATGCCGATGATAATAGACCTTTCACCACTTTAAAACCTTTTGCTGTCGGGTCGGTCGGCGATTTTATGTTGAACTCAGACCTTAACAAGGTAAAAAAGTTTATGCCGCCAGCAGTTCTTTTGCATTTGCGAGGGTATTGCGCGTCACTTCGCTACCGCCAAGCAGGCGGGCTAATTCCTGCAGGCGAGCGCGTTTATCAAGCGGCTGCATGTGTGTTTCGGTCATCGCGCCATCCGTTTCTTTGCTGACGTAGAAGTGTTGATGACCACAGCCAGCAACCTGCGGCAAGTGAGTAACGCACATTACCTGAGTTGACTCGCCCAACTGACGCAGCATTTTTCCCACTACCGCAGCAGTCGGGCCGCTGATACCGACATCCACTTCATCGAAAATCAGCGCCGGTGTTTCCATTTTGCGCGCGGTAATAACCTGAATAGCCAGCGCAATGCGCGACAGTTCCCCACCTGAAGCCACTTTCGCAATTGGCTGCAACGGCTGGCCTGGGTTAGTGGTCACTTTAAACTCTACGCGATCGGCACCGTCTGCGCTCAAATGATGTTCCTCAAATTTCACATCAATGCAAAAGACACCGTGCGGCATTGAGAGAGTATGCATGCTCTCTGTAATCAGTTGTCCCAGCTCCTGAGCATAATGCTGGCGCTGTTTGTGCAGCATTTTTGCCGTTTCCAGAGCCTGCTGGTGGTGATTGTTCACCGCCAGGGTTAAGGTTTCGAGCGAGTCGGCCTGATCGTCTAACTGCTGTTGTTCATCCAGCAATGACTGATAGAACTGTGGCAGCGCTTCAGGGGCAACATGATGCTTGCGGGCCAATGAGATTTGTTTGGAAATACGCTGTTCAAGTTCGAACAAGCGGTTAGGGTCCAAATCCAGACGATCGCAATAGTGGCGCAGCTCGTCGCTGGCTTCGCTGAGTTGGATCGTGGCCTCTTCCAGCATATCCAGGATACCGGAAAGTTTGCCGTCCATGCCTGCCAGTTCAGTGACCAGCTGCTTTGCAGTGTACAGCTGGCTTTGCAGGTTGATGTCTTCGCCATCCGCCAGGATAGCCAGCGCCTGTTGGCTGGTGGTGAGCAATTGCCCGCTGTTAGCCAGACGCTTGTACTCTTCATCAATTTGCTCAAATTCACCCGGCTGCGGGTTGAATTCGTTCAGTTCTTTTAACTGGTATTGCAACAGTTCCGCCCGGGCTGCGCGTTCCTGACTCTGTTGTTGATGATGCGCCAGGTCACGGCAGCTTTGGTGCCACAGCTGGTAGCGCGCAGCCATTTCCTGAGTCAGGGACGCTTCATTGGCGTAACCATCCAGCAGAGACTTTTGGTGTTCTGATTTTGTCAGGAGCTGATGCGCATGCTGACCGTGGATTTGAATAAGCAACTGGCCCAGCTCGCGCAGCTGTGACAACGGTACGGCAGTGCCGTTAATGAAGCCGCGTGAACGTCCATCGCTGCTGATAACACGACGCAGCAAACATTCACGGCCTTCCTCAAGCTGGTTTTCTTCCAGCCAGCGCAGAGCCGCGGGGGTGTCTTTTAAGGCGAATCGCGCGCAGAGGTCGGCTCGCGTAGCGCCTGCACGTACCATGTCGGCGTCTGCGCGTCCGCCCAGGCACAAACCGAGAGCATCAATGGCAATGGACTTACCCGCACCGGTTTCACCGGTAATAACGGTCATTCCGTTCTGGAAATCGATCTCAAGTTCACGAACGATAGCAAAATTGCTGATGGTCAGTTGTGCCAACATAGCTGTTTTCCTGTATGAAAAACCATAACTGTAATTACATACAGTATAAACTGGTTTTTTATACAGTAAAGAGGTTGGCGTTAAATTAAAATAATTTTTTTGACCAGCCTAGTTTAGTGCTTAATGTGTTGAAATAGCTGTAATCTTTTGGGTGTATCAGGTTCAAGTGATAATCACAGCGGCGAATTAATACGTCTTCACCTTCCTGTATAGGCAGGGCGATCTGGCTGTCGCAACTGATTTCCAGATCGTTTCGGCGATGAGAGAAGCGCAGGCGAATGGTGCTGCTACTGTTGATCACCAGCGGTCGCGCGGAAAGCGTATGCGGAAACATCGGAACCAGCGTAATGGCATCCAGAGAAGGTGTCAGAATTGGGCCTCCGGCAGAGAGCGAGTAGGCGGTAGAGCCGGTCGGTGTGGAAATAATCAAGCCGTCCGAACGCTGGGAGAAGGCAAAAATTTCATCGATATAGACTTCAAATTCAATCATGTGCGCCACTTTTCCGGGGTGCAACACAACTTCATTGATCGCAGTGCTAATACGCTTCTGGCAATCCTGTTGGCACACCTGGGCTTCAAGTAAAAAGCGCTTTTCGCTGATGTAGTGGCCTTCCAGCACGTCAGCTAACTGTTGTTGAGCATTGTCTGGGTCAAGGTCGGTCAGAAAACCGAGATTACCGCGGTTAATGCCAATAACCTTGATGTCATAACGTGCCAGGGTGCGTGCGGCGCCCAGCATATTGCCGTCGCCGCCGACTACCACGGCGAGGTCTGCCTGCTGGCCAATCTCTGCGAGCGTACCTGTTTTCACATTTTTCAGCTGCAGCTCGTGGGCGATTTGTTGCTCAACGATAACCTCATAACCTTTGGCGCACAGCCAACGGTAGAGCATTTCATGTGTGGTCAGTGCAGTGGGGTGACGTGGATGCCCCACAATGCCAATACACTTGAAATGTTTGTTCATTTTCTCGAGGTCCTTGTAACGAAGATTAGTGACAATGTGAGTACTTCCCTTGAATCCCTGAATCTGATCCCCATAATAAGCCAAGTTAGCGAGATGAATGCGAAAAAAACGCGGAGAAATTCATGAGTAGTAAAGAACAGAAAACGCCTGAGGGGCAAGCCCCGGAAGAAATTATCATGGATCAGCACGAAGAAGTTGAGGCGGTTGAACCAGACGCTTCTGCTGAGCAGGTGGATCCGCGCGATGAAAAAATTGCGAATCTGGAAGCTCAGCTTGCTGAAGCCGAAACGCGCGAGCGCGACAGCGTGTTGCGTATCAAAGCGGAAATGGAAAACCTGCGTCGTCGTACCGAACTGGACGTAGAAAAAGCGCATAAGTTTGCACTGGAAAAATTCGTCAACGAACTGCTGCCGGTGCTGGATAGCCTGGACCGTGCGCTGGAAGTTGCGGACAAAGACAATGACGCTATGGCGGCTATGGTCGAAGGTATTGAGTTGACTCGTAAGTCAATGCTGGATGTTGTGGCGAAGTTCGGCGTACAGGTAGTTGCGGATATCGACGTGCCGATGGACCCGAACGTGCACCAGGCGATTGCAATGGTAGAGTCTGACGACGTTGCTGCCGGTAATGTGCTGATGGTTATGCAGAAAGGCTATACCCTGAACGGACGTACCATCCGTGCGGCGATGGTCTCTGTGGCGAAAGCCAAAGGCTAATCAGCCTCAGACCGGGTAATGCTGATGCGCTACCCGGTCTGGATTACTCTCACTGGTCCGATACGCTTTCCCGCAGCGGTTTGACGGGCAACACCTGCACCTGTTTAATCATATTATCCTGCACGTCGAGAATATCGATATCGTACTGCCCAATACGCACACGTGTGCCAGCAACCGGGATCTCTTCCAGCGCTTCAAGAATAATACCGTTCACGGTACGAGCGTCATCTTCCGGCAGGTGCCAGTTAAACGCCTTATTGATTTCACGAACGTTGGCGCTACCGTCAATGATCACCGAACCGTCATTCTGCGGCGTGACTTCTTCGGCAAGCGTCGGTGACATTGAGGTCGTGAAGTCACCAACAATCTCTTCCAGAATATCCTCGACCGTAACCAGTCCTTGAATATCGCCATATTCATTAACGACCAGGCCCACTTTCTTCTTATTGCGCTGAAATTTAATGAGCTGGGTGCTGAGTGGTGTGCCTTCCGGAACGTAATAAATTTCGTCGGCGGCGCGTAACATGGTCTCTTTGGTGAACTCTTTTTTCTCGGCCATCAATCGCCAGGCTTCACGTACGCGCAGCATACTGATGGCATCGTCGAGCGAGTCGCGATACAGCACAATACGACCGTGCGGGGAGTGCGAAAGCTGACGCACGATTGATTTCCAGTCATCGTTAATATCAATGCCGATGATTTCATTACGCGGGATCATGATGTCATCGACGCTGACTTTTTCCAGGTCCAGCACTGACAGCAGCATATCCTGGTTACGGCGTGAGATTTGCGAGCGCGATTCATTCACCAGCGTTCGCAGTTCATCTTTACTCAGCGAACCGCTCACTACGATATCCGTTTTGATGCCCATCATGCGCATCAGAAGCCGCGTAATGGTGTTGAGTAGCCATACTAACGGCATCATCAGAATCTGTAGCGGAGCCAGCAGGACGCTGCTCGGATAGGCAACTTTTTCCGGATATAGCGCGGCAATCGTCTTTGGCAGCACTTCGGCAAAAACCAGCACCACAAACGTCAGTACCCCGGTGGCAATGGCGACGCCAGCATCGCCATACAGGCGCATACCGACAATGGTGCCGAGAGCGGAGGCCAGAATATTCACCAGATTATTACCGATGAGCACCAGGCTTATCAGGCGATCCGGCTTGCGAAGTAACTTTTCAACGCGTTTTGCCTGGCGATTTCCCTGTTTGGCCCGATGGCGTAGGCGGTAGCGATTCAGGGTCATCATTCCGGTTTCAGAACCGGAAAAATAGGCGGAAATGACCACCATGATGAGGAGCGTGATAATGAGCGTGGTGGTGGAGATGTGTTCCACGTAGGGTTCCTTAAAGATTTAACTCACGAACTGCTGCAGGATACGGCTGCCGAAATAGGCCAGCGTCAGAATGCCAGCGCCTGCGACGTTAAACCATACGACGCGACGTCCGCGCCAACCTTCATGGTAATGTCCCCACAACAGAACGATATAGACAAACCATGCCACGATAGAGAGAACGGCTTTATCAATGTTCTCGGTACTGAACAGGTTATGCATGTAAAACAGGCCAGTGCACAGGGTGAGCGTCAGCAGAACCACGCCAATTTGGGTGATATGAAACATCTTCCGCTCAATACTCATCAGTGGCGGCATCTCATTGCTGAAGGCCAGTTTCTTGTTTTTCAGCTGGTAGTCAATCCACGCAAGTTGTAGCGCATAGAGTGCGGCGATAATCAGCGTGGCGTAAGCGAAAAGCGAAAGCCCGATATGGATCATCATGCCTGGCGTAGCTTCGAGATGGGTGATGAACTCGTTAGGCATAAATGTGGCGAAGGCCAGGTTTATCAGCGCAAAGGCGTAGACAATGGGCAGCAATAGCCAGCCACGATTGCGGGAAGCGACGATAGTCATTACCGTACAGATCATCAGGCTTACCAGCGAGCCGACGTTCAACAGACTCAGGTTTTGTCCGCTTTCACCGCCGGGTAGGATACGCGCTTCCAGGGCGATAGCATGGCTTACCAGCGCAACGACCGCAGAGAGAATAGCCATACGCCGCCAGCCGCTGTTTTTTTGCAGCAGAGCGGGAATAATCAGCGCGAGGCTGACTGAGTAGGCGACAAGGGCGAGCAGAGCAAAAACGGGCATATAGGTGTCGACAGTTGGCCAGTGATAAAGAAAAGCAGTATAGCGTTACGTGACCGCTGCTCCAACCGTTGCATAACAACAAAGGCGGCTTCATGTTATACTGCGACAAATTTCTGTTGATGTGTCGCTGTCGCGACCGACCGTTTCCACCCCAGGCGAGAGACAATGTTTGATAATTTAACCGATCGTTTGTCGCGCACGCTGCGCAATATCAGTGGCCGTGGACGCCTTACTGAAGACAACGTTAAAGAGACGCTGCGCGAAGTGCGCATGGCGCTGCTGGAGGCTGACGTAGCGCTGCCGGTAGTGCGTGAGTTTATCAATCGCGTAAAAGAGAAAGCGGTTGGTCATGAAGTTAACAAAAGCCTGACGCCGGGTCAGGAGTTCGTCAAGATTGTCCGTAACGAACTGGTTGCGGCAATGGGCGAAGAAAACCAGACCCTGAATCTGGCTGCGCAGCCGCCAGCCGTGGTGCTGATGGCGGGCCTGCAGGGTGCGGGTAAAACGACCAGCGTCGGTAAGCTGGGTAAATTCCTGCGCGAGAAGCACAAGAAGAAAGTGCTGGTGGTCTCTGCGGACGTTTATCGCCCGGCGGCGATCAAACAACTGGAAACGCTGGCCGAGCAGGTCGGTGTCGACTTCTTCCCGTCGGATGTCGGCCAGAAGCCGGTCGATATCGTTAACGCCGCGCTGAAAGAAGCCAAACTCAAATTCTACGACGTGCTGCTGGTGGATACCGCCGGTCGTCTGCACGTTGACGAAGCGATGATGGACGAAATCAAACAGGTCCACGCTTCTATCAAGCCGGTAGAAACGCTGTTTGTGGTCGACGCCATGACCGGTCAGGATGCCGCGAATACCGCAAAAGCCTTTAACGAAGCGCTGCCGTTAACCGGCGTAGTGCTGACAAAAGTTGATGGTGATGCCCGTGGCGGTGCGGCGCTCTCTATTCGTCATATTACCGGTAAGCCGATTAAATTCCTCGGCGTCGGCGAGAAAACCGAAGCACTGGAGCCGTTCCATCCGGACAGGATTGCTTCGCGCATTCTCGGCATGGGTGACGTGCTGTCGCTGATCGAAGATATCGAAAGCAAGGTTGACCGTGCGCAGGCAGAAAAATTAGCCAGCAAGCTGAAAAAAGGCGATGGCTTCGATCTCAACGATTTCCTTGAACAGCTCAACCAGATGAAAAACATGGGCGGTATGGCAAGCCTGATGGGCAAGCTGCCGGGCATGGGTCAGATACCTGACAATGTGAAATCGCAGATGGACGATAAAGTGCTGGTGCGTATGGAAGCCATCATCAACTCGATGACGATGAAAGAACGCGCTAAGCCGGAAATTATCAAAGGTTCCCGTAAACGCCGTATCGCTGCCGGTTGCGGTATGCAGGTACAGGACGTAAACCGCCTTCTGAAACAGTTCGACGACATGCAGCGCATGATGAAGAAAATGAAGAAGGGCGGAATGGCGAAGATGATGCGTGGTATGAAGGGGATGATGCCCCCAGGATTCCCAGGCCGCTAATCGGCCTGGCTTGTTTGCCATTTCGGCACCGGGGTGTGCTCGCCATCCTCACGTACTGCGTGTACGCTCCGGTGGCTGCGCGCACGCCGGCACCGAACTGACGGCACCGCCAACGGCCTTTTATAGCAGAGTTATCAACTGCTGATTGCATTTTCCCCAGAAATCAGTAAAATTTTCGGGCTTTTAATATGACACCCGGGCTCCGTTCCTCGATGGGGCCTGGGTGTTTTATTCACACAAGAGGATGTTATGGTTACTATTCGTTTAGCTCGTCACGGCGCTAAAAAGCGTCCGTTCTACCAGGTTGTTGTTACCGACAGCCGTAATGCACGCAACGGTCGCTTCATCGAGCGCGTTGGCTTCTTTAACCCAATCGCTAGCGAAAAAGAAGAAGGCACTCGCCTGGATCTGGATCGCATCGCTCACTGGGTTGGCCAGGGCGCGACTATTTCTGATCGCGTAGCTACGCTGATCAAAGCAGCAAACAAAGCAGCTTAATCTGTCACGGTGGTCATGATGAGCAAGCAACTCGCCGCACAGGCTCCTGTGGAACCCATCGTTTTGGGGAAAATGGGGTCTTCTTACGGTATCCGTGGTTGGCTCAGAGTGTTTTCTTCCACTGAAGACGCCGAAAGCATTTTTGACTATCAGCCCTGGTTTATCCAGAAGGCGGGTCAGTGGCAGCAAGTACAGCTGGAAAGCTGGAAGCACCACAATCAGGATCTGATCATCAAGCTGAAAGGCGTTGACGATCGTGATTCGGCGAATCTACTGACTAATTGCGAAATTGTCGTGGATTCCTCGCAGTTGCCAGCGCTGGAAGATGGTTCCTACTACTGGAAAGACCTTATGGGCTGCCAGGTAGTGACTACTGAAGGCTACGATCTCGGTAAAGTCGTCGATATGATGGAAACCGGTTCGAATGACGTCATCGTCATCAAGGCAAACCTGAAAGATGCGTTTGGTATCAAGGAACGTCTTGTGCCGTTCCTCGATGGGCAGGTTATCAAGAAAGTCGATCTCGCTACTCGTACTATCGAAGTAGATTGGGATCCTGGTTTTTAAACCACCGGATAAACGGTAAAAGTCGGCGTTATGGGGATTGGCTTGTGTTTATAGGTATCGTTAGCCTGTTTCCAGAAATGTTCCGCGCAATTACCGATTACGGGGTAACTGGCCGGGCAGTAAAAAATGGCCTGCTGAACATCCAGAGTTGGAGTCCTCGTGACTTTACTCATGACCGGCACCGTACCGTGGACGATCGTCCTTACGGCGGCGGACCGGGGATGTTAATGATGGTGCAACCTTTACGGGACGCCATTCATGCAGCAAAAGCTGCGGCTGGTGAAGGCGCAAAGGTGATTTATCTGTCACCTCAGGGACGCAAGCTTGATCAAGCGGGCGTTAGCGAACTGGCCACGAATCAAAAGCTGATTCTGGTATGTGGTCGCTATGAAGGAATAGATGAGCGCGTGATTCAAACCGAAATTGACGAAGAATGGTCAATCGGCGATTACGTACTCAGCGGTGGTGAGTTACCGGCAATGACGCTGATCGACTCCGTTTCCCGGTTTATTCCGGGAGTTCTGGGTCATGAGGCTTCGGCAATCGAAGATTCGTTTGCTGATGGGTTGCTGGATTGCCCGCACTATACCCGACCTGAAGTGTTAGAGCAGATGGAAGTACCGGCGGTGTTACTGTCGGGGAACCACGCTGAGATACGTCGCTGGCGTTTGAAGCAGTCGCTGGGCCGGACCTGGCTTAGAAGACCTGAACTTCTGGAAAACCTGGCTCTGACTGAAGAGCAAGCAAGGTTGCTGGCGGAGTTCAAAAAGGAACACGCACAACAGCAACATAAACATGATGGGCAGGCGTAAGCCCCCAATATCAGTTTACCCAGGATAAGAGATTAAATTATGAGCAACATTATTAAGCAACTTGAACAAGAACAGATGAAGCAGGACGTACCTTCCTTCCGTCCGGGTGATACCGTGGAAGTGAAAGTATGGGTTGTTGAAGGTTCCAAAAAACGTCTGCAGGCATTCGAGGGCGTGGTTATCGCTATTCGTAACCGCGGTCTGCACTCTGCATTCACTGTTCGTAAGATTTCCAACGGCGAAGGCGTTGAGCGTGTCTTCCAGACTCACTCTCCGGTAGTTGACAGCATTGCTGTTAAACGTCGTGGTGCTGTTCGTAAAGCTAAACTGTACTACCTGCGTGAGCGTACTGGTAAGTCTGCTCGTATCAAAGAGCGTCTTAACTAAGATTCGCGCAAGCGACA
>NZ_SZWU01000039.1:199168-212035 GCF_005280935.1 Citrobacter sp. wls757 | reverse complement strand
TCCGCCGTGTCGATGGAGGCGCATTATAGGGAGTCGACTCAGGAAGACAAGCGGAAAAATGCATTTTTGTTTCAACCGCTCACCTTTTATCCACAACGCTTACTTTTGCTGCTTTTTGATCGCCATTGGCAGGTCTGCCAGACTATTTATGACCAAATCTGCCGCATTTTCTGCTTCCAGCGTGACGGGTTTGCCTGTGCGCACCAATACCTTCGTGCCAACATTCGCAGCTGTCGCCGCCTGCATATCTTCAATTTTGTCGCCTACCATATAAGAAGCGGCCATATCGATGTGCAAGAAGTCTCGGGCGGAGATAAACATGCCAGGATGCGGTTTACGGCAGTCGCAGACCTGACGATACTCTTCTACAGTACCCTGCGGGTGATGCGGGCAGTAGTAGATACCATCCAGCTCAACGTCGCGATCGGCCAGCGACCAGTCCATCCATTCGGTCAACGTTTCGAACTGCGCCTCAGTAAATTTACCACGCGCGATACCAGACTGGTTCGTCACGATAATAAGCGCGTAACCCATCTTTTTAAGTTCACGCATGGCATCAATAACGCCGTCGATAAACTCAAACTCGTCGATCTCATGTACATAACCGTGGTCCACATTAATGGTACCGTCACGGTCGAGAAAAATTGCGGGTACAGACTTTGCCACCTTTTATAGCTCCTGAATAAGGCATGTGACTCTAGTATCGCATGTTTCAGCGGGCAAGAAAGTGCTCATCGTGCAAAGCCCGATTGATTTAGACGTCTGGATGCCTTAACATCCATCTTGTTGACGGCTTCGACCGTACCTGACAGACGAAAATGCCACGGCTAACTTAATTACGATAATAAATAACCAATGATTAAACTTTCGAATATCACCAAAGTGTTCCAGCAGGGGACTCGCACCATTCAGGCGCTAAATAATGTCAGCCTGCATGTTCCTGCCGGGCAGATTTATGGCGTTATTGGCGCCTCCGGCGCCGGTAAAAGTACGCTCATCCGCTGCGTTAACCTACTCGAACGCCCTACCGAAGGCAGCGTTCAGGTTGGCGGTCAGGAGCTGACCACGCTTTCTGAGTCGGAGTTGACTAAAGCTCGCCGTCAAATCGGCATGATTTTTCAGCACTTTAACCTGCTCTCTTCCCGTACGGTGTTCGGTAACGTCGCACTACCGCTGGAACTGGATAACACGCCAAAAGAAGAGATCAAACGCCGCGTAACAGAACTGTTGGATTTGGTTGGTCTTGGAGACAAGCACGATAGCTACCCGGCCAACCTTTCCGGTGGACAAAAACAGCGTGTGGCGATCGCCCGTGCGCTGGCAAGTAATCCCAAAGTGTTGCTGTGCGATGAAGCCACCAGCGCACTCGATCCGGCAACGACACGCTCGATTCTGGAATTATTGAAAGATATTAATCGTCGTCTGGGACTCACCATTCTGCTGATTACTCACGAGATGGACGTTGTAAAACGTATTTGTGACTGCGTGGCGGTCATCAGTAATGGTGAACTGATTGAGCAAGACACCGTTAGTGAAGTGTTCTCACACCCGAAAACGCCGCTGGCACAGAAATTTATCCAGTCCACGCTGCACCTGGATATTCCGGAAGATTATCTGGAACGTTTAAAAGCGGAGCCGGAAGCCGACAGCGTGCCGATGCTGCGTATGGAATTCACCGGTCATTCGGTCGATGCACCGCTACTTTCTGAGACGGCCCGTCGCTTTAATGTGAATAACAACATTATTAGCGCGCAGATGGATTACGCCGGCGGTGTAAAGTTCGGCATCATGCTGACTGAAATGCACGGCACACAGGAAGATACACAAGCAGCCATTAGCTGGTTGCAGGAACACCATGTAAAAGTAGAGGTACTGGGTTATGTCTGAGCCGATGATGTGGCTGCTGGTTCGCGGCGTATGGGAAACGCTGGCAATGACCTTTGTGTCCGGTTTTTTTGGCTTTGTGATTGGTCTGCCGGTCGGCGTGTTGCTGTACGTAACGCGTCCGGGGCAAATTATTGAGAACGCGAAGCTCTACCGTACGCTCTCTGCGCTGGTGAACATTTTCCGTTCCATCCCGTTCATCATCTTACTGGTGTGGATGATTCCGTTCACCCGCATGATCGTAGGCACCTCTATCGGACTGCAGGCAGCTATCGTTCCGCTGACCGTCGGTGCCGCGCCGTTTATCGCCCGTATGGTGGAAAACGCGCTGCTCGAAATCCCGACCGGGCTGATAGAAGCCTCTCGTGCGATGGGCGCCACGCCGCTGCAAATTGTACGTAAGGTATTACTGCCAGAAGCGCTGCCAGGACTGGTCAATGCGGCCACCATCACCCTTATCACGCTGGTTGGTTACTCCGCGATGGGCGGTGCCGTCGGTGCCGGTGGTCTTGGACAGATTGGCTATCAGTACGGCTATATTGGTTACAACGCTACCGTAATGAATACAGTACTGGTATTGCTCGTCGTTCTGGTTTATTTAATTCAGTTATCCGGCGATCGCATCGTCCGGGCTGTCACGCACAAATAACGTTGCACACAACACTAAAAACTCATTAAGAAAAGGAAATAAGCATGGCGTTCAAATTCAAAACCTTTGCGGCAGTTGGAGCCCTGATCGGTTCTCTGGCACTTGTGGGTTGCGGTCAGGATGAAAAAGATCCTAATCACATCAAAGTGGGCGTTATTGTTGGCGCAGAGCAGCAGGTTGCAGAAGTCGCGCAGAAAGTGGCAAAAGAAAAATACGGTCTGGACGTTGAGCTGGTCACGTTTAACGATTACGTTCTGCCTAACGAAGCGCTGAGCAAAGGCGATATCGATGCTAACGCCTTCCAGCACAAACCATACCTGGACCAGCAGATCAAAGATCGTGGTTACAAGCTGGTTGCTGTAGGCAATACTTTTGTTTACCCGATTGCGGGCTACTCCAAAAAAATCAAATCACTGGATGAGCTGCAGGACGGTTCCCAGGTCGCGATTCCAAACGACCCGACTAACCTTGGCCGTTCCTTGCTGCTGCTGCAAAAAGTGGGCTTAATCAAACTGAAAGACGGTGTTGGCCTGCTGCCAACCGCGCTGGACGTGATTGAAAACCCGAAAAACCTGAAGCTGGTTGAACTGGAAGCACCGCAACTGCCGCGTTCCCTGGACGATGCACAAATCGCACTGGCGGTCATCAACACCACCTACGCCAGCCAGATCGGCCTGACTCCGGCAAAAGACGGTATCTTTGTTGAAGATAAAGATTCCCCGTACGTGAACCTGATTGTAACTCGTGAAGACAATAAAGATGCTGAGAACGTGAAGAAATTCGTTGAAGCATACCAGTCTGACGAAGTGTACGAAGCAGCAAACAAAGTCTTCAACGGCGGTGCTGTTAAGGGCTGGTAATTTTAGGCTGTTTACAGAATCTGTAATATCATCAGGACGGGCGCTTGCCCGTCTTGTCATTTATGCAAGCACCTGATTCAATATCTGACGTTTAGATCATTCATTGAGGAAATATTATGCGTGCTTTACCGATCTGTTTAGTAGCACTCTTGCTGAGCGGCTGTTCTATGTTAAGCAGATCCCCTGTTGAACCCGTTCAAAGCACCGCAACCCCGCCGAAAGCGGAGCCGGAAAAACCGAAAGCACCGCGCGCTACGCCGGTAAGAATCATTACTAACGCTGAAGATTTAGTAGGCAAACCGTTCCGCGATCTTGGCGAAGTTAGCGGTGAATCCTGCCAGGCTTCAAACCAGGATTCCCCTCCGAGCATTCCAACCGCACGCAAACGCATGCAGATTAACGCATCAAAAATGAAAGCTAATGCGGTATTGCTGCACAGTTGCGAAGTGACCAGCGGAACGCCGGGTTGCTATCGTCAGGCGGTTTGCATCGGTTCTGCACTGAACATTTCGGCGAAATGAGCCATTTTCAGTTCGAGCAAATAGGCGTTATCCGCTCACCTTATAAAGAAAAGTTCGCCGTTCCACGCCAGCCCGGTCTGGTGAAAAGCGCCAGCGGTGAACTGCATTTGCTCGCACCTTATAACCAGGCCGATGCCGTTCGCGGCCTGGAAGCCTTCAGTCATTTGTGGGTGATTTTTGTTTTTCACCAGACAATGGAAGGTGGATGGCGTCCGACCGTGCGCCCTCCCCGCCTTGGCGGCAACGCCAGAATGGGTGTCTTTGCCACGCGTTCAACGTTTCGTCCCAACCCTGTTGGCATGTCGTTGGTTGAGCTACGGGGCATCCGCTGCCATAAAGAGCACGTGATCCTCGAACTCGGTGGGCTGGATCTCGTTGATGGCACGCCAGTCGTAGATATAAAACCGTATCTGCCTTTTGCCGAATCGTTACCCGATGCTCGCGCCAGCTATGCTCAGGATGCCCCCCAGGCCAGCATAGACGTGACGTTCAGTGAAGATCTCGCGGAGCAGCTACCGAAGCTCGAACAACGTTACCCGCATCTTCGTCAGTTTATTGCCGAAGTGCTGGCGCAGGATCCGCGTCCTGCCTACCGTAAAAACGAGGAAGAAGGCAAAACCTACGCCGTCTGGCTGCTGGACTTTAACGTCCGCTGGCGCGTCACGCCGTCAGGATTTGAGGTCTTTGCTCTGGAAGCCCGCTAATTTGCGTCGCGTACTCTTTTGACATCCCTTTCTCGCTGGTAAACTAAACCACTTTTGTTTTGTGCCAGGCTCGTTTTGAGCCTGTTCGATCGTTCAACTGGAACCGTAACAACATGCGTACTAGCCAATATCTGCTCTCCACTCTGAAGGAGACACCTGCCGACGCCGAAGTCATCAGCCACCAGCTGATGCTACGCGCCGGGATGATCCGCAAGCTGGCCTCCGGGTTATATACCTGGCTGCCGACCGGCGTGCGCGTCCTGAAAAAAGTCGAAAACATCGTGCGTGAAGAGATGAACAACGCCGGTGCGATCGAGGTGTTGATGCCGGTCGTTCAGCCTTCTGAACTGTGGGAAGAGAGCGGCCGTTGGGAACAATACGGCCCGGAACTGCTGCGAATTGCTGACCGTGGCGATCGTTCGTTCGTCCTCGGCCCAACGCATGAAGAAGTGATCACCGACCTGATCCGTAACGAGCTGAGCTCTTACAAACAGCTGCCGCTGAACTTCTATCAGATTCAGACCAAATTCCGTGACGAAGTCCGTCCACGCTTCGGCGTGATGCGCTCCCGCGAATTCCTGATGAAAGATGCATACTCTTTCCACACCTCTCAGGAATCCCTGCAGGAAACCTACGACGCGATGTACGCTGCGTATAGCAAAATCTTCAGCCGTATGGGGCTGGATTTCCGTGCAGTACAAGCGGATACCGGTTCTATCGGCGGCAGCGCCTCTCACGAATTCCAGGTGCTGGCGCAGAGCGGCGAAGACGATGTGATCTTCTCCGACTCCTCTGACTATGCGGCGAACATCGAATTTGCCGAAGCCGTTGCGCCGAAAGAGCCGCGCGCGGCAGCAACCCAGGAAATGACGTTGGTAGATACGCCGAACGCTAAAACCATCGCCGAACTGGTTGAGCAGTTCAACCTGCCTATCGAAAAAACCGTGAAAACCCTGCTGGTGAAAGCGGTTGAAGGCAGCAGCTACCCGCTGGTCGCCCTGCTGGTTCGTGGCGATCACGAGCTGAACGAAGTCAAAGCGGAAAAACTGCCGCAGGTTGCCAGCCCGCTGACCTTTGCCACCGAAGAAGAAATTCGTGCGCTGGTAAAAGCAGGTCCTGGCTCGCTCGGCCCGGTGAATATGCCAATTCCGGTGGTTATCGACCGTACCGTTGCAGTAATGAGCGATTTCGCTGCCGGTGCCAACATCGACGGTAAACACTATTTCGGTATCAACTGGGATCGCGACGTGGCCACCCCGGAAGTTGCTGACATCCGTAACGTGGTCGCCGGCGACCCTAGCCCGGACGGCAAAGGTACGCTGATGATCAAACGCGGTATCGAAGTCGGCCACATCTTCCAGTTGGGTACCAAGTACTCTGAAGCGATGAAAGCCGCTGTTCAGGGCGAAGATGGCCGTAACCAGACGCTGACTATGGGCTGCTACGGTATCGGGGTCACTCGCGTAGTCGCTGCTGCTATTGAACAGAACTTTGACGATCGTGGCATCGTATGGCCAGACGCCATCGCCCCGTTCCAGGTCGCTATTCTGCCAATGAACATGCACAAGTCCTACCGTGTGCAGGAGTTGGCTGAAAAGCTGTACGCTGAGCTGCGCGCGCAGGGTATCGAAGTGCTGATGGACGATCGTAAAGAGCGTCCGGGCGTGATGTTTGCCGATATGGAACTGATCGGTATCCCACACACCATCGTGCTGGGCGACCGTAACCTCGACAACGACGATATCGAATACAAATACCGTCGTAACGGCGAGAAAGAGCTGATTAAAACCGGCGACATCGTCGACTTCCTGGTCAAAGCCATTAAAGGCTAATACCAACAAAAAGGCCCTGATTATCAGGGCCTTTTTTCTATCGATTAATTACACGCTTTACCAGGGATAAATTTCGCGTCTTTATCCGCCATCAACGTTTTCACTTTCTCACCCGTATCCGGGTTTGACTCCAGCGTGAAATGCGCCTCAAGCGTCAGCAGTACGGACTGTCCGTTTTCCGCACGAGCGGCTAAATAGTCGCGTTCAAGCTGAGCATTATTCGCCACCGGCATCCGTTTACCCGTTGCGCAGTCGGTAAAGATTGCCGCGTCAGCCATATAGAAATACATGCCTCGCATCGGCATTGGCGTCACCGGTAAGCTGGCGGAAACCGGCTGGAGCGTGTAGTTAAACTGTGACTCAATCGGGTTACCTTCACGATCGAGCATTTCCAGCGCCTCGCCTTTAGCCCGGTAGTACGATTTTTCACCTTTGCTGTCGGTCAGCACCAGTTTGTCGGCTGTACGCGCCCATGTGCCATAAGAGGCAAATGAAGACGGTTCATCCCGCACGCCCTGATAGCGTTCGTTCATCACCCATGTACCGTCTTTTTCCAGAAACAGAGAGGTTTCAATCCCTTCGCAGTCCGCGCAAGGTAAGATGCCACGCCAGCTTTGCTGCATCGGTTTTAATTCTGCCGCCCGCGTCGGCTGTAGTACTTCAACTTCAGTACGGTTATTACAGCCGATCAAGGAAAAAAGCGTGCATGCAGCGACCACGGACAATATTGCTGTTTTCACTATCAATTCCTTATTAATTTTTATTCCCGCTCGTCAGTCTTGCGTTCGACGAACTCTCCCGCGCAGTGCTTTCACTGTGGATTTTTGCGCCTTCGATGACAACCTGCGCTCTTTCGAGGCGCGCGTAGGGCGAGTTGCCTGTCGGCTTTTTTGCACCGCGGTTAATTCTTTTATCACCGCCACCAGTCGGGAGATTGCCGCTTCCCGATTGAGCTCCTGGCTACGGTATTCCTGCGCCTTAATGATAATAATGCCATCGCCGCTAATCAGATGATGGCTGGCGGCCAGCAGGCGTTCCTTGTAATACTCTGGCAGGCTCGAGGCCCGAATGTCAAAGCGCAAATGGATAGCCGTCGAGGTCTTGTTAACGTGCTGACCACCCGCGCCTTGTGCCCGAATCGCCGTGATTTCCAGCTCATTATCAGGGATAGAGACGTTTCGGGAGAGAACAATCATGAACGCGGCTGCCACGCGGTCAGATGAATTTCCAGATTGTTCTGAGAGTCGGACAGCCAAATAGCGCCGTCCTGAATAGTCGCCTGCAGCGCCATTGTACGACCAGCAAAATCACTCAGTTGCGCCAGCTGTTCATCATCCAGATACCACACGGTGAGATTTTTAAACTGCGCACATTTGTTCTGGTTTTGCTGCCACCAGATCTGAGCCGCACGGCTGTTGTAGGCAAACAGAGCAACCTCACCAGACTGGGTACAGGCTTTCTTGATACGGCGCTCATCCGGCAGACCCAGCTCAATCCAAAGATCGATGCCCAGATGGTCGTTACGCAGCCATGCTTCAGGCTCGTCTTCCGCGCTCAGGCCACGCGTGAACTGCAGCCGTTCATCGGCATATTTAATCCAGGCCAGCAGGCGCAGCATCATACGATCCTGGGTTTCAGAGGGGTGACGCGCCAGCGTCAAGGCCGCGTCAAGAAACTGGTTGCGGTCAAGATCCGCTACGTTGACGACGGCTTTATAAATTGTCGCTTTAAGCGCCATGGGAGAACTCCTTTCGAATCAGGCGCACATTGTAGCGAAAACTGCGGCAAAAGGCTGCTAACTGCTCATCTATCAAGGCGCTGATATTGCTTGAATGAGTATGGTATAGTCACCTTGCTAAACAGAGTTTATCTTCGTAGGCTTAGACTTGCATCCACGGTTAAGTCAGAGTGCTGACAGGAGGGCATGTGGAAAAATATTGTGAGTTAATACGCAAGCGGTACGCGGAAATCGCCAGCGGAGACTTAGGGTATATCCCGGATGCGCTGGGTTGCGTATTGAAGGTGCTTAATGAAGTGGCGGCAGACAGCGCCCTTCCAGAGTCGGTCAGGGAAAAAGCGGCCTATGCTGCCGCGAACTTACTGGTGAGCGATTATGTCAATGAATGAAACGTATCAACCCATCAATTGCGATGATTACGACAATCTTGAACTCGCCTGCCAGCACCATTTGTTACTGACGCTGGCGTTAAAAGATGGCGAAGTTTTGCAGGCGAAAGCGAACGACCTGGTTTCACGCAAAAACGTGGAGTATCTGGTCGCAGATGTCGCAGGTGAAACCCGGGAGCTTCGCCTCGACAAAATTGCCAGCTTCAGCCACCCGCAGATCGGTACCGTGGTGGTCAGCGAATCCTGATTATTTTGGTGCCGGATGACGGTGCAAAGCACCTTATCCGGCCTACTTTCCACGCCAAACCAGACTCACGCCTTCTTCATCTTCCGCCGCTCCCTCACGCGTCACGAAAACACCCGCAGCCGCAATCAACGTTTCGCCGTAAAACAGCATCGGTGTGGTATCTCGTCGCCAGGGTGGAATCCCCTGCTCCTGCCAGATTTTCTTTAATTTCCGTCCACCGTTACGCCCGACAATATGCAATAACCCTGGTGCTTTGAAACGAATGCTGACAGCTTCATCCGCTTGCGGCATGCGCAATTCACCCGCAGAAATTAACTGAACCGAACCCAATCCGGCAGGCAGCGCCAACGGTGTTTTCCACTCTAACCATGGGATAACGGTTTCGCTTTGCCCATCGACTGACTTCACCCACCACAGCTGTGACTGATAACGACGGACCTCGTACTCCCCGAGGCGAAAACAGGGTGAGGCATCTTCCCGCGCCAGCGCCACTTCCTGCCAGATACGTTCCAGTCCATCACGAGAAGGCATCGGCGCATTTAACCCCGCCAGCCAGCGACGAAGCAGCGCGGCACGACGCACGTCGCTCATCATCATTAACGGTACCAGTAGCAGTGTGCCGTGGACTGTGATGCAATCGGCTAAATCGCTGGCCAGCAGTTCATCCAGTAAACTCTCCTGCTCAGCACACAGCGCGGCGCTGCGGGCTACGGCTTGCGCGAAGTGCGGCCAGCGCTGTTGCAGCAATGGGGTAACGCGCAATCTGAGGAAATTGCGATCGTAGGTATCATCCTGATTGCTTTCATCTTCAATCCAGCATAATTCATGCTGCCGTGCCCATGTTTCAAGCGCCTCACGCGTTTGCGCCAGCAGCGGTCGAATCAGTTGGGTTCCGGCGAACGGTGAACATTCGCCCATGGCGGAAAGTCCGGCAGGGCCGCTGCCGCGCTTAAGCGCCAGCAGAAAGGTTTCACACTGGTCATCGAGATGCTGGGCGGTCATTAGCACCTCGCCCGGTAATAAGGTCTGCGCAAATGCCTGATAGCGCGCGCGTCGTGCCTGAGCTTCGATGCCCAGACCATCATCCTCAAGGTGTACCCGCTCAACCACCAGCGGCACCTGCCACTGCATACATACTGACTCACAGTGCTGCACCCAACTGTCTGCATGTGGGCTTAATCCGTGATGAATATGGATTGCGCGTAAAGCGACCTCAGGATGCTGCGCTCGCCACTGCACCAGCTGATGCAGGAGTACGGTTGAGTCCAGCCCGCCGCTAAAGGCGACCAAAATCGATTGAGAATTCAGCAGTGAAGTGTTCAGCGTGAGTGTCGTCATGATGGTTACTTACAATGGCATTGCCCGGCACGTTACCGGGCTAACGCCACAATGACAAGCCTTACATCTCGTACAGTTCGAGGGGCAATCCGTCCGGATCGTTGAAAAACGTAAAGCGTTTACCGGTAAATGGATCGATACGTATGGATTCACACTTCACGTGGTGTGCTTCCAGATGCGCGATCGACTTTTCCACATCCTCCACGCTGAACGCCAGATGACGCAAACCGCAGGCTTCCGGTCGGCTCGGACGGCAAGGTGGAAACGGGAAAGAAAAAAGCTCAATCACATACTGGCCGTTCAATGCCAGATCGCCTTTCCACGAGTCTCTCTCTTCCCGATAGGCTTCGCTCATCAGTGTAAAGCCAAGCACATCGCAGTAAAATGCCTTACTCGCCGCGTAGTCCGTCGCAATAATGGCAATATGGTGAACCTGTTTTAATCCCAGCATAGCGTCATCGCCTCTTTCATTTTTCTGTCAGCACGTTACTCGTATGTCTTAGGGTCAGGCAAGTCGTTATGCCATTTTTAAGACTCTCACGCGATACACGCCATCCTCGCCCAGTTTAGCGCCATGGATATCGGTTTCAAATCCCGGGTAGCGCTGCCCCACTGAACACAGCATCAGAAGAAAATCGAGGACAGCCCGGCTTTTGGCAGTGATCATTTCCCCGGGCATCAAGAGCGGCACGCCTGGAGGATAAGGCAGGATCATATTGGCGGACACGCGTCCTACCAGTTGATCAAGCGCCACGGTTTCCACCTCACCTTTGATCTGCCTCTGCCAGGCCTGGTGCGGTGTCATTTTCATTTCCGGCAAGGTATCAAATGCCCGCAGCATCAGTCCGGAGAGATCGTGCTGGCGGATCAGCTTATGGATCCCCTGTGCCAGATCCTGAATACGCATATTGCGATAGAAATCGGGATCTTCAGCATACAGATCCGGCAGCATATTTTTCACGCGTAAATTCAGATCGTACGAGCGCTTAAATTCCGTCAAGCCACGTAGCAGCCCCATCGCCCGGGTTTTATCTATGCCAATACTGAACAGGAATAACAGGTTATACGGTCCCGTTTTTTCGACGACGACGCCGCGTTCATCAAGGAATTTCGCCACCAGCGCCGCGGGGATCCCCTCTTCGCTCATATTTCCCTGTTCATCCATTCCCGGCGTCAGAATCGTGACCTTCACAGGGTCGAGGAACATGTGGTCGGCATCAGCATCAACAAATCCGTGCCAGTCTTCACCTGGCGCTACCGGCCAACATTCTGCTTCATCGACCTTTTCCGGCTGCCAGATATCAAAGAACCAGCCATCCGACTCTTCGCGCAGACGCTGCACTTCTTTACGGAAATGCAGCGCCCGTTCCACCGAACGATTGATTAACCGCTTGCCGGAATTGCCACGCAGCATTGCCGCCGCCGTTTCTATCGACGCCACAATCGGATAGCTCGGAGACGTGGAGGTGTGCATCATAAAGGCTTCGTTGAACGTGTCTTCATCATAGTCACCCTTAATGTGGATCAGCGAAGCCTGTGACAACGCCGCCAGCATCTTGTGGGTGGACTGGGTTTCAAATATCACCTTTCCCGGTACCCGTTCGCCGCTCATCCCGCTTTTCCCCTGATAGATCGGATGAAAATGGGTATATGGCACCCAGGCTGAATCAAAATGGATGGAGGACACATCCAGGGTTTGCTTGATCCAGTTGGTGTTATAAAGCAGCCCGTCATAGGTGGAGTTGGTGATCACCGCGTGTACCGGCCATTGCGCCTGAGTCGTCTCTTCTACCTTGCGTTCAATACTTGCACGGGTAAATTCCCGACGGGGTATACCGCCGAGGATCCCCAACGCGTTACGCGTAGGCTTCAGCCAGATTGGCACCACATCGCTCATCATCAGCAAATGCGCCAGCGACTTATGGCAGTTGCGGTCAATCAGTAACGTACTGCCTGCAGGCGCAGCATACATGCCGACAATCTTGTTCGATGTCGAGGTGCCGTTGGTCACCATATAGCTCTGTTCGGCACCAAAAGTACGCGCGATGTACTCCTCCGCTTCGAGGTGTGGTCCGGTATGATCAAGCAATGAACCCAGTTCGGTTACGGAAATGGACACGTCGGCTTTCAGCGTATTGCCGCCAAAGAAATCATAGAACAGGCAGCCGACCGGGCTTTTCTGGTACGCCGTACCCGCCATGTGCCCGGGCGTACAGAAGGTATACTTTCCTTCCTTCACATAGGTAAACAGCGCCTTGGTGAACGGAGGCGTGATGTTATCGAGGTATTCGCTGGTGTACTGGCGAATGCGGGTGGCAATGTCTTCAGACTGACCCAGCGCATACTCAAAAAACCACAGCGCCATGCGCAGGTCGTGCGCACTGACATCCATCGTCGAATGGGTATTAATAAAGGCGTAGAGCGGGAGATACTCGTTGAGCTGGTTGATGTCACTGCACAGCTCCAGGCTATATTCATCCCAGTCAAAAATGACGCCGCAAATTCGCGGGTTGTGTTCGATAAACTTCAGCAGGTCAACGCTATTCTGCGGCCAGATAATCTGAAATCCCTGCTGTTGCAGCGCACGTTCAAGTTCCTTGATGGGCTCATCTTTATAAAAGACGCCATGCGGTCCCATGATGGCAATGATATTCATGCGTTCCTCCTGGAAAAACCTTAGTTAATCATAGCCTGGCCAAACCACA
>NZ_SZWU01000039.1:197013-199119 GCF_005280935.1 Citrobacter sp. wls757 | reverse complement strand
CCACAACGTTGTGGCCCTTTTCGGAATTAATGCAGTTTACGCGTAACCGTAGCTCATCAGACGCTGGTAACGACGGTTTTTCAGATCGTCTTTGCTTAACACGTCGAGATCGGCGAGATCGGCCAGCAGTTGTGCTTTCAGGGACGCAGCCATCACTTCCGGATTGCGGTGTGCGCCGCCTAACGGTTCCGGAATGATAGAGTCGATAAGCTTCAGCTCTTTCAGACGCGGGGCAACAATTCCCATCGCTTCTGCGGCCAGCGGTGCTTTGTCGGCGCTTTTCCACAGAATTGAAGCACAACCTTCCGGGGAGATAACGGAATAGGTGCTGTATTGCAGCATATTCACTTTATCGCCTACACCGATCGCCAGCGCGCCACCGGAACCACCTTCACCGATAACGGTGCAGATTACCGGTACGCTCAGACGCGACATTTCACGCAGGTTACGCGCGATCGCTTCTGACTGACCACGCTCTTCCGCGCCCACACCCGGGTAAGCCCCTGGGGTGTCGATGAAGGTAATGATCGGCATGTTGAAACGCTCGGCCATTTCCATCAGACGCAGCGCTTTGCGATAGCCTTCCGGCGCTGGCATGCCGAAATTACGGCGAATCTTTTCTTTGGTCTCACGGCCTTTCTGATGACCAATGATCATCACCGGACGGCCATCCAGACGCGCGATACCGCCGACAATAGCTTTATCATCCGCATAGGCACGATCGCCCGCCAGCTCATCAAATTCATCAAACGCCAGGCGGACATAATCCAGGGTGTACGGACGCTGTGGATGGCGCGCCAGTTGGGCTACCTGCCATGCGCCAAGATCGGCGAAGATTTTACGCGTCAGTTCTACGCTTTTTTCACGCAGGCGATGCACTTCTTCATCGATGTTAATATCCAGTTTCTCATCCTGACGGCTAACCGCAGTCAAAGAATCGATTTTTGCTTCCAGCTCTGCAATCGGCTGTTCAAAATCAAGGAAATTCAGACTCATAGTATTCCTGTATTAGTCAAACTCCAGTTCCACCTGCTCCGAACCAATAAGGCCACGGAGATCGTTTAGCAAACGATCGCTCGGAGAGACACGCCACGTCGCGCCAAAACGCAACCGCGCACGTGCATCCGCCCTCTGATAGTAGAGATGTACTGGAATTGTCCCCGAGCGGTGGGGTTCCAGAGACTGACGGAGTCGGTTTAAAAGCTGGTCATCAATTTGCCTGTCCGTCAGCGAGATAGCAAGCCCGCGAGCATATTTTTCCCGGGCTTCGTCAATATCCATGACTTCACGGGCCATCATTTTAAGCCCGCCGCTGAAGTCATCAAAGCTGACCTGTCCGCTGACGATAAGTATGCGGTCTTTTTCCAGCAATTGCTGGTATTTATCCAGAGCATCGGTAAACAACATAACTTCCAGACGTCCGGAACGGTCATCCAGTGTACAGATGCCGATACGATTGCCGCGCTTGGTGACCATTACCCGCGCAGCAATGACGAGCCCCGCAGCCGTGGTGACTTTACCACGTTCTGTCGGATGCATGTCTTTCAGCCTGTAGCCTCCGACATAGCGCTCAATTTCTTTTAAATACTGGTTGATGGGGTGTCCCGTCAGGTAAAGCCCCAACGTTTCACGCTCACCATCTAATACCACCTGCTCCGGCCACGGTTGGCAACTGGCATAGGATTGTTCAATTTGCTCCGGTTCTTCCGCCAGCACGCCAAACATATCGGCCTGACCGATGGCTTCGGCTTTTGCATGCTGATCGGCGGCTTTTAGCGCATCGTTGAGCGAATTCATCAACGCCGCGCGATGCGGGCCAAGGCGATCAAACGCCCCGGACATGATTAGCTTTTCCAGCACCCGGCGGTTAAGTTTTTTGATATCCGTGCGCGCACAGAGATCAAACAGCTCACGGAAGTAACCGCCTTCGTTACGCGCCTCAATAATAGCTTCAATTGGTCCTTCACCCACGCCTTTTATCGCGCCGATGCCATAAACAATCTCGCCATCATCATTCACGTGAAAATGGTAAAGCCCGGAGTTGATATCCGGCGGCAGGATTTTGAGTCCCATACGCCAGCATTCATCTACCAGCCCGACCACTTT
>NZ_SZWU01000039.1:191218-196965 GCF_005280935.1 Citrobacter sp. wls757 | reverse complement strand
GGCGGTCATTACCGCCGCCATAAACTCAGCAGGATAATGCGCCTTCAGCCACAGCGTCTGGTAAGAGACAAGCGCATAGGCTGCGGAGTGCGATTTGTTAAATCCGTAACCGGCGAATTTCTCCACCAGGTCAAAGATTTTCATCGCCAGTTCGCCGTCTACGCCGCGCTTTTTCGCCCCTTCTTCAAAGGTGCCGCGCTGCTTAGCCATCTCTTCCGGCTTTTTCTTACCCA
The DNA here is from genome assembly GCF_005280935.1 of Citrobacter sp. wls757. Classification (NCBI taxonomy): domain Bacteria; kingdom Pseudomonadati; phylum Pseudomonadota; class Gammaproteobacteria; order Enterobacterales; family Enterobacteriaceae; genus Citrobacter; species Citrobacter sp. wls757. The sequence continues at coordinate 196,732 of NZ_SZWU01000039.1, read as the reverse complement.
TCGCACGACGCAGCATATCCGCGCCGCCAAGGGTGTACCCGGACAACTCCTGGGCAATCTGCATAACCTGTTCCTGATACAGGATAATGCCGTAGGTCGGCTCCAGTACCGGTTTCAGACACTCATGCTGCCATTGTACGTCCGGGTAGGAAATCTCTTCGCGACCATGCTTACGGTCGATAAAGTTATCTACCATCCCCGACTGTAGCGGACCAGGGCGGAACAGAGCCACCAGTGCGATCATGTCTTCGAAGCAGTCAGGCTGCAGACGTTTGATCAGGTCTTTCATACCGCGGGATTCAAGCTGGAAGACCGCCGTGGTCTCCGAGCGTTGCAGCATATCGAAGCTTTTCTTATCATCCAGCGGGATAGCCGCAATATCCAGCGGTGGCTCACCGTTCTTTTCACGGCGCGCGTTAATCATTTCCAGCGCCCAGTTGATGATGGTGAGCGTACGCAGGCCGAGGAAGTCGAACTTCACAAGACCGGCATATTCCACGTCGTTCTTATCAAACTGAGTAACCGGGTGCAGCCCCTGCTCATCGCAGTACAGAGGCGCAAAATCAGTAATTTTTGTCGGTGCGATAACCACACCACCGGCGTGCTTACCAGCGTTACGCGTGACGCCTTCCAGCTTACGCGCCATATCGATCAGCGCTTTAACCTCTTCATCTGCCTCATAGATTTCTGGCAGTTGGGGTTCGGCTTCAAAGGCTTTTGCCAGTGTCATGCCCGGATCGGGCGGCACCAGTTTCGAAATACGGTCAACGAAACCGTACGGATGTCCCAGCACGCGGCCCACGTCGCGGATAACCGCTTTTGCAGCCATCGTACCAAAGGTAATAATCTGCGAAACCGCATCACGACCGTACATTTCCGCCACGTGCTCGATAACCTGGTCGCGTTTCTCCATACAGAAGTCAACGTCGAAGTCGGGCATTGAGACACGTTCCGGGTTAAGGAAACGTTCGAACAGCAGGTCAAATTCCAGCGGATCGAGATCGGTAATTTTCAGCGCATAGGCGACAAGTGAGCCAGCGCCGGAACCACGTCCCGGGCCTACCGGTACGCCGTTATCTTTCGACCACTGGATAAATTCCATAACGATCAGGAAGTAGCCAGGGAATCCCATCTGGTTGATAACTTTAAGTTCAACTTCCAGACGTTCATCGTAAGGCGGGCGCTTCTGCGCACGAACTTCAGGGTCAGGGAACAAAAATTCGAGACGTTCTTCCAGCCCTTCGCGTGATTTCGCCACGAGGAAATCCTCGGTGGTCATATCGCCGGTCGGGAACTGCGGCAGGAAGTATTCGCCCAGACGCACCGTCACGTTGCAGCGTTTGGCTATCTCGACGGTGTTTTGCAGTGCTTCCGGAATATCGGAGAACAGCTCGCACATCTCATCTTCGCTGCGCATGTACTGCTGCGGCGAATAGTTACGCGGGCGTTTCGGGTCATCAAGGGTAAACCCGTCGTGGATTGCCACGCGGATTTCATGCGCATCGAAATCTCCGGTTTCCAGGAAGCGGACATCGTTAGTCGCTACCACCGGTAGACCACGCGTTTCGGCCAGTTCTACGGCTGCGTGCAGATAATTTTCTTCATCTTGCCTGCCGGTGCGAATCAGTTCGAGGAAATAGCAATTGGGAAAATGTTCTTCGTAAAACGCCACGCACTCGTCAACCAGTGCGCTATTGCCGCGCAGCAGGCTGCGTCCGACATCGCCCATGCGACCGCCGGAGAGCAAAATCAAACCTTCTTTTAGCTCAACCAACCAGTCCCGGTCGATAACCGGTCCTTCTGCGCCATAGCCGCGCTGATAGGCTTTCGAAATCAACAACGTCAGGTTCTGATAGCCGGTATTATTTGCGGCCAGCACGGTGAGCTGCGTGAGTTCATCGCCCAACAGCTCACTGCGGACATGAAAATCTGCGCCAACTATCGGCTTGATACCCGCGCCGTGGCCCGCTCCGTAAAACTTCACCAGACCACACAGGTTGGTAAAATCGGTGATCGCCAGCGCAGGCATGCCTAACGCGGCCGCCTTTTTCACCAGCGGCCCGGTTTTCGCCAGCCCATCGATCATGGAGTAGTCGCTGTGCACCCGTAGGTGGACGAAACGTGGTTCAGACATCTTCAGATTCCTTCGACACAAGAATCAGGACGAGAGTCCCAGTGCGCGTTTGACGGGGCCAAAGCTGCGGCGATGGTGCTCAGTCGCACCATGCAGTGCCAATTTTTCCAGATGAAATGCGGTTGGATAGCCTTTGTGCTGTGCAAAACCATACTGTGGAAAAACCGTATCCAGCGCCGCCATTTCAGCGTCACGGGTCACTTTTGCCAGAATCGATGCGGCGCTAATCTCTGCCACGCGGCTATCACCTTTGACCACCGCCATCGACGGTACCGGTAATGCCGGGCAACGATTGCCGTCAATCAGCACGTATTCGGGCGCAATATGCAAACCCGCAACCGCACGCTGCATGGCCAGCATGGTGGCATGCAAAATGTTCAGCTCGTCGATTTCATGCGGTTCCGCCCGACCCAGGCTCCAGCTTAACGCTTTTTCTTTAATTTCATCAAACAGCGCCAGGCGACGTTTTTCTGACAGTTTTTTTGAGTCGTTAAGACCGATAATAGGGCGAGCCGGATCCAGAATGACGGCAGCAGTGACGACTGCGCCAACCAAAGGGCCGCGCCCGACTTCATCCACACCCGCCACTAAATGCGTATGCGGATACACAAATTCAATCATTGCGCTAACTCCAGGACCGCATCCGCCGCCTGCTCATCAGCATTGCAACGGATCTGCTGGTGCAGTTCACGGAATGTGTCGTGCATCGCATGGCTGGTTTTACCATTTGCCAGCAATGGCAACAGCGCTTGCGACAGCGCCTGCGGTTCACACTCTTCCTGCAACAGCTCTTTAACCAGTTCTCTTCCCGCCAGCAGGTTAGGTAGCGAAACGTAATCCGTTTTCACCAGGCGCTTCGCCAGCCAAAAGGTGAAGGGTTTCATACGGTAGCCAACCACCATCGGGCATTTTGCCAGCATACACTCCAGCGCGGCGGTACCTGAAGCCAGCAGTGCGGCATCGCTGGCCACCATTGCTTCACGTCCCATACCATTGAGCAGATGTACAGAAAGCTCCGGTGCAACTTCCGCTTTAATGCGTTCAAACTGCTCGCGACGTTTGGCATTCACCAACGGCACCACCACTTCGAGATCCGGATAATGCTGGCGTAATAGCTGCGCCGTTTTCAGAAAATCGGCGCTGAGCATCTCCACTTCTGCACCGCGGCTTCCTGGCAGTAGCGCCAGGCAGTGAGCGTCATGAGGAATGCCCAGAACATCACGTGCCGCATTTTTATCCGGGTCCAACGGCATGGCATCCGCCATGGTATGACCGATAAAGCGGCACGGGACGTTAAATTTGTCATAAAACGCTTTTTCGAAAGGCAGAAAGGCCAGCACCATGTTGGTGGATCTGCCTATTTTGAAAACGCGTTTCTGTCGCCACGCCCAGACGGACGGACTGACATAATGAATGGTTTTAATGCCCTGTTTTTTCAAGTTCCCTTCGAGGGTAATATTGAAATCAGGCGCATCAATGCCGACGAAAACATCCGGCTTTAAGTCGGTGAATCGGCGAGTGAGGTCGGCACGAATATGCAGTAAACGGCGCAGGCGTCCGAGCACTTCAACAATGCCCATGACCGCCAGCTCTTCCATTTCGTACCAGGCTTCACAACCTTCGGCCTGCATCAGCGGACCCGCCACGCCAACAAAGCGCGCATTGGGAACGCGAGCCTTGAGTGCACGGATTAACCCTGCACCAAGAATATCGCCGGAGGTTTCTCCGGCGACGAGGGCAATCGTTAAAGGACGCTGTTCAGTCATTAACGAATCAGGCCACGCGTTGAGCGTTCAAAGAAGTCGCTGAAAGCCTGAACTTCGGGGTACTGTTTCGCCAGTTCCGCGATTTCTGGTTTCACTTCTTCCAGCGTTTTACCGCTACGGTACAACGCTTTGTAGGCGTTACGAATCGCGGTAATCGCTTCGCGGGTGAATCCACGACGCTTCAGACCTTCGATATTGACGCCAAACGGCGTCGCGTGGTTGCCCTGGGCGATAACGTACGGAGGCACGTCCTGGGCTACACCAGAACAGCCGCCAACCATCACATGCGCACCGATGATGCAGAACTGATGCACCGCAGTCATGCCGCCGATGATAACAAAATCATCAAGCGAAACATGTCCGGCAAGCGTGGCATTATTCGCCAGAATACAGCGGTTTCCTACCGTACAATCATGCGCGACGTGCGCATTAATCATCAGTAAGTTATCGCTGCCCACCTTCGTCACTCCACCGCCCTGCACTGTGCCACGATGAATGGTGACGCTTTCGCGGATGCGGTTGCGATCGCCAATTTCCACACGGGTCGGTTCACCAGCATATTTAAGATCCTGGTTAACTTCACCGATGGAGGCAAACTGATAGATCTCGTTATCGCGACCAATTTTTGTATGGCCATTCACGACAACGTGAGACTTCAGTACGGTACCCTCACCAATTTCAACATGGGGTCCAACAATACAAAATGGGCCAATGTGAGCATTGGCACCAATGCTGGCGCCCTCTTCTACAATGGCGGTCGGGTGAATAAAGGCGGATTTATCAATCACGTATCAGGCCTCCCGGCTACGGGCACACATCATCGTTGCTTCGCACACAACTTTACCGTCGACCAGCGCAACCCCTTTAAAACGGGTCAGGCCACGGCGCGTTTTCTCGAAAGTCACTTCCATGATCATCTGATCGCCAGGCACGACAGGACGCTTAAAGCGTGCTTCATCAATACCAGCGAAATAATACAGTTCGCCTGGTTCCAGTTTTCCTACGCTTTTAAACGCGAGGATACCGGTAGCCTGTGCCATCGCTTCCAGAATCAATACGCCAGGGAAAATAGGTTTACCCGGGAAGTGGCCCTGAAAGAAAGGCTCGTTAACGGATACATTTTTCACTGCGCGCAGAAAACGACCTTCTTCAAAATCCAGCACGCGGTCAACCAGCAGAAACGGAAAACGGTGCGGCAGAAGTTCTAAAATCTCTTCAATATGCAGAGTATGAGTGTTAGTAGTCAAAATACTCTTCCTGTCAAAATATACTAAAAGGCAATAATAACACGGCCTGTCGCAATCGTATGAATGGGACAGGCCGAAAAGTCAGACATGCAAAAACGGTGCTTTAGTCTTGTTGATTAACCTTGCGCTCAATCGCTTTGAGGCGCTTGCTCATATCATCAATATTCATCACCAGTGCAGCTGTTTTACGCCATACCTTGTTGGGTTGTAGCGGAATGCCTGAGGAGTAGACGCCAGGTTCAGTGATAGGACGCATCACCATACCCATGCCAGTTACCGTAACTTTGTCGCATATTTCCATATGCCCATTGATCACGCTGGCACCGCCAATCATGCAATAACGGCCAATCTTCAGGCTACCCGCCAT
>NZ_SZWU01000039.1:167258-191171 GCF_005280935.1 Citrobacter sp. wls757 | reverse complement strand
TACCGCCGTATTGTCGCCAATCACAACGTTATGCGCAATCTGGCACTGGTTATCAATGATAACACCATTACCGATCACAGTATCGTCCAGAGCACCACGGTCAATGGTGGTACAAGCGCCGATCTCGACGCGATCGCCGATAATCACGCGACCAAGCTGGGGGATCTTCACCCAGTTACCACGATCGTTCGCGTAACCAAATCCATCAGATCCAACGACAGTGCTGGACTGGATCAGGCAATTTTCACCGATCTGGATGTCGTGGTAAATCGTCACATTCGCCCACAAGCGTGAACCTGCACCGATTTTGGTATTTTTTCCGACGAAGCAACCTGCACCGATAACCACGTTATCGCCCAGTTCTACGCCAGACTCAATGACCGCATTTGCGCCCACAGAGACATTATTACCCAGCTTCGCCGTTGCATCGATCACTGCACTGGGTGCAATGTTCTGTGCAGGCTGAGGCGTGGTATCTAAAATTTGCGCCATACGTGCATAGGTCAGGTAGGGATTCTTCACTACCAGCGCCGCACTCTTAGCAAAAGGAAGATCGTCCTGCGTCATCACAACGGCAGACGCCTGGCATACGCCTAAATGTTCACGGTATTTAGGATTCACCATGAACGTGATATTGCCAGTTTGCGCAGATTGCATGGACGCTACGCCGGTGATGACGATATCGCCATCACCGTGTAATTCTGCATCCAACTGCTCTGCTAAATCAGCCAGTCGAATTGAAGGCATTACTTATTTAACCTGTTTCAGTACGTCAGCGGTGATGTCTTTTACATCGCTGCTGTTGTATGCAACGGTGTTTGCGTCAACGACCAGATCAATGCTCTGGCTGCTGGCAACAGATTTCACAGCTGTCTGGATACGAGTAACCAGTTTGCCACGTTCTTCGTTGGAACGACGTGCACGATCCTGCTCGAAAGCCTGAGCTTTCTGAGAGAAAGTCTGGCGCTGAGCCATGACGTCTTTTTCCAGCTTGGTACGATCGCTACCTGCTTTCATTGATTGCAGACGCTGCATTTTAGATTGCAGATCGGATTCCATACGCTGCAGTTCGCTGGCACGGCCTTTGAACTCGTTTTCCAGCGTAGCAGAAACACCCGTCTTCTGTGCAACCTGTTGGAACAGGCTACCCATATTGACGATTGCAATTTTGTCAGCAGCCTGTGCGGACGTTGCCATCGCTAAACCGAGACCTGCAGCTAATAACCACTTTTTCACAATTAACTCCTTACCATCCCATTTGCACCCGAAGGTGCAGTTCTTTGCGTGGCCAGGCGATCCCATGCAAGATCGCCTAAAGTCATCGCTACACTACCACTACATTCCTTTGCGAAGAACAGTTACCAGGTTTTACCAATGTTAAACTGGAACTGTTCCGCTTTGTCTCCATCGTACTTCTTGAACGGCTGGGCGTAGGAGAAAACCAACGGCCCCAATGGGGACATCCATTGTAACGCGATACCTGCAGACATACGGATATTGCTCGGATCACCGTAATCTGGAACCCCAATAGCACGAGTTTGATCGCTATCCTGCCAGTTAGTATCCCAAACGGTACCCATATCCCAGAAGAAGGAGGTACGGACCGAGTTAGCATACTTATCGCTGATAAACGGCGTCGGGGTAATAAATTCCAGGCTGGCTACGGCCATGGCGTTACCACCGACCGCATCGTCTGATTTACAGTACGAACCGTCTTTATTGGTACACTCTTCGTAGCTGTCAGTATCGCCGGCGTAAGCCCCAGGTTTATAGACCGCTTTCGGACCGATGGTATTAGACTGGAAACCACGCACGGTGCTGGAGCCACCCGCATAGAAGTTCTCGTAGAACGGCAACTCTTTGCTGCCTATACCGTCTCCATAACCTACCTTGGTACGACCCAGGACGACCCATTTATGATCGTCATCGATCGGCACATAGGTCGCGGTATCCAACGTCGCTTTATAGTATTCGTTGTCAGAACCCGGAATGGTGACTTTGCCGTTCAGGTTGACGCGCGTACCTTCCGTTGGGAAGTAGCCGCGGTCAAGCTTGTTATATGTCCAACCATAGTTAAAGGTGAAGTCATCCGCAGCAAAGCTGTTGGTATTGGTCTCACCCATTGACTCAAGATAACGATCCATCGCAACCTGCGGCTGCATATTGGACAGTTTGTTATGTACATAACCCAGGCCCGCACGCAACGTGTTGTATTCGTTGACCGGGAAGCCCAGCGTCACGTCTGTACCATAACTTTTGTTGGTATAGTCGGACAGGTCTGCATCATCCGCTTCAAAGTCGTTATAGAAGACGCGGCCACCAAGGCTCACACCATCAACGGTGAAGTACGGGTTAGTGACAGACAACTCAGTATAGGTCTGGTAGTCGTTTTTGGTGCCGTTAATCCCGACAGAATAACCGGTACCTAACCAGTTATCTTGCTGAACGCCAGCCTGGAAGCTCACGCCGCTCTCGGTACCGTAACCGACGCCGAAGTTAAAGCTACCGGTGTTACGCTCTTTGACCTTGTAGACCACATCAACCTGATCCGGGCTGCCCGGAACACGCTGAGTATCGGTATCAACGGTTTCAAAGTAACCCAGACGGTTCAGACGCTCTTTACCCTGGTCGACCAGATCGCTGCCCAACCATGCGCCTTCCATCTGACGCATTTCGCGACGCAGAACGGAGTCTTTAGAAGTGTCGTTACCTTCAAAACGGATCTTACGCACATAGAAACGGTTACCCGCATCCACGTTTACACGTAATTTAACGGTTTTGTCGGCGTCGTTGATTTCAGGCTGCGACTGAACGCGCGGATAGGCATAGCCATAGCGACCCAGAAGCTTCTTGATGTCATCTTCCATTTTGGTCACTTTGGTGCCGTTATAGAGTTCACCTGGCTCGATCTTCGTCAGGGTCTCAATTTCGGCGGAGTGCCCGGCCAGGTTACCGCTCACCTGAACCCCAGAAAGCTTGTACTGCTCGCCTTCAGTGATGTTAACGGTGATGTAGATGCCTTTTTTATCCGGCGTCAGGCTGACCTGAGTGGAATCAATATTGAAGCGAGCATAACCGCGATCCAGATAGTAGCTACGCAGGGTTTCAAGGTCGCCCGCCAGCTTCTGTTTCTGGTATTTACGATCGCCCACCACGTTCCACCACGGCACTTCGTCACGCAACTGGAAGTGAGAGATAAGTTCGTCAGTCGAGAAGGCATGGTTGCCGACGATATTGATCTGTTGGATCTTCGCCGAAACACCTTCCTGGAAGACCAGCTTGAGGTCAACGCGGTTACGCGGCAACGGCGTCACCACCGCTTTCACACTGGCGCTGTACTTACCGACGCTATAGTAGAAATCTTCCAGGCCCTTTTCGATATCGGCAAGCGTTGTGCGATCCAGAGACTCGCCAACACGCACGCCAGACGCCTCGAGGTTTTGCTTCAGCATGTCATCTTTCACCGATTTGTTACCGGAGAAAGTGATGCTGGCAATCGTCGGACGTTCTTTTACCTGAACCAGAAGGGTATCACCATCGCGCAGGACGCGGACATCCTCAAAGTTTCCGGTGGCGAACAGAGCACGAATGGTATTACTGATGTCTTCATCATTAACCGTGTCGCCTGTGCGCACCGGCATACTGAGGAGAGCCGCACCAACGGCGACTCGCTGTAGGCCTTCGAAATGAATGTCCTTCACTACGAACCCTTCAGCACCGTATACGGTGGCGCTGCTAAACAGCAGCGACGCTATGAGCAACTTTTTCATCGCCATCGTTATTATGCGTTCTTCCTAACACTCTCTTACAACCGAGAGAAATCATTGAAAAGTGCAAGCCCCATTAACAACACCAGCAAGATAGAGCCAATGCGATAACTAAAGTCTTGAACCCGCTCGGATACCGGACCGCCCTTCAGCTTTTCAATCGCCAGGAACAGCAGATGCCCCCCGTCAAGAACGGGCAACGGAAACAGGTTGATTATCCCTAAGTTCACGCTGATAAGCGCAAGGAACATCAGGTAATAAATAATCCCGAACTCCGCTGACATCCCAGCCCCCTGGGCGATAGAAATCGGCCCACTGAGGTTGTTCAGTTTTACATCACCGGTAATCAATTTTCCCAGCATACTGACCGTCAGCTTCATCAACTGCCACGTTTTATCCGAGGCTTCGAGGATGGCGCTGAATGGCCCATACTGGCGTACAGTCTTATACTCATCAGGCAGAGGAATAACTTTAGGCACCACGCCCGCAAACCCTTCTGCCTTACCGTTAACCTGTTTTGAATCTGGGGTTAACGTTAAAGACAAGGAACTTCCTTGTCTTTCAATATCTAGCGCTAACGGCGTATCCGGATTATCGCGCACCAGCGTCACGAACGTCATCCATTGCGTCAGCGACTGACCATTGACTTTAACGATCCTGTCGCCAGCTTGCAAACCTGCCTTACTTGCAGCGGAATTAACCTGCACTTCTGACAGTACCGGTTCAATCTGCGGACCACGCGGACGCATGCCCAAACTAGAGACAGGATCCTCTTTGTCTGGCTCAAATGCCCAATGGCGTAAATCCAGCGTTTTGTCCTGTCGCTGGTTACTGCCAAACTGCGCCACGCTGAGGGTCGTATGCTCATCGCCAATTTTGGATACCAGTTGCAATCGCACGGCGTCCCAATCAGGGGTTTCGATGCCATCAACCGCTTTTAGTTCCGTACCCGGCTGAATTTGCGCCTGTGCAGCAATCGAGTTGGGTGTTATTTCACCAACAACCGGACGAACGCCAGGGACACCAATGATAAACACCAGCCAATAAGCAAAAATAGCAAAAAGGAAGTTTGCAATCGGACCCGCGGCGATAATGGCAGCACGTTGTCCAACCGTTTTATTGTTGAAGGCGTAATGGCGCAATTCCGGTGCGACCGGTTCAGCGCGCTCATCCAGCATTTTGACGTAACCGCCGAGGGGAATCATGGCGATGACGTATTCCGTACCTGATTTATCGGTACGCCGCCAAAGCGCTTTTCCAAAGCCAATGGAAAAGCGTTCGACGCGGACTCCGCAGCGCCGCGCAACCCAGAAATGACCAAATTCATGCACGGTGATAAGCACACCAAGTGCAATGATGAATGCAGCCAAATTCCAGAGAATACTCAGCATAAGACCATCCGTTAGAGCGTCCTGAACACCAGTAACAACAGGCAGGCAAAGACCGGTACCGCAGCCGTCAGGCTATCAATACGATCCAGAATACCGCCGTGTCCTGGAATTAAGTGACCACTGTCCTTAATACCTGCTTCACGCTTAAACATACTCTCGGTCAGGTCACCCAGCACGGAGGCCAGGGCTGCAACGATGGAGCAAATGAGCAAGGTGACAGGCGCAACTTCAAGATTCGCCCACATGCCATAACCCCATGAGATTACGGCCGCAGTGGCGAGTCCGCCAAAAAAACCCTGCCAGGTTTTTCCAGGAGAAACCTTCGGCGCCAGCTTATGTTTGCCAAATAGCTTACCAAACATATACGCACCAGAGTCCGCTCCCCAGACGAGGATCATGACATACAGCAGCCATAGCGCGCCACTATAATGATTCTCATCATAGTGCCATGCACGTAGCGCCAGCATTCCCCAAAAGAACGGGACAATGGTTAACACGCCGAAAATTATGCGTAATGTTTTGGAATTACGCCAGACCGACGCAGACTCTGGGTAAAACAATACCAGTAACAGTGCTACGACCCACCAGCCCAGCGACGCCCACAGCGATACTTCAACCAGCGGTTGATGGATATCGCGATGGTACTCTGGCAGCAAAAATAGCATCAGTGCCAGCAATAGCCCGCACAAAACCGCCAGCCAGACTCGCTGCGTACGCGTGGTAAAACCGCTTAACTGTCCCCATTCCCAGGCGGCCAACATACAGACGACCAACGTAACAATGGCGAACCCCACCGGCGGCAGCAAAAACAGCGCCGCGATGACAACGGGTATTAAAACAAAAGCAGAAATCAGGCGATACTTCAGCAAAAGCGACCCCCATCAGGCTTTTTCATCACCGGGTTCGGTGCCGCCGAAACGACGCTCACGATTAGCAAAGGCATGCAGCGCACCTTCAAAGTCTTGTTCATCGAAATCGGGCCAGAGAACATCGGTAAAGTAAAGTTCGGCGTAGGCAATTTGCCACAACAGAAAATTACTAATTCGGTGCTCTCCCCCAGTCCTTATCACTAAATCCACAGGAGCCAGCTCATGCATACAAATTTGCTGCCCAAGCATCTCTTCATCGATTTGCTCAGGATGCAGCACACCGTCCTGCACCTGTTGTGCCAGTTGCCTGACTCCCTGGACAATATCCCACCGTCCACCGTAATTCGCTGCAATATTCAGCGTCAACCCGGTATTCTGGGCGGTAATCGCTTCTGATTTGCGAATTCGTTCTTGCAAACGTGAGTTAAATCGACTGATATCCCCGATAATACGCAGGCGTACGTTATGGCGATGCAGGTTTTTCACTTCGCTATCAAGTGCCCACACAAACAGTTCCATTAACGCGCTCACTTCCTGCGCAGGTCGGTTCCAGTTCTCACTGCTAAAGGCATACAGCGTTAACGCATCAATACCGTTATTGGCAGCAAAAGAGACAGCCCGGCGGACGGATTTTGCTCCAGCCTTATGCCCAAAGGCGCGAATCTTCCCTTGCTTTTTCGCCCAGCGGCCATTGCCATCCATGATAATTGCGACATGGCGACAACCATGTGCTGGCAAATTTTCGCTTAATGGTTTAGTTGCAGACAACATAACGCGTTATTAGTCCCTGAAAGGATTTACGGTACTCAGGAATACTGAAGCCTATCCACAAAAAAGCCGTGTCAAACCACGGCTTACCCGACCGAAAAAAAGCAAATACCCGCGATCGGGTGGCGCAGACTATATCACTGAAGCCCAACGCTAACAAATAGCACGATTCTCCGTAGAGGGATTATCATCAGCTTGAGAGTCGCATCACTTCTTTTCTGGCGACTTCCCGCGCGATGGCATCGACCTTCAACACGTCGTCAACACTCTGTGGTTCCTGCAAATCCATCTTATCCAGTACAGATAAATTGAGATCGGCAATATCGGTAAATCGGATCTGCTGCGCCAGGAATGCGGCAACGGTAATTTCATTCGCGGCATTGAGTGCGGTCGTCGCCGCCTGACCTTGCTCAAACGCGTCCATCGCCAGTTTCAGGCACGGATAACGCTGGTAATCAGGTGCAGAAAACGTCAACGCACTGAGTTTGCAAAAGTCGACAGGCTTAACACCGGACGTCACACGTTCTGGCCATGCCATCGTATGGGCAATAGGTGTACGCATATCAGGTTCACCCAACTGCGCCAGAACACTACCATCCTGATAACGGACCATCGAATGAATAACCGACTGCGGGTGAATCAGCACTTCCATCTGGCTTGCACTGGCATTAAATAACCAACGCGCTTCAATGTATTCCAGACCTTTGTTCATCATGGTGGCGGAATCGACAGAGATTTTTCGTCCCATCGACCAATTCGGATGACGGCATGCCTGATCGGGGGTCATAGAGACCAGATCGCGCAATGGCGTTTCACGGAATGGGCCACCAGACCCGGTAAGCAGAACTGACATGACGCCGTTTTGCTCAAGGTCAGCGTATCCCAGATTGTGTTGGATAGGTTGCGGTAAACTCTGAAAAATCGCGTTATGCTCGCTATCTACCGGCAAAAGCTGCGCTTTGTGGCGTTTCACATCGTCCATAAACAGACGACCGCAGGTCACCAGGGATTCTTTATTCGCCAGCAAAATGCTTTTGCTCGCACGAATTGCCGCCAGCGTCGGCAGCAAACCCGCTGCACCGACAATCGCCGCCATGACCTGATCAACATCATCCAGCGCAGCCATATCACAGGCAGCCTGCTGCCCGCTCATCACCTCGGTACGGCTACCCTGTGCCAAAAGAGCAGCTTTTACCTGTGCCGCGCTTTTTTCATCATCCATGACCGCATAGCGAGGCGCAAACTCCAGGCATTGCTCTACCATACGGGCAACATTTTTACCCGCCACCAACGCAGCAACACGAAATTTTTCCGGGTTATGGCGTACTACATCCAGCGTACTGCAACCAATGGAACCGGTTGATCCCAGGATGGTTAATTGCTTCATCGGACATCCAGAAGAATTTTACTCGTCATACTTCAAGTTGCATGTACGTTGGCTTTACTCGACCTTCGACGTCACCGCCTTCCTGCAACTTGAATTATTTAGAGTATGTAGACAGAAAAAAGCAAAACGCCGCCATCCAGCCTTCTCAGGCCTTCTAAGCGGCGTTTTTAGCGTACAGGCGAATCAGAACTGCATCAGTTCTGCTTCTTTCTCTGCCAGCGCCGCATCAACTTTCTTGATTGCTGCGTCAGTCAGTTTCTGTACGTCGTCCTGAGAACGGCGATCGTCATCTTCGCTGATCTCTTTTTCTTTCAACAACGCTTTCACTTTGTCGTTTGCATCGCGGCGTACGTTACGTACCGCAACACGCGCGCCTTCAGCTTCACCACGTACGATCTTGGTCAGATCTTTACGACGTTCTTCGGTCAGCGGCGGCAGCGGAACGCGGATGTCAGAGCCCGCAGAGCTTGGATTCAGACCGAGGTCGGAAGCCATGATTGCTTTCTCAACGGCTGGACCCATAGAACGGTCAAATACGTTGATTTTCAGGGTACGGGAATCTTCAACCGTTACGCTTGCCAGCTGGCGCAGCGGAGTCGGCGTGCCGTAATATTCCACGACAATACCATCCAGCAGGCTAGGAGAAGCACGACCCGTGCGAATTTTGCTGATTTGGTTTTTGAACGCTTCGACGCATTTGTCCATGCGTACTTCAGCATCTTTTCTGATATCGTTGATCACGTTACGAATCCTTGAAAGCTTGTTTCAGTCAGACCATACCCGCCACGCAAGATGTGACAAGTATAGTCTTGATTAATTTTGAGGGACGTATCCCGCGACATTAAAGCGGAATATTACCTGCATTTAGCCGCAACGGGAATTATTCCGTGATTAACGTGCCTTCTTTTTCACCCATAACAACACGGCGCAGTGCACCTGGTTTGTTCATGTTAAAGACACGAATCGGTAATTTGTGGTCACGAGCCAGCGTGAACGCGGCAAGATCCATTACTTTCAGCTCTTTATCCAGCACTTCAGTGTAGGTCAACTGTTCGTACATAGTCGCCGTTGGATCTTTAGCCGGGTCGGCAGTAAACACGCCATCGACTTTGGTGGCTTTCAGAACCACATCCGCTTCAATTTCAATACCGCGCAGGCAGGCTGCAGAATCGGTGGTGAAGAACGGATTGCCGGTACCCGCAGACAAAATAACAACGCGGTTGTTACGCAGCAGGCTGATAGCTTCGGCCCAGCTGTAGTTATCACACACGCCGTTCAGAGGAATTGCGGACATCAAGCGAGCGTTCACATAGGCGCGGTGAAGCGCATCGCGCATCGCCAGACCGTTCATTACGGTGGCTAACATGCCCATGTGGTCGCCCACAACGCGGTTCATCCCCGCTTTCGCCAGACCAGCGCCACGGAACAGGTTACCACCACCAATCACTACGCCAACCTGAATACCCAGCTCAACCAGCTCTTTGATTTCCTGAGCCATGCGGTCGAGGATGCTTGCATCAATACCGAAGCCTTCTGAACCTTGCAGAGCTTCGCCACTTAACTTAAGCAGAATACGTTTGTAGACGGGTTTTGCATTGGTAGCCATGTTTCTTTCCTGAGACTGTCAACGAATGAGATGAGTTAATTCCGGCGACATTGTATGTCGCTTTTCAGCATGACCACTATAGCGGTTCGCTGAATTTACAAGCCAGACACAAAAAGAAGCCGCCCTCAGGCGGCTCCTTTAAAAATTAAGACTGCTTGGACATCGCAGCAACTTCTGCTGCAAAGTCAGTCTCAACTTTCTCGATGCCTTCACCCACTTCAAAGCGGATGAAACCAGTTACGTCAGCGTTATGCTCTTTCAGCAACTGACCAACAGATTTGCTCGGTTCCATGACGAAAGGCTGACCGGTCAGAGAAACTTCGCCGGTGAATTTCTTCATGCGGCCTTCAACCATTTTCTCTGCGATTTCTTTCGGCTTGCCAGACTGCATAGCGATGTCCAGCTGAACCTGGTATTCTTTTTCTACCACTTCAGCGGAAACGTCTTCCGGCTTAACGAATTCTGGTTTGCTTGCAGCAACGTGCATTGCCAGCTGTTTAACCAGTTCTTCGTCAGCGCCAGTTGCAGCAACCAGAACACCGATACGAGCACCGTGCTGGTAGTTACCCAGAACTTCGCCTTCCAGGGAAGCAACGCGACGGATGTTGATGTTCTCACCGATTTTAGCAACCAGAGCAACACGTTCTTCTTCGAACTGTGCTTTCAGAACTTCAACATCAGTGATTTTGCCAGCAACGGCAGCGTCCAGTACTTTGTCAGCAAATGCCTGGAAACCAGCATCTTTAGCAACGAAGTCAGTCTGGCAGTTAACTTCCAGAATGAAAGCGATGTTGCCGTCGATTTTGGTTTTGATTACGCCGTCAGCAGCAACGTTGCCTGCTTTTTTCGCCGCTTTGATTGCACCGGACTTACGCATGTTTTCGATTGCCAGCTCGATGTCGCCATTAGCTTCAGTCAGTGCTTTTTTGCAATCCATCATGCCTGCGCCAGTACGCTCACGCAGCTCTTTTACCAGGGATGCGGTAATTTCAGCCATTCTAAAATCCTCGGAAGATTTGATCTGCCCGGCATGAAACCGCACAGATTTAAAAGTGAAAAAGGGGGCCATATACAGGCCCCCTAACCAAACGTGATACTACCTGGCCTATATCCGTCATTCTTCCAGCTGCAGGTGCGTTGTTTTCCTTACTCACCCCAGTCACTTACTTATGTAAGCTCCGGGGGATTCGTTGCGTCAACGCCTTCCTGCAACTCGAATTATCTTGGATATATAAGGGGTCGCTCTAACGAGCGTGCCTTATTATTCAGCTTCTACGAAGCTTTCTTCCGCCTGGGAAGCCAGATCCTGAGAACGGCCTTCACGAACGGTAGTTGCTACAGCGCCCAGGTACAGGGTCACAGCACGGATTGCGTCGTCGTTACCCGGGATAACGAAGTCAACACCGTCCGGATCAGAGTTGGTATCAACGATAGCAAATACTGGGATACCCAGGTTGTTTGCTTCTTTGATAGCAATGTGCTCGTGGTCAGCATCGATTACGAACAGAGCGTCCGGCAGACCGCCCATGTCTTTGATACCGCCCAGGCTGTTTTCCAGTTTCTCAAGCTCACGAGTACGCATCAGCGCTTCTTTCTTGGTCAGCTTTTCGAAAGTACCGTCCTGAGACTGAGTTTCCAGATCTTTCAGACGTTTGATGGACTGACGAACGGTTTTCCAGTTAGTCAGCATACCGCCCAGCCAGCGATGGTTCACGAAGAACTGGTCGCAGCTGTTAGCAGCTTCTTTCACCGCTTCGCTTGCAGCGCGTTTAGTACCAACGAAAAGGATTTTACCTTTACGAGCAGAGATCTTGTTCAGTTCAGCCAGAGCTTCGTTGAACATCGGTACAGTTTTCTCAAGGTTGATGATGTGAACTTTGTTACGCGCACCGAAGATGAACGGCTTCATTTTCGGGTTCCAGTAACGGGTCTGGTGACCGAAGTGAACACCAGCCTTGAGCATGTCGCGCATGGAAACAGTTGCCATGATTAAAACCTCTATATATAAAAGTTGGGGTTAAGCCTCCACGCATCCCATATTACCGACCCCAAAGGGCACCCCGGAATATGTGCCGATACGTGTGTGTTGTTACACAAAGTGAGATTTGTCGCTCCCGTCCATCGTGTGTAGTCTTCGAATGGATCGGAAGTCCGGCGCGCTTTATACCACAAATACGCCACCGACACCAATAATTGTTGGCGGTCTGTGCTGAATGAACGATGAATTTCGTGTTACAGGAAGGCGGCAAATTTTTGAATCCCCGGGAGCTTACAACCAGTAAGTGACTGGGGTGAAAAAATGTAGCCAACGCATCTGTGGCACGAAAGGCGAAGTTCAGAATGATTCTCAATTTGGCAGGGTACACCCCAGACTGATACCATTGGCAGCACTTAAACAATTATTGCCGATATCATCGGCACTGATGGACAGAATTTATGGCTATCTCAATCAAGACCCCTGAAGAAATCGAAAAAATGCGCGTCGCTGGCCGCCTGGCCGCTGATGTACTGGAAATGATCGCGCCGTTTGTTAAACCGGGCGTCAGCACCGGCGAGCTGGATCGCCTCTGTAATGACTATATCGTGAATGAGCAGCAGGCCATTTCCGCCTGCCTGGGCTATCACGGCTATCCGAAATCCGTATGTATCTCTATTAATGAAGTGGTGTGCCACGGGATCCCGGACGACGCCAAACTTCTGAAAGACGGCGACATCGTCAACATCGACGTAACCGTGATTAAAGACGAGTACCACGGCGATACCTCCAAGATGTTTATCGTCGGCAAACCTACTATTCTGGGCGAGCGTCTGTGCCGCGTCACACAGGAAAGCCTGTATCTGGCGCTGCGAATGGTAAAACCGGGCATTCGCCTGCGCACGCTGGGCGCTGCGATTCAGAAATACGCGGAAGGCGAAGGTTTCTCTGTTGTTCGTGAATACTGCGGTCACGGTATCGGTCGCGGCTTCCATGAAGAGCCACAGGTTCTGCACTACGATGCAGACGACGGTGGTGTGGTACTGCAGCCGGGCATGACGTTCACCATAGAACCGATGCTGAATGCCGGTGATTACCGCATCCGTACCATGAAAGACGGCTGGACGGTGAAAACCAAAGACCGGAGCTTGTCTGCACAGTACGAGCATACTATTGTAGTGACGGAAAACGGCTGTGAAATTCTGACGTTACGCAAGGATGACACCATCCCGGCGATCATCACACACGGCGAATAATGTTTTGCCTGATGGCGATGCATTCGCATCTTATCAGGCCTACAAATTGTACTACTTAGTAGGCCGGATAAGGCGTTCACGCCATCATCCGGCTTTTTAATGGGTGGCGCATAATGAATACTCTTCCTGAACAGCACGCAAATACTGCCCTCCCCACCCTGCCTGGCCAACCGCAAAACCCAGGGACATGGCCACAGCAAGATCTCAACTGCTCCGGCATTAAAGCGCATATCGACACCTTCCAGAACTGGTTAGGCGAAGCGTTTGACAGTGGAATTTCCGCAGAACAGCTCATTGAGGCCCGCACCGAATTTATTGACCAACTGCTACAGCGTTTGTGGATAGAAGCTGGGTTCGGGCAAATAGCCGATCTGGCGCTGGTTGCCGTTGGTGGCTACGGACGAGGCGAATTGCACCCGCTTTCCGATATTGACCTGCTGATCCTGAGTCGTAAAAAGCTGCCTGATGCGCAGGCCGAGAAAGTCGGTGAGCTGTTAACGCTGCTATGGGACGTGAGGCTGGAGGTTGGGCATAGCGTGCGTACGCTGGAAGAGTGTCTGCTGGAAGGATTGTCAGATTTAACCGTCGCCACCAACCTGATTGAAACTCGCTTGCTGATCGGCGATGTGGCGCTGTTTCTGGAGCTGCAAAAACATATTTTTAGCGAAGGTTTCTGGCCTTCCGATAAGTTTTACGCCGCTAAAGTGGAAGAGCAGAATCAGCGCCACCAGCGCTATCACGGCACCAGCTACAACCTGGAGCCGGACATCAAAAGCAGTCCCGGCGGCCTGCGCGATATCCATACCCTGCAATGGGTGGCGCGTCGCCATTTTGGCGCCACCTCACTGGACGAAATGGTCGGCTTCGGCTTTTTGACACTGGCTGAACGCGCCGAGCTGAATGAATGTTTGCATATCCTGTGGCGGATTCGCTTCGCCCTGCATCTGGTCGTTAGTCGTTACGACAACCGCCTGCTGTTTGACCGCCAGCTCAGCGTGGCGCAAAGGCTAAACTACGGCGGCGAAGGCAACGAGCCTATCGAGCGGATGATGAAAGACTATTTCCGCGTCACCCGACGGGTCAGCGAACTGAATCACATGCTGTTGCAACTGTTCGACGAGGCGATCCTCGCCATGCCCGCCGATGAAAAACCGCGCCCGATTGATGACGACTTTCAACTGCGCGGCACGTTGATCGATCTGCGCAACGACGACCTGTTTATCCGTAAACCCGAAGCGATACTGCGGATGTTTTACATCATGGTGCGTAACAGCGCGATCAGCGGAATTTACTCCACCACGTTGCGCCATCTGCGCCATGCCCGACGTCATTTAACGCAGCCGCTGTGCTACATCCCGGAAGCGCGATCGCTGTTTCTCAGCATGTTACGCCATCCGGGCGCGGTGAGCCGCGGTCTGCTGCCGATGCATCGCCACAGCGTGTTGTGGGCCTATATGCCGCAATGGTCGCATATTGTCGGCCAAATGCAGTTTGACCTGTTTCATGCCTATACGGTGGATGAACACACCATCCGCGTAATGCTCAAGCTGGAAAGTTTTGCTAACGAAGAGACCCGTCAGCGCCATCCGCTGTGTGTGGATCTATGGCCGCGTCTGCGACAGCCGGAGTTGATTCTGATTGCCGCGCTGTTCCACGATATCGCCAAAGGTCGCGGCGGCGATCACTCGGTACTCGGCGCTCAGGATGTGCTCAAGTTCGCCGAACTGCACGGCCTGAATTCCCGCGAAACGCAACTGATCGTGTGGCTGGTGCGCCAGCATTTGCTGATGTCGGTGACCGCTCAGCGCCGCGATATTCAGGATCCCGAAGTGATCAAGCAATTCGCCGAAGAGGTACAAACGGAACACCGTCTGCGCTTTTTGGTGTGTCTGACCGTCGCGGATATTTGCGCCACCAACGAAACGCTGTGGAATAGCTGGAAGCAAAGCCTGCTGCGCGAGCTGTACTTCGCGACGGAAAAACAACTCCGTCGTGGCATGCAAAATACGCCGGATATGCGTGAGCGTGTACGCCATCATCAACTTCAGGCGCTGGCGCTACTGCGAATGGACAACATTGATGAAGAAGCGTTGCACCACATCTGGTCACGCTGTCGCGCCAACTACTTCGTGCGTCACAGCCCAAATCAGCTGGCCTGGCATGCGCGCCATCTGTTGCAACACGATCTCAGCAAGCCGCTGATCCTGCTCAGCCCACAGGCCACGCGCGGCGGGACAGAAATTTTCATCTGGAGCCCTGACCGCCCTTACCTGTTTGCCGCCGTCTGCGCTGAACTGGACAGGCGTAATCTTAGCGTCCACGATGCGCAGATTTTCACTACCCGCGATGGGATGGCGATGGATACGTTCATCGTACTGGAACCGGACGGCAGCCCGCTGTCTTCAGACCGACACGAAGCGATCCGTTTTGGACTGGAACAGGCCATCACGCAGCGCAGTTGGCAGCCACCGCAACCGCGTCGCCAGCCGGCAAAATTACGCCACTTTACCGTCGATACTGAGGTCACCTTTTTGCCGACCCATACCGACCGAAAATCATTCCTGGAGCTTATCGCTCTCGACCAGCCCGGCCTGCTGGCGCGGGTCGGGCAGATTTTTGCCGATCTGGGAATTTCGCTGCATGGCGCCCGAATTACAACCATTGGCGAGCGAGTAGAAGATTTATTCATAATCGCCACCGCCGACCGGCGCGCCCTTAATAATGAGCTGCAGCAGGAAGTACATCAACGGTTGACAGAGGCCCTCAATCCAAACGATAAAGGGTGATGTTTTTATTTATTATGGAAAGAGTTTAACAATGCAGCAGTTACAGAACGTTATTGAGTCCGCTTTCGAGCGCCGTGCCGACATTACTCCGGCAAATGTAGATACCGTAACCCGCGAAGCGGTGAATCAGGTTATTTCTTTACTGGATTCCGGTGCACTGCGCGTCGCAGAGAAGATTGAGGGTCAGTGGGTCACACATCAGTGGCTGAAAAAGGCGGTCCTGCTCTCTTTCCGTATTAACGATAATCAGGTCATCGAAGGTGCGGAAAGCCGTTACTTCGATAAAGTACCGATGAAATTCGCCAACTACGACGAAGCGCGCTTCCAGAAGGAAGGTTTCCGCGTGGTTCCGCCTGCGGCCGTGCGTCAGGGTGCGTTTATCGCCCGTAACACCGTGCTGATGCCATCTTACGTAAACATCGGCGCTTATGTTGATGAAGGTACGATGGTTGATACCTGGGCGACAGTCGGTTCCTGTGCGCAAATCGGTAAAAACGTACACCTGTCCGGCGGCGTTGGCATCGGCGGCGTACTGGAGCCGTTGCAGGCTAACCCAACCATCATCGAAGACAACTGCTTCATCGGCGCACGCTCTGAAGTGGTTGAAGGCGTGATCGTCGAAGAAGGTTCTGTTATCTCCATGGGCGTGTACATCGGTCAGAGCACCCGTATTTACGATCGCGAAACTGGCGAAGTGCATTACGGTCGCGTTCCGGCAGGCTCCGTGGTCGTCTCCGGCAACCTGCCGTCGAAAGATGGTAAATACAGCCTGTACTGCGCGGTGATTGTGAAGAAAGTCGATGCCAAAACGCGTGGCAAAGTGGGAATCAACGAACTGTTGCGCACTATCGACTAACAGCGATTTGAAAAAGCGGGCTTAGCCCGCTTTTTTTACATCTGCGAGTGGCATAAACAAGGCTTTTCGTTAATTATTCAATGGTTATAGTGAGCTTAAGGGTACCGCTATGTATGACAATCTGAAAAGTCTGGGCATTACTAATCCTGAAGAGATCGATCGTTACAGCCTGCGGCAAGAAGCCAACAACGATATCCTGAAAATCTATTTCCAAAAGGATAAAGGCGAGTTTTTTGCCAAGAGCGTGAAGTTCAAATATCCCCGTCAGCGCAAAACGGTGGTAGCTGATGGCATCGGCCAGGGTTACAAAGAAGTGCAGGAGATCAGTCCCAACCTGCGCTATGTGATCGATGAACTGGATCAGATCTGCCAGCGCGATCGCAGCGAAGTCGATCTTAAACGCAAGATCCTTGATGATTTACGTCATCTCGAAAGCGTCGTGACCAACAAGATCAGCGAAATTGAAGCCGATCTGGAAAAACTGACGCGTAAATAAGCCGTTTGTTGCCGGATGGCGGCGTCTTACGCCTTATCCGGCCTACAGGTATATCCTCGTAGGCCTGATAAGCGTAGCGCCATCAGGCAATTAATCAATGCTGTTCATCCAGTTGTAACGCCACATACAGCAGCAGTCTGTCGTCAAAATTCCCCAGATCCAGCCCGGTCAGTTCTGAAATACGATTCAGGCGATATTCCAGCGTATTGCGGTGAATAAACAGTGCCTTTGAGGTGGCCAGCGGCTGGACGTTATGACGAAACCATGCCGCCAATGTCCGACGCAGCAACCCATTGTTATCCATCGCTTTCAGCCTCACCAACGGACGCGCCAGTTCATTGGCCTGCCAGCCGCCGCGCAGGCTGTCCAGCAGTACTGGCAGCATCAAATCCTGATAGAAATAGCTACGGCTTTCCGGCATCCGCTGCTTGCCGACCATCATGGTAGTGCGCGCCGTACGATACGAACGGGCAATGCTACCGGGCCCGGTAAAATAGTTGCCCAGCGATACGCGAAAACGCAGCTGTCCGTTCTCTTTCATACGGGCAATAAGCTGCTCAACGCGCTTACGATGATCTTCAGCGTCCCAGCGGCCAAACTGATTGAGCGCCGGTTTCAGCACCACCATCTCGGTCAGGGAAACAATCGCAATCAGATTATTACGTTCGGGTGTGGTCAACGCATTCTGCAATTGCTGTAACTCCGCCATCGCACTGTCAACGCCAAGCTGGCCACTATCGACCTCCAACACCGCCACCACGCGTGGCTGGTTCAAATCAATGCCTAAACGCTGGGCCCATTCCATCAGCGCTGGCGTATTCTCTTCCGCCTGAATCAGGTTCATCACCAGCTCTTCACGCAGACGGCTATCCTGCGCTAACAGATGCATCAAGCGCGACTGTTCCAGCATCATTTCGGCGGTCATACATACTAACTCGCCGTATTTGCGCAGATGCTCCGGCTCGCCGGTAAGGCCGATAACGCCAACGATTTCGCCTTCCAGACGTAGAGGCAGGTTTATCCCCTGTCGTACACCGTGCAAGTGACGTGCCACCGCATCGTCGATATCGACCACCCGACCCTGCGAAAGCACCAGCAGCGCGCCTTCGTGCAATTCACCAATACGTTCGCGATCGCCGCTGCCGATTATCCGCCCACGGGCATCCATTACGTTGATATTGGTATCAATGATGCGCATGGTACGCGCCACGATATCCTGCGCCATTTTGGTATCAAGATGCCAACCAGCCATAAATCCCTCCTGTGAGCAGAGCTCAAGCATAGGGAAGATAATAAGCGGCGACATTGTGCAAATGCACAAAGCGAAAGGGAGAAGTATGGAGTTGTGGGAAGTATCACAAAAAGAAACCCCTTCCTGTGCAGGAAGGGGCTGAGGGAGATTACTGCATCAACAGATAGATGGAGCTGTCACCGCGCTGAATGTTCAGCGCCAGTACAGCCGGTTTGCTGTCGAGGATTTTGCGCAGTTCAGCGATGTTTTTCACCGGCTGCTGGTTCGCGCCGATAATCACATCCCCTTTCTTCAGGCCAATCTGTGCAGCCGGAGAATTCGGTTTCACGTCGCTTACCACGACACCTTTGTCCTGGCCTTTGTTGCTCATATCGGCACCTTCGATGCCTTTAAAGATAGAGCTGGAGTCAACCTGAGTCTGGCTGCTCTGCTGCAATTCCAGGTTCACGGTGACCGGCTTACCGTCACGCAGCAGACCCAGGGTGATTTTGCTGCCAACCGGCATCGTACCGACCTGCGCACGCAGGGCGGCGAAGCTGCTGATAGGTTTGCCGTTCAGGGAGGTAATCACATCCCCGGCTTTAATCCCCGCTTTCGCTGCGGAAGAGTTCGGCATCACCTGGCTGACGAATGCGCCACGCTGGGCGTCAACTTTCATCGCTTTCGCCAGCTCAGAGCTCAGCTCGGTACCCATAATGCCCAGCTCACCGCGTTTAACCTGGCCAAACTCAACCATCTGCGAGGTCAGGTTTTTCACCATGTTGCTTGGGATCGCAAAACCGATACCAATGTTACCGCCGTCCGGTGCGAGGATCGCGGTGTTAATACCGATCAGCTCACCGTTCAGGTTGACCAGCGCACCACCGGAGTTACCCCGGTTGATCGCAGCATCCGTCTGAATAAAGTTTTCGTAGTTCTCCGCGTTCAGGCCACTACGGCCCAGCGCAGAAACAATACCGGAAGTCACCGTTTCACCAAGGCCAAACGGGTTACCAATTGCCACGGTGTAATCACCCACGCGCAGCGCATCAGAATCTGCCAGCTTAATCGCCGTCAGGTTTTTCGGATCCTGAATTTGGATCAGCGCGATATCGGAGCGCGGATCTTTACCCACGATCTTCGCGTCAAATTTACGACCATCGCTCAACTGAACTTTAATCACCGTGGCGTTATCTACCACGTGGTTATTGGTCACGACATACCCTTTCGCGGCATCAATAATTACGCCGGAACCGAGTGCCATAAATTTCTGCTGCTGGCCGCCGCCATTGTCAGCGCCCGGTGCGCCGCCCTGGCAGAACGGTGAACTCTGGAACGGAGAACCGTCCTGGCAGAACGGTGAATTATCACCGAAGAACTGCTGGAAATTACGCGGCATGCGCGGCGTATTTACCGTCGTGCTCCCCTCGACGTTAATACTTACCACCGATGGCATCACTTTTTCGAGCATCGGGGCCAGGCTTGGCATCTGTTGGGCGGTCATTGCTGAAGACGACGTCTCAGCCGCTGTAGCAGACAGGGGGGACAACGCCAAACCTAAACTCAGAGCCAGTGCACTCATTGCTAATGTGGTTTTTTTCATGTGTTTCGTTCTCGATTAACAGGTAACGCAAAATTGCTGTATACGTCAGAGTCGTTTTATAGCGCTAAGTTCCAGAATTAAGTTTAAGGAAAAAGTAAAATTTTATTGTCCGTCTTTACAAATGAGTATTTATTGTTCTACGGCCATCAAGCGACGATATTCATCCCAGGCATACAAATCTGTCATTCCGCTGATATAATCCTGAATCAGCCGACAGCGATAATAATATTCCAGAACCGAATACTCGGCGCACCCCGTCGATATTTTACTAACCGCCTCAACATACGCAAGACGATGGCGGGTAGACAACTTCTGAAATAAACGGGACTCGATAGGAAAACGTTTTACTCTTTCATTGTCGACCAGTTCAGAAAAATCTGACTGAGACATTTTTAATAACGGCTGATAGATCTCCAGCAATCCGCTGATCACCCGATAGCCCTGTAGTTCCAGTTGTTCAACATCCGGATGGCTAAACACATGTTTTACCGCCACATTTTTATAAACACCCAGTAACTGGCTGAAGCTACTTGCATCTTCTAGCAGCGCATGATTAAAGCTGCCTTCATAAATCTGCGGCAAATTATCAATAAACCGCTGGGCCGCATATGGCACCAGTTTATTCAGCGTATTGACGCGTAAATACATAAAGAACTGATCTTCGGTACTCCGGCTTAATGTATTTGAACGTGACTTCTCCCAGGCGTTCTCAACAACCTGGCTAAACAGGGAACCTTTTTCATGCTGCCCCCACGCCTCATACAGGTGGTGATAAAGTTGCTCGACGCTAAAGATTCTTTTCTCAACGGCATCTTCCAGATCCGCCACGCAATAAGAGATATCATCGGCAGCTTCCATAATCCAGGTTAATGGAAAGCGACTGTAAGGCGCTAATGATAATTCTTTACGCAACCGCTCAATATACGGTTCTTCAGAAAGGTAATAACCCGGCTTCTTCATTAAATAGTTGTGTGTCTCGGGTGCACTGCCGCGCCACCACGCCGGACGGGTATATTTTAAAATACCGCCAACCTGCGCCCAGGTAAGGTTCATACGCATCAACGTATGCACAAGGCGAATACCCTGCGCATTGCCTTCAAAATGGCACAGGTCCTGGCGTACCTTACGGCGAATATCATTCAGCGACTCTTCGCCTTCACGCAACCGTAATGCCGTCACCTGGCAACGGTCATCACTTAGGGGCTGACTTTCTGCATCTGCGGGATACAGCCGCTGGCGGAACCAGTCATTAATTGCCGCCTCCCCAAAATGGCCAAACGGCGGATTACCAATGTCATGCATCAGGCAGGACATTTCGACAATACTCTCAAATGGCCCTGTCAGTTCATCCAGGCCATACAGCTCCAGCAGCTTTAGTTCTTTCAGTCGGCTGAGGATCTCTTTCGCGATATAGCGCCCAACCTGTTGAACTTCCATCGAGTGCGTCAAGCGCGTGCGTACTGCCGCATTACGCTCCAGCGGAAAGACCTGCGTTTTTTGTTGCAGTCGGCGAATGGCCGGTGAATTGATAATACGTCCGCGATCGCTTTCGAAAATACGCAGGATCTCATGCTCAGTCTTCACGCCCTGCGGCGAACGGTAACGACGATGCCAGTTTATTTTTTTTCGGAAATCGATCTGTGCCATGTCCTCTCCCGCCTGAGAAATGCGCTACCCCTTAAGCGCATGATAGACTATGCCCTCAAATCTGGCTTATCGCGAGTAAATCTATGAAAATCGGCATCATTGGTGCAATGGAAGAAGAAGTTACGCTGCTGCGTGACAAAATCGAAAACCGTCAGACCATCGCGCTCGGCGGTTGTGAAATTTACACCGGCCAACTGAACGGTACAGAGGTTGCGCTGCTGAAATCGGGTATCGGTAAAGTGGCTGCGGCACTGGGCGCTACGCTGCTGCTTGAACGCTGCAAGCCGGACGCCATCATTAATACCGGTTCTGCGGGTGGCCTGGCCTCTACGCTGAAAGTCGGGGATATCGTAGTTTCTGACGAAGCGCGCTATCACGACGCCGACGTCACTGCCTTTGGCTATGAATTTGGTCAGCTACCGGGATGCCCGGCTGGTTTTAAAGCCGATCCTGCGTTGATTGCTGCCGCAGAGTCTTGCATCGCCGAACTCAATCTGAACGCCGTTCGCGGACTTATCGTCAGCGGCGACGCATTCATTAACGGTTCCGTGGGACTGGCTAAAATTAAGCATAACTTCCCGCAGGCTATTGCCGTTGAGATGGAAGCGACCGCAATTGCGCACGTTTGCCACAACTTTAACGTGCCATTTGTCGTGGTTCGCGCTATCTCTGACGTTGCCGATCAGCAGTCCCATCTCAGCTTTGACGAATTCCTGGTGGTTGCCGCGAAGCAGTCAAGCCTGATGGTTGAAACGCTGGTACAGAAACTGGCGCATGGCTAAATTACTCTCCAGGGCGCTGGTCGCCCTGCTTTTCACTCTCCCGGCGTTCCTTTACGCCGCGCCGCGTGTTGTGACGCTTTCTCCTGCCAATACTGAACTCGCTTTTGCCGCTGGCATTACCCCCGTTGGCGTCAGCAGCTATTCAAACTACCCGCCAGAAGCCAAAAATATTGAGGAAGTCTCAACCTGGCAAGGGATGAATCTTGAACGTATTGTGGCGCTGAAACCTGATTTGGTCGTCGCCTGGCGCGGGGGAAATGCTGAGCGGCAGGTGAATCAACTGACCTCTCTGGGAATTAAGGTCATCTGGGTGGATGCCGTTACCATTGAGCAGGTTGCCGATGCGCTACGCCAATTAGCGGCATGGAGCCCCAAGCCTGAACAAGCTAAACAGGCGGCGCAAACCATGCTTGATGACTATGCTTTACTTAAATCTCAGTATGCCAACAAACCGAAAAAACGCGTGTTTTTCCAGTTTGGTGCCAATCCTCTGTTTACCAGTGGAAAAGGTTCTATTCAGCACGAAGTTCTTGAGGTATGCGGCGGAGAAAACATCTTTGCCGGTAGTCGGGTTCCCTGGCCGCAGGTTAGCCGTGAGCAGGTCCTGGCACGAGCCCCCCAGGCTATTGTTGCCACAGGCGGTCCGGGCGAAACTCTGAAAATTGAGCAATACTGGGGAAACCAGCTAAAAATACCCATTATTACACTTAATAGTGACTGGTTCGAACGCGCGAGCCCGCGTATTATCCTCGCCGCAAAACAACTCTGTAATGCGCTTTCACAGATAAATTAGCGCCTGCCCCCACCAGGTCTGTTGTGAGGATTTAAAAATGCTCGTCTATTGGCTTGATATTGTCGGCACCGCGGTATTTGCAATCTCTGGCGTATTACTGGCCGGAAAATTACGTATGGATCCGTTTGGCGTCCTGGTACTCGGCGTGGTTACTGCCGTTGGTGGTGGAACGATCCGCGATATGGCGCTGGATAATGGACCGGTTTTTTGGGTTAAGGATCCGACCGATCTGGTGGTGGCGATGATCACCAGCATGCTGACGATCCTGTTGGTACGTCAACCAAGACGCATACCGAAATGGATCCTTCCGGTGCTGGATGCCGTTGGTCTGGCTGTGTTCGTGGGTATTGGGGTCAACAAGGCATTTCTCGCAGGAACAGGGCCGCTGGTGGCGATTTGTATGGGGGTGATTACCGGCGTTGGTGGTGGGATCATTCGCGATGTGTTAGCTCGTGAAGTCCCGATGATTTTGCGCACCGAGATCTACGCCACAGCCTGTATTATCGGCGGGATCGTGCATGCGACAGCGTTTTATACCTTTGATGTTTCACTGGAAAACGCCAGTATGATGGGGATGATTGTCACCCTGCTGATTCGGCTTGCCGCCATTCGCTGGCATCTGAAATTGCCGACGTTTGCGCTGGATGATAACGGGCGTTGATATGACGATACAGAACATGTAGGCCGGATAAGGCGTTTA
>NZ_SZWU01000039.1:163819-167223 GCF_005280935.1 Citrobacter sp. wls757 | reverse complement strand
CGCTATCCGGCACATTGCCCGGTGGCGCTACGCTTACCGGGCCTACAACATCAGACCATCAGTATTACAGACAGCAATCAGATGCTGAAAGAAGAACCACACCCGCAGGTGCTTTTCGCATTCGGGTTAGTCACAACGAAGCGGGAACCTTCCAGACCTTCGGTATAGTCAACCGCGCCGCCCACCAGATATTGCAGACTCATCGGATCAACGACCAGACCAACACCTTGTTTCTCAATGGTCATATCACCTTCATTGATCTGATCATCAAAGGTGAAACCGTACTGGAAACCGCTGCAACCACCGCCAGTGATATACACGCGTAATTTCAGATTCGGGTTATCTTCGTCAGCGATCAGGCTTTTAACTTTATTGGCTGCTGCTTCAGTAAATTGCAGTGGCAGCGCTACGTCATCACTCATATTTTGCTCCAAACGACATCGGCAATTGGGTAAATTTCAACCCAATATTTTGGGCCATTATCTAATACCCTGGTATTTCGTTCAAGTATTCTCGCCAGCGGCAGTACCCTGGCTTTTTGCCGTCTGCTCCGCTTCCTGTTTTGCCAGCGTACGAGCGAGGATAGTCGAGTATAGCGGCTTTCCGCCCATAAATTGGGCTAATAGTGTTGCGCCAAGACAGGTAATAATCATTGGCAAAATGAGCTGATAGTTATCGGTCATCTCCAGCACCAGTACAATACCTGTTAGCGGCGCACGCACCGAAGCAGCCAACAAAGCCCCCATTCCGGCAATGGCAAAGGTTCCGGCCTCCAGGTGATACTGCGGAAAAGAGGCCGCCGCAGCCATACCGAACGCCGTACCAAGCAACGTCCCCAACGCCAGCATCGGGGCAAAGATCCCACCGGGCGCGCCGGATGAGAAGCACAGCAGCGTGGTGACGACCCGGGTGATAAATATAAACAGCAGTAGACCGACGCTAAAATTGCCTGCTGCGGCAATCGGGATCAGGTTAAAGCCACCGCCTGCCGCTTCAGGTTGAATTAATCCCAGAACCCCGCACAGACCGCCGATCGCGCCGCCCATCAGCACCCATTTTTTAATTTCACCGCCGTGAAAGCGCTGAAACATATCCTGGGTGCGCAACACCATGGTGTTGAACAATGGCCCGACACAGCCAAAAATAAGCCCGAGCACGAGATACAGCCACAGCGTATTCACCGGCGCATTAGACAGTTTCCCGACTTCAATTATCGGGGCTTCACCGTTGAAAACACGAAACACAATGCTCGACATAATAACGCCGGTAAACACGGCTTTGATCGACACAAGGTTATAGCGAAACTGCGGGCGCATCTCTTCAATGATGAACAGGATCCCCGCCAGCGGAGCGTTAAACGCCGCCGACAAGCCCGCTGCGGCACCGGTAGCCAGCAGGGTATGCCGCGCTTCGGCGCTGCGCATACGGAAAATATCCAGCACCATGCGTCCAATGTTGCCGCCAATCTGCACGGTCGGACCTTCACGCCCAAGCACCATGCCAGCACCCAGCGTGCCCATGCCGCCGATAAATTTCACCGGCAGGACACGCCACCAACGCACAGGTCGCAGCTCTTCCAGCGCACCTTCAATCTCAGGGATCCCCGAACCACCGGCTTCCGGCGCAAATTTACGCACCAGGAAATAGCCGACCATCGCCAGCAACGCCGAGAGAATAAACGCCAGCGGCCACAGCAGAATGTCATGGTCCGCAACCTGAGCCAGCGCGCCAATGCGCTGATTCTGCACCCAGGTCACCGCTTTCTCAAATGCCACGCCAACAAGCCCTGTCACAGTACCCACTACTGCAGCCATCAACAGGATCGCCAACGGCGTTTTGTCTCGTTCCAGGAGACGACGAATTTGATCCCTGCGGCGTAAACGCACAATTTGCTGTGCTTCAAAAGAGGGAGTGTCTGTCTTCATCAGATGATCATTAATTGGTAATACAAATACGGAATCGGCATTCTACTCGCACATTTCGCGAAAATCCCCTGCAAATCGCATTGTTTCAAATGCGTAAAACTTTCATAACCTTCTCTGAATAACTAGAATAGCGGGCATTTACTTTTTCTACGAACCAGGACCCCATCCATGAGTAAGTCTGAAAATCTCTACAGCGCAGCACGCGAACTTATCCCAGGCGGCGTTAACTCCCCCGTTCGCGCCTTTACTGGCGTGGGTGGTACTCCGCTGTTTATCGAAAAAGCGGACGGCGCGTATCTGTACGATGTCGATGGTAAAGCCTATGTCGATTACGTCGGTTCCTGGGGACCGATGGTACTGGGTCACAACCACCCGGCAATCCGTAATGCGGTGATTGAAGCTGCGGAACGCGGTTTAAGCTTCGGTGCACCGACCGAGATGGAAGTGAAAATGGCGGAGCTGGTCACCGAATTAGTGCCGACCATGGACATGGTGCGCATGGTGAACTCCGGTACGGAAGCGACAATGAGCGCAATCCGTCTGGCGCGCGGTTTCACCGGTCGTGATAAAATCATCAAATTTGAAGGCTGCTACCACGGCCATGCTGACTGCCTGCTGGTCAAAGCCGGTTCCGGCGCGTTAACGCTGGGCCAGCCGAACTCCCCTGGCGTTCCAGCTGATTTCGCGAAACACACCCTGACCTGCACCTATAACGATCTCTCTTCAGTGCGTGCAGCGTTTGAACAGTACCCGCAGGAGATCGCCTGTATCATCGTTGAGCCGGTCGCCGGCAACATGAACTGCATCCCGCCGCTGCCAGAATTCCTGCCAGGCCTGCGTGCATTGTGCGATGAGTTTGGCGCGCTGTTGATTATCGATGAAGTGATGACCGGTTTCCGCGTGGCACTGGCCGGTGCGCAGGATTATTACGGCGTTGTTCCGGATCTGACCTGCCTCGGTAAAATTATCGGTGGCGGAATGCCCGTTGGCGCATTCGGCGGTCGCCGCGATGTGATGGACGCACTGGCGCCGACCGGTCCGGTTTACCAGGCGGGGACGCTTTCCGGTAACCCGATCGCGATGGCGGCAGGTTATGCCTGTCTGACCGAAGTCGCCCAACCGGGTATTCATGAAACGCTGAACGAACTGACGACGCGTCTGGCGGAAGGTCTGTTGGAAGCTGCCGAAGAAGCGAATATTCCGCTGGTGGTTAACCATGTGGGCGGGATGTTCGGGATTTTCTTCACCGATGCAGAAACCGTAACCTGCTATCAGGATGTGATGGCATGCGACGTCGAACGCTTCAAGCGCTTCTTCCACATGATGCTGGATGAAGGAATTTATCTGGCGCCGTCTGCTTTCGAAGCGGGCTTTATGTCCGTGGCGCACAGTCAAGACGATATCAATAACACCATCGACGCCGCGCGCCGGGTGTTTGCGAAGTTGTAAAAAAGAGAACGTGCAGAAATGTAGGCCGGG
>NZ_SZWU01000039.1:153190-163764 GCF_005280935.1 Citrobacter sp. wls757 | reverse complement strand
TTTTTTATTGCCGGATGTCGACGCAAAGCGTCTTATCCGGCCTACATGAAAGGGGTCAGCCTCAGCGGCTCTGCTTTCTCAGCAGATAGATAAAGTACGGCGCACCAATAAACGTCGACAATAATCCCGCCGGGATCTGATACGGAAACAGCACCATCCTGCCGCACCAGTCAGCAAAGACCAGCAACACGCCACCCGCCAGCGCCGAAATCAGCATATGCGGCATCGCCCGACGAAAACCCATCATACGGGCAATATGCGGAGCCATCAGCCCGACAAAGCTCAACGGTCCAATAGTCATGGTGGCTGTCGCCGTCAGCCCTGCCGCCAGCAGCAGTAACCCCACGCGTGATGGCGTGATAGCCATACCTACAGCCCGCGCCGTATCGCCGCCGAGCGGTAAAATTGTTAGCCAACGGCGGCACAGAGGCGTCATCGCCAGCAGAATCACCATCACAATCCCGGTACGCAGTACTTGCTCTCCGCTCGCGTTATAGGTTGAACCGGAAATCCAGGTCAACACGCCCGCCATGCGCGGATCGCCGCTGGCCTGCAGCATCATCAGCAGCATAGTAAAGGCCGTACTGAGCGCCATACCGGCCAACAGCATACGGTGCGGTGAAAAACCACCGCGCCCGGCAGCAATCATAATGACAAGCAGA
Organism: Citrobacter sp. wls757; assembly: GCF_005280935.1. Lineage (NCBI taxonomy): Bacteria > Pseudomonadati > Pseudomonadota > Gammaproteobacteria > Enterobacterales > Enterobacteriaceae > Citrobacter > Citrobacter sp. wls757. Next base: position 163,102 of record NZ_SZWU01000039.1, on the reverse strand, counting down.
GTAGCCGCGGCCCCGAGGCTTCCGGCAGGCAGCAGCCAGCCAAAAGCATTTCCGGGGACCAAAAACAGCATGAGTACCACGCCAAATGCTGCACCGGAGCTAATGCCCAGCACTTCCGGGCTGGCCATCGGGTTGCCCGTCAGACGTTGAATAATACAGCCCGCTACCGCCAGCATCACCCCGGCAATCAGGGCCGCCAGAATGCGAGGCCAGCGCCAGGGCATCAGCTCATCCAGCATCGCGCCGCTAGCCCATGTCCAGCCATGTGCGTCGCGGCCAAACGACAGCGCCACCACGAGGGTTAGCAGCAAGATTACGCCACCCGCCAGCGCAAACACCAGCACATTCTGACGCTCAGCGGCGATGCGATTACTGGCGTTCATATCCGGGGCGCTCATACTCCTCAAGCGCGGCAACAACCACAGTAGCAACGGTGCGCCAATCAACGCCGTCACTGAACCGGTGGAGACTTCCATCCATACGCGGGTCAGCCACAGAATGATTTGGTCGGAGAGCCAGAGGATCAACGCACCAATCAGCGGGGCCAGTACCAGACGTGCCAGCAAACGACGCGCACCGAGCATTTTCGCCAGCAGCGGTGCAAACAGGCCAATAAAGCCGATAATCCCAACCGCGTTAACCAGTAAGGCGCTGATGACAATGGCCAGCGATAACGCCGCCAGACGTGCCAGCGACAGCGCCAGACCGAGGTTGCGCGCCACGCCGTCATCCAGTCCCATCAGCGTCATTGGGCGTAATAACAACAGAGTCAGCATCACACCGCCCAACAGCTGCGGCCACAGACGCTGTACGCCGCTCCAGTCGGTTTGCGTTAACGTGCCGCTGCTCCATAAAAACATGCTTTGCAGCTGATCGTGATGGAAGATAACCATCAACTGGTTAATCGCCCCGCAGTACAGGCTGACCACCAGCCCGGCAAGGATTAACGTCACCGGAGAAAGACGCTTGCCCCAGGCAACGCCAAACACCAGCGCCCCAACGACACATGCTCCCGCCAGCGCCGCAAATTGCGTGGTCAGCGCACCAGGAATAGCCCACAGCGTGGTAACCGTAATGCCCAACTGCGCACCAGTCGCAACGCCCAGCGTGGTTGGCTCCGCCAGCGGGTTACGCAACACCTGCTGAAACAACACGCCGACCAGGCCCAGCCCGGCGCCGACCAATAGCGAAATCGCCAGCCTCGGCAGCAGGCTATAGTGAAAAACCATCTGCTCAATGATGTCGATATCCGGTGACCAGATAGCCTGTTGCCACTGACTGCGCGGTAGTGCAACGGAGAAGTTAACCCATGTCAGCCAGCAGGCAGCAACAAACAGCACCAACAACAGCAACGCCGGATGGCGGCTTCGCCTTATCCGGCCTACAAAGCGCCCAAACCATAGGTCGGATAAAGCGCTTTTCGCGCCGCCATCCGGCATTTCAAGTTTCCTGCTCACGCTTTGCCTCCCAACGCATTCTCCAGAATACGGGCAAAATGCATGGCCGATAGCGTTGCGCCATAGAACCAAACGGCAGGCACACGTTGAAAACGTCCGCCACGGACAAACGGCATCGCCTGCCATAATGGCGTAGACATCAGCGCAGCCATCTCTTTATCGTTGCCGTGATCAAAGCACAGCACATCGACATCCTTATAAGCAGCCAGACGGTCAATACTCACGGCAGTGCTGCCCCAGAAGTTTGTTTCTCCCTGCCAGGCGTTAGGGATCCCATATTCGTCCAGTACGTCCTGGAACAGGCTGTTTGAGCCAAACACCAGCATATGCCGCGAATCAAGCAGGGATGTCAGGAGCACGGGACGCGCGCCGCGTTGCATAAAGCGCGGTTTCAGGCTGGCGATAAAATGATCGTACTCAGTCAAATGGCGTTCAGCAGAAGCTTGCAGATTGAACAATTGCGCCATTTCCTGCAGCGACTGTCGCGCAACGGCCAGCGGCTTTTTGCCATCGCTAAAGTTAAATCCCCGGCCTGGTGCAATCCGCGCCAGCTTTTCAGGAGAAGGACCGTAACCTGCCGACCAGAGCAGAAACGAGGGCTTCATTTCGGTCAGCAGTTCGAGATTGGGTTCCGTACGTAGCCCGACGTCAATTACCGAGTCCGGCAGAGGAGGCTCACTGACCCACAGCTTGTAGTTAGGGATATCTGCGATGCCATACGGCGTAATACCCAGCGCCAGCAGCAGCTCTACCGGCAGCCATTCCAGCGCTACAATGCGCTGGGGATCAACCGCCGCGGCGTGCGCCGTATTCATCCGCCACAGCAGAGGCGACAGCGCCATCGCCGTAAGCAGCCGCCGACGAGTAATATGATGTAATCCGATCATTAATAGACAAAACTCACGGGTGCGGCACCGGCCGGATGCGGCAAAATGCCCATCGGGATACCGTAAATTTGTTCCAGAGTTTCACTGCGCATCAGTTCAGCAGGCGTTCCTTGAGAAATCATCTCACCGCCGCGCAGCGCAACGAGGTAATCGCAGTAACGGGCCGCCATATTGATATCATGCAGCACCGCAACCACCGTCAGCCCGCGCTGCTGGCTTAAGCGGTGCACCAGCGCCAGCACGTCAACCTGATGGGCGATATCCAGCGCGGAAGTCGGTTCATCAAGCAGCAGACAGCGGCTGTCCTGTGCCACCAGCATGGCAATCCACGCGCGTTGGCGTTCCCCACCGGACAGGCTATCGACCAGACGGTGCGCCAGCGGCTTTAAACCTACCAGCGAAATTGCTTCTTCTACCTTCTCTCTGTCGGCAACGCCAAAACGCCCCAGCGCCCCGTGCCACGGATAACGACCAATCGCCACCAGTTCGCGTACGGTCATCCCTTCTGCCTGCGGCAGCTGTTGCGGCAGATAGGCGACCTTGCGGGCAAACGCTTTACTACTCCAGCTCTCCAGCGGCTGTTCGTCGAGCAGGATTTCACCTTCTGACGGCGGCTGATGACGTCCCAGCATTTTCAATAATGTCGATTTACCGGAACCGTTGTGGCCGATAAGACCAGTCACTTTCCCTACAGGAAAAGTTAATGAGAGAGGATGCAAAAGCGTGCGACCAGGCACACGAAAGGAGACATTACGCAACGCAAAAGTGGTGTCGGGATGGGATCTGTTTTCCTGCATAGCAGCCAACTTGTAAAACGGGCACGCAAAGCGTGCCCAAAGAGAAATTAGAAACGGAAGGTTGCAGTTGCAACGACCTGACGTTCTGCGCCCCAGAAGCAGCCATAAGTATTGAAGCAGCTGGCGACGTATTCACGGTCAAACAGGTTGTTCACATGCAGCGCCACGTTGGAGCCAGCCATACCTACACGCGCCAGATCGTAACGCACTAACGCATCTACCAGCGTGTAGCTTCCCACTTTGAAGGAGTTTGCCGGATCGCCATAACTGGAACTAGTATAACGAACACCCGTACCCAACGTCAGCCCGGAAAGCGCACCATCATAGAGGGTGTAATCCCCCCACAGTGATGCCATATGTTTTGGCACCTGGGCAGGCGTGTTGCCTTTGTAGTTGGTGTCAGTGGTGTATTCCGCATCGGTATAAGTATAAGAACCGACCACGTTAACGCTGGCAGACAGCGCCGCTTTCGCTTCAATTTCCACACCGCGTGAGCGAATTTCGCCGCCTTCAACTGACCAGATCGATCCATTCGGGTCGGCCATCAGGTTGTTGGTTTTGGTCAACTGGTAAACGGCACCGGTCAACACGATCGGACGATCGCTCGGTACGTACTTCACGCCCGCTTCGTACTGCTTACCTTTAGATGGCGCAAAGATATTACCGCTTTCCCCAACCTGAGAATTTGGTTCAAACGATTCGCTGTAGCTGAAATACGGGGTTACACCGTTATCGAACAGATAGTTAACACCGCCACGCCAGGTGAACTGTCGGTCATCACGGGAGTCCAGCACACCAGAAACTCGGTTCAGAGAGTCCTGCTTAGCCCAGTCGTAACGACCGCCCAGAGTGACCAGCACCTTATCCCACTGCATCTGATCCTGAGCGTACAGGCCCGTTTGTTCCTGTTTATTCAGAACGCGATAAGCTGCGCCAGGTCCAGGGTGCGAGCCAAAGTCAAAATCGCTACGGTCAAGATTATAGATATCAGACGGCGCTACCGAACCAGCCCAACCGAACCAGGAGTTGATATCGTTACGCATACGCATATAGTCAACGCCGGTCAGCAATGTGTGATCCAGGGAACCGGTGGCGAATGTGCTCTGCAACTGGGTATCAACAGAGAAATTCTGCAATTTTTCATTATCGTCAACGTACTGACGAGTCAGCGTGTGATCCCAATCTGACTGAGGGATGCTGGCGCAAGGGCTGTTAGCCGGATCTTTGGTATACAGCGGATCGGAGCACATGCCATAGCCGTACACGCTTTTCTGCGACACTTTGTTTTGGGCATAACGCAGGTTCTGACGTACGGTAAAGGTGTCGTTAAATTCGTGGTCGAAGCTGTAGCCCACCATCTTCTCGTTACGAGAGTAGGTATTGTTGTCCGCACCTTCGTTGAAATCGGTCGGCAGACGTGAACCATTTGGCAGCTTAGACACGGTCCCCTCTTTCGGCAACCAGCCGTAATAACCGGTTTCCGGCTCGTTCTGGAAGTAGGAGAGGAAGGTGAAATTCGTCTTATCATCCGGACGCCATGTGAAAGATGGCGCGATGGCATAACGCTGTTCTTCTGCGCCCTGCTGCTGCGCATTCGCGGAACGCGCCAGGCCGGTCAGACGGTATGAGTACACACCATCGTCATCCAGCGCATCGCTGAAGTCAAAACCGGTCTGAAACAGGCTGTCAGTGCCCATTTTGAACTGAACTTCTTTCAGCGGCTCCGTTGTCGGGCGCTTGCTGACCATGTTCAACAACCCACCCGGGTTGCTCTTTCCGTACAGAACGGAAACCGGACCGCGCATCACTTCGGCGCGCTCCAGCATATAAGGGTCGATGACCGCATCATTGTAGAAGTTGCCCTGCATCTTCAGGCCATTCAGATAGTTATTCTGACTTTGGCCGTCTGCGGCAAATCCGCGAATAATCAGGTAGTCATAGGTATTGGACGCGCCACGCGTACCCACGGCAACGCCCGGGGTGTAGCTGAGCGCCTCTTTGACCGATTTTGGCTGATGCAACGCCATCTCTTCGGCGGTGACCACTGAAATAGACTGAGGAACTTTTTGAATCGGAGTGTCGGTTTTGGTCGCCGTAGCAGACTGTCGTGCAGCGATGGTTGCCGCAGGCCCCCATGCGCTTTCCTGCGGAGCAGGTGCAGCAGTTACGGTGATGGTTTCTTCTTTCGGGTCAACCGCCGCCTGTGCATAGACAGACATGCCGCTAACCGCTGTGGCTACCACTACTGCGATTTTACGCAGCGATGAACTTGGCTGAGCAGTTTTAAGACGCGCCATTGGTATTTCTCTGATGAAAGTGAATGATAACGTAAACGAGAATTATTATTATAACGGCAGCATAATATTCGAAACTCTGGCGAGATAGCAAGCAATACGCGTCCCTACTAAAACTGAGGGGTTAAGAAATAACCAGATGAAAAGAAAGGGTTAATAAATTAGGCTGGAATGTTGAAAAGAAAAGCCTGCAAATACACAGGCTATTTTTGGCTAGCGGTAAAAAACGTTAAATGTCGCAACAGAGTCAACCTTTCCCGCTTTTACAGTTCCTGTTTGTACATATCTTGCTTTCAAAGGGATAGTGACAGACTGCCTATCGGTTGTTTGCGCTACCGCGTTGTAATCTTGATCAAATTTCAGCACATTATTGTTGCTGTCGAGAATTTGTAATCCGACCCCTTCGGCCGCGTCATTACCACTGGCGATCTCCAGGATGTCGCTATTGCCACTCACGCCAGTTGAACCGGCAGTGGTGAATTTATAATCAAGTTTGATGCCCGCGACACACTGTTCCAGCTGAATCTTGAAACTATCATCAGATACAACATCGGAATAACCGTCCACAATATCGCTAGTCATGATTCTCTTAAGCGGCACTGTGATATTTTTTTCAACCAAATTGCAGGTGTTAGCAGTAACGTTAATCGCTATTGGCGCAAAGCGAATTTGAGCAATAACCTGCGAATCATAAATCCAGTCCGCATTGAGCATGTTGACGTCAATAACCCCTGACTGCACAACACCAGTGACGACAAATTCAGCTCTCGCATGTGATTGAATACTATAGTCACTTAAATTGGATGTTTTTGCCGACCCTAAATGCATAGGGGTGACCAGCGATCCTTCTGTTAGGCCGGAACTGTTATCTTTAGACCAGGCAACCCGAAAACCTATTCCCGGAACATTTGTTTGATAAACGCGGCTAAGGGGATTATCCGTGCGGGCATCGCTACTCGTGAATACGGTATAACCTGTATAGATATCGCCACTATCTGTACAGTCCACGACATTAATAAGGTCGCCAGTCACTTCCTGGGTTGCAATGATCGTACCTGGAGCGGCGTCCGCATTTACCGTAAACGACGGCATATTGAACGTAGAGGTTGACGGCGACGCATCATTATCTATTTTGCAGGATGCCTGAACTGATTGCTGTGCGAACAATAGACCGCAACATAGAATCAATCTAAAAATCATATAATTATTCATATTCCCACAGTCCATTTTATGTTTTCCCTTTACACTATCGACACTCAACCGCAGCCTGGTAAATAGAGGACTCGATATCTTCCGGGATCTGTGCATTTCCTTCGCAGCGTTGTTCCGGAGCACTACCCCACTGTACTTTAAACGGTACATTACCTTTCAAACCGGTCAGATAAACTTCGCCACCATCTCCGACTATTGAGGAGCCCCCCTCAATTGACAGTACCGCGCCGAAAGGCACAAAACTCGATCCATGGTGAAGTGTTAATAAGGCGCGAATACCCTGGCGGGCAGAGAAATTAGCTGCGACAACTGCCCCTTTCGTAGGTACGACATCTTTGGCCGGTTTTTCGATATCCAGATCGTCGCGTTCCCCGCTGTTCACCGTGACGGTATTACGACGATAATTAGTTAGATATGGTACGACCGCATTTCCCCAGTAGTCAGTGTAAATACCTTGCATATTCTGGACTTTAACATCTGCTCCCTCATCAATATGGACAATAGCAAAAGCATCCTGGACAGATTGCCCCAGCGTAATACCATAAGGATGTGCGACGACGGATCCTTGCGCGCTGTAGTTCCACTGTTTGCTATCTTTGGCATAGCTATAGTTCGCCCCAATTTCACCGTATGAGCCACGATAACGCCCCGTCATGCTCGCACCATATCCAATATCGTGATCGGTATAGCTTTGCTGCAGGTTATAACTTAAGTTGTTATCTTCCAGCGCAGTCCCGCCAATCCCAACCTGATGCACGGTATTGCCATTTTTAGCGCTGTTTAGGTTGTAGGTCGCCCAACTGTTTGACAGCCAACGTGACAAAGGAATATTGACGGAAAATGCAACCTGCTGGTCATTATCGCTGTTTGGTGTTTTTGTCAGGCTATAGTTCACAGACCAGGTGATGTCCTGCCAACTGGAGCTGAATCCCATACTGGCACTGCGCTCATGCCCACTCATATCCCAGTAATCTTGTTGATAACCATTGATATACACAGACCCGACAGAGCCCAATGATTGCGACATACTCAACTGTAAACGGCTACGACGATTGTTTGTTTTACGGTAATTGTAGATTCCATCATCTTCACCTCTATCGCGCTGATCGAGTGCTTCCTGGAAGGTATAAAAACCAGAAGTGGAATAACGGTAACTGGCCAGCGTCACCGTGGTATCTGTTGCAGAAAAGTCTTTGGAATATTGTGCACGCCAGGATAAACCATTGGCATTACCACGCCCGTCGTCAAACTGAGTTCTGGCCGCAGTAACATCTACAGACACAGAACCAAGCTCACCGAGATCGGCCCCTGCCCCGACCAAACCGGCACGATAAATTGATGCTTCGAGCGCTCCGCCATACAGCGTAATGCCATGAGGCATGCCGTAGATTACCGTCGCCTGACCAAACCCAGGTTCCTCGCCGTTATCGCTATCGCGGTATTTTCCACCAGCAAGGCTATATTTCAGCGCACCTTCACGCTGTAAGATGGGTACCGAAGCGCTTGCCTGAATAAACGAATGCTCGCTTCCATCAGCCTCTTTAACGGTAACTTGTAAATCTGACCCTGCTGTTACCTGACTGAGATCTCTGATTTCAAAGGGGCCGCTGGAGACATAAGTCTGATATATCGTGTAGCCATTTTGCTTAATCGTTACTTTTGCATCGCTATTGGCAATTCCGCGCACAACAGGCGCAAACCCTTGTAAGCTATTGGGTAACATGCTGGTATCGGTTTCCAGCTTCACCCCTGTCATCTGTACGCTGTCAAACAGTTCGCCGTTGGTATATGTCTGGCCAATTTCAAGCTGGCTTTGCAGAAATTTAATATCCCGCTCCAGCGTGGTGCTGATCGCATCCCAGCCATCCGAATTGCTGTAGGTACTTGAATTACGAAGCCGCCAGGCGCCAAGATTTAGACCGGAATTAAGGCTTGCCCAGTTCGAGTTATCGTTCTCGCCATTTACTTGCTGGCGGTTGCCGCTAATGTAATAGCTGCTCCATGCCGCAGGAATGCCATCGTCCCAGTCTTTAATAGGGATAGCGCCAGCGACTTGCTGGTCGCGATAAATTTGCGGTATCCGCATGAAAAGAGTTTGGCTATCGAGTTGAAAATCAAACTTTGCTCCCGATATGTACTGGGCGATGTCGCCAACTGGAGCCGTATCAGCCAATGATTTCAAGCCGGGAAGGCTATCAACCTTCACCCCCAGCTCTCTGAGATCCCCTTTGCTGAACTGCGGGAGTAACTGCGTCTTATCCTGTGATAGTACGTAAGTAATATTTCGCTTATCAATGCGATCATAATCCCACATCACTTCAGTCAAATAAGTCCCTGGTTGTAACCCATTATTTTGCAAAAAGGTTTCCAGTGTTGACGTATTCTCTAACGGTGTACCGAGTTCCAGAATATGCAAATTGAATTCATCTTTAGCGCTCGCAGGGTGCAAAAAAGAGAATAATGCCAGCGTGATACTGTTGAGCAAAAAGAGTCGACAAGATCGCAAAGGATAAGGCCGCATATAATAAATTCCCTTTAATTATTACCCATACGGTCATTGCGTATTATAGTGATTGGCGCTTTTTCACCGTTGCAGCACCATAGTCATTCACTGCAGCCCATGACACATCACCTACTGCAGTTGCAGGTATTGAAAATATCTGTTCCCCAAAGGGAGGAACCGTCATTGACAATGACTCAGGTACAGACCTGTCTGCGAGAGGTTTTACCTGCTTTCCGCCAACAGAGAGTTCTAATAACGAAATATGAAATGGCGTTGGATTCTTTGCGGTTAATTGAGAATCCTGACGGCTAAACCGTAATTTTTCCCACGCACCGGCAGCGGCCGATTCTTTAAGAATCACTGGCCGCCAAAAAAGTTTCAGCTGTGTTTTCATCGCAAACTGCAACGTATTTTTATCTTTTAATTCATCAGGCATAGCCGAAACAGATTTAAAGTTGGCAACAAACATCGATTCACGGTCTTGTGGTAGCGAACCTTTATCGCCAATAAAGATGATATGCAGCAGAGCCTGGCCATTAGCGTCCATTTTATAAATCGGCGGAGTGATAATAAATGGCGCTTTTGTGTTATCTGTCTTTGTTACCCAGCTTTGTATCAGATATTTATTGGCATCTTCTTTATTCTTAATAGATATCTGTACTTCTTTTTTATTCTCCGGGTAAATGATTCTAGTTCCCCCCAGGACAATGCTGGCCTGTGCATTTATGGCAATAAGCCCAATGATGGCAAAACAAATTCGCG
>NZ_SZWU01000039.1:151514-153124 GCF_005280935.1 Citrobacter sp. wls757 | reverse complement strand
TGAAGGGCTGCCTGTCATACTTAACGATAGAACACGGTAAAATTCGCGGAGGCGTGATATTTACCCGGAGTCGGTTTTGCATCACCAATCTGAATCACTTTCGCGGTATAGTTGAAAATAGAAGGCGTTGCTTCATCGCCAGTATTCGCCACATCCGTGGTTGATACCGGAACGGAGTCATCAAACACAACGTCAGTGTTACCACCATTATTATTGGTTACGGTAATACCTACATTTGCTGCAGCACTCGCATCACTAAGGTCGTTCTTCAGGCGCAAATTCCCACCGTCAGTTGTGTCACCACTGAACCTCAGGTTTAAACTTGCTATGGCAGGGTCACATTTAGCCAGAGAAATCTGGAAATCTTTTGTCGGGCCAATTGACCCATCCTTCTCAAAATTATCCGGATAAGCATCAGCAAAAGTAACCACGGTATTTGCTCCTGCACCATCGACATCAATAACGCAAGTGTCGGCAACAATACGGCCAGAAAACTCTACCTTACCCGTATCTTCTGCAAATGCAGAAGTATTTACAGCGGCAATCAGGCTTCCGGCCATCAGCACAGTAAGAATCTTTTTATTCATTAGAATCCCTTAATCAGAACGATTGAATGACAAAGTCCCATTGCCAATAATAAATTACTGGCGAGAAATATTGAGGGTGAGCACGGAGAGAAAAGAATAAAGATATGCAAAAAACATGATCTTCTGAAATCCCTTCATCAAATCAATACAATGAATCGTGTATAGTGTTCACTCGCGGATTAAATCAAACCACCGGAGAGACTGTCTATAGCCTGCGATTTTTCACACACCATAAAAGAAGTTAACTATTTAATTTCCAATGTTTTTTGCAAACATTTATTTTACTTAATCTGTTCTTAATTAAAATTAAATCAATACAATTACATCATGAAAAAATAAAACTCATTTTACCCAGAAATAAAAACACCCGCTAATAGCGGGTGTTTAGGTCTAATTTACTACTGAATTAATTACTACCAAACATCTCTTTAATCCAACCGGCTACGCCATCGCCGTCCTTCTTCTCTTGCTGCGGCGGTTGCTGCTGTTGAGGCTGCTGTTGCTGCGGCTGCTGAGAAGATTGATCGAACGGATTACCCGACTGCTGCAGCATCTCACCTTGCTGACACAGTGAATCCGGATCGGTGGTCCATACAGGAAGCGTGCGCATACCCCCGCTACAAACGAAGTTACCGTCGTAGTCTACGCCCATATCCACCACATCCTCCGGTGGCGTCAACACCAGCGGTGTTGGCGTCTGGTTGGCCAGATAACGCTGATAAATCGACATCGCGCCGCTGGCACCGTACAGCTTGGTTGGCTGGTTGTTATCGCGGCCCACCCAGGTAATGGTCACCTGGCTGCCGTCGATCCCAGCAAACCAGGTATCCACGTTGTTGTTGGTGGTCCCGGTTTTCCCTGCCAGATGCAGACCCGGATACTTCGCGCCAAGCTGGCGACCTGTACCACGCTGAACCACCTGCTGCATAGTCCACAGCGTCATATACGCTGCTTGCGCCGGAACGGCACGCTCGGCCTGTGGGAAACTCTGGTACAGTACGGTTCCATCTTCGGCAATAACCG
>NZ_SZWU01000039.1:146852-151468 GCF_005280935.1 Citrobacter sp. wls757 | reverse complement strand
CGGCGCGCGGTTCCCGCCGCTGGCGATAGTCTGGAATGCCTGCGCCACTTCAATTGGCGTCAGGTTCAACGCCCCCAGCAGCATGGCCGGAACCGGGTTAAGCTGATCTTTCGGCGCCCCCAGCTTCAACCAGGTATCGGTTACAGCAGGCAGGCCCAGCGCCATCCCCAGATTTACCGTTGGCACGTTCATTGAACGCGTTAACGCATCCACCAGCATCACTTTACCGCTTTCGCTATAGCGACGGTCATCGTTCTGCGGTGACCACACCTGGCCGTTCGGCTGACGCAGTGCAATCGGCGCGTCGGCAATCCAGGTATTCAGGCGGTACAACTTCGGCTGGCTGAGCGCGGTCAGATAGGTCGCAGGCTTGGCCAGAGAACCAATCGAACGACGCGCCTGCATCGCACGGTTATAGCCCGCAAACTGCGGTTCTGCTCCGCCGACCATGGCGCGAACTTCGCCGCTAAAGCGGTCAACAACCACAATCGCGGTTTCCAGATCGCTCAGCTTACGCTGTTTCTTCAGTACCGGAATGCCTTCCACCGCCGCTTTTTCTGCGGCGTCCTGCGCCACGGAATCAAAGGTGGTGAAAATCTTCACGCCGGAGAGATCTTTAACTTTATCGCCCAGCTTCGCCTGGAGCTCCTGACGCACCATCTGCATAAAGGCAGGCTGCGGGGAGATCACCCCACCACGCGGCTGTACGCCTAACGGACGCGCGCTCAGCATGTCATACAGATCCTGGTCGATAATCTGCTGCTGTTGCAGCAAACGCAGAACCAGGTTACGACGCTCCAGCGCCAGTTTCGGGTTACGCCACGGGTTGTAGATCGACGCCCCTTTAACCATCCCCACCAGCAGCGCCTGCTGGTCGAGGCTCAGCTCTTCTACCGGACGACCGAAATAATAGAGGCTCGCCAGCGGGAAGCCGCGAATCTCGTTATCACCGCTTTGGCCGAGATAAACTTCGTTCATGTACAGCTCAAGAATGCGGTCTTTGCTGTAACGCGCATCCATGATCAGCGCCATATAGGCTTCGTTGGCCTTACGCCAGTAGGAACGTTCGCTGGACAGGAACAGGTTTTTCACCAGCTGCTGAGTCAGCGTACTGGCCCCCTGTACCGTACGACCAGCTGTCAGGTTCGCCAGCACCGCACGGCCAATGGAATAGAGACTGATACCGTCATGCTCATAGAAATGACGATCTTCGGTCGCCAGCAGCGTGTCCACCAGCAGATCCGGGAAGCCGCTACGCGGAACAAACAGGCGCTGCTCACCGTTAGGTGAAGAGAGCATGGTGATCAGACGCGGATCGAGACGGAAGAAACCGAACTGGCGGTTGTTATCCATATTCTCGATGGTGTCCAGATGATCGCCGTCAAAGGTCAGACGCGCACGCACCTGCCCTTCTTTGCTGTCCGGGAAATCAAACGGACGGCGAATCATCTCGATGCTCTTCGCCTGCACGGTAAATTCGCCCGGACGCGTCATCTTCGTCACCTGACGATACTGCGTGGCCTCCAGCAGCTTCACCATCTCGTTTTTGCCGATAGGCATTTCTGGCTCAAGGTTAACCATACGGCCATAAACTGCCGCAGGAAGCTGCCAGACTTTGCCATCAATACGGCTACGGATTTTTTGGTCCAGATAAACGCCGTAAATGGCAATCAGCACCAAAAAGACAATCGACAGTTTTACCAGCAGCCAGAACCAGCCGCGCTTACCACGAGGCTTACGCCCTTTGCCTTTACCCTTACGCGGCATCGGTTCTTCATCCTCATAGTCATCATCATCATAATCGTCGTCATACTCTTCATCTCTGAGTTGACGACGGCTCACCTTTTGTTTCACCGGACGCGAGGGTTTCCCTTTACGTCCAATTGGCTCGCGGTCATTCCCCGCCATGCTTTTTCTCCGCAACATTCAGGCGCAAGGGCCCGATTCTCTGTTCTTCCGTCCTGCGACAGAAGAAGAAATCTCTCAATTATTACCGCTCTTTCGCCGGATGCGGCATAACGCCTTATCCGGCCTACAGTTACATTACGAATACTTTTTGGTGCGCCGCGTTGGCGCGGTATTCGCCGGATCGTCCGGCCAGACATGTTTGGGATAACGCCCTTTCATCTCTTTTTGCACCTCACGGTACGATCCCTGCCAGAACGCGCTCAGATCGCTCGTCACCTGTAGCGGTCTTTGGGCCGGAGACAGCAGCTCCAGCACCAGCGGCACGCGCCCCTGGGCAATGGTTGGAGTCTTTGCTTCACCAAACATTTCCTGCATCCGAACCGCCAATACTGGAGGATTATCCTCATGATAGCGAATGGCAATCCGGCTTCCCGTCGGCACAGTGTAATGCGCAGGCAGCTCACTATCCAGACGTTGCAACATTGACCAGTCCAGTAAACCGCGCAACGCCTGTCCTACATTGAGTGCTTTTAATGCGCGTAACGAGTGCACACCGCTCATGTGCGGCAGCAGCCAGGTCTCCAGCGACGCCAGCAGAGAATCCTCATCTACCGCGGGCCAGTCGTATTCTGGCAACCAGTTTGCCGCACATTGCAGACGCAGTCGAAACTGCTCGGCTTCCGGCGTCCAGTTGAGCACACTTAGCCCTTTATCGCGAATGCCATTCAACATCGCCTGATGCAACTCCTCTTCCGAGGGTTTGGCCAATGGCTGTACTTTTACCGTGAGCTGACCAATGCGCGACCGACGCAATGCCTTTAACGTTCCCTGGGTTTCATCCCATTCGATGGTGTCGGACTGTTGCAGCAGCTCAGGACATGCCTGCATCAGCGACTCGATATCCAGCGGCAGAGCCAGCAAAATACGCGCGTCTGGCGAAGCGCTGCCCTGCAACAAAAGTGGCGCTATCAGCCATTCATGGCGTCCTGAAGCATCATCGGCATCCAGCATAGCGCCCATGCCATTCGCCAGCTGATAGCGCCCTTCCTGCCCGCGTCGACGCGCGATCCGATCGGCAAACGCCCGCGCTAGCAATGAGGGGAGCAGCGTGCTGTCGGGCTGCCCGCTGCTAACGTTAAGCCGTTTCAGCAACTGTTGACTGCGCTGCTGCCAGGCGGGCTGATTTCGTGAAAACGCCACGGTCAGATCGGTACTTCCACCGCGCGGCGGCTCTTCCAGAATCGCGGCCAGTTTTGCCGCCGTAGCCGCTTCGGTATTATTTTTGGCACCGACCAGCATCGCCGCTAAACGAGGATCGTTACCCAATGCCGCCATTTTCTGCCCGCGGGCACTGAGCCTGTCGCCCTCAAGCGCGCCCAGCATCTGCAACAGCCGTTTTGCCGCCTGCAGGTTGATGGCGGGCGGCGTATCCAGCCAGTTCAGTTGCTCAGGTTCGGTACATCCCCATTGCAGCAGCTCCATCAGTAGCCCGGACAGATCGCTCTGCAATATCTCCGCTTCCCCCTGCGCTGCCGCTCTTTCTGCCTGCTCTTTGGCAAGCAGATGCAGGCAAATACCGGGCTCCAGACGACCCGCACGTCCCGCGCGCTGAGTCATCGAAGCCTGACTGATGCGCTGGGTAATCAGTCGCGTCAGACCGGTACGCACGTCATAGCGTGCCACGCGTTCCTGGGCGCAGTCCACCACCAGTCGGATGCCTTCGATCGTCAAGCTGGTTTCAGCAATATTGGTGGCCAGCACCACTTTGCGTTTGCCTTGCGGCGCGGGCACAATCGCCTGACGCTGCTCGGAAAGCGTTAACGCGCCGTACAGTGGACACAGCACAACATCGCTGCCTACACGCGTAGCCAGCTGCTCCTGTACACGCAGGATTTCGCCCACACCCGGTAAAAATAGCAGCAGTGACCCGCTTTCATGGCGCAATAGCTCCGCCGTCGCTATCGCCACCGCTTCATCAAAACGCAAATGCGCCGCCAACGGCAGATACCGCCGCTCAACGGGAAATGCGCGGCCTTCAGAAACGATCGTCGGCGCATCGGGCAACATCTGCTGCAAACGCCCGTTATCCAGAGTGGCGGACATAATCAACAGTTTCAGATCGTCCCGCAGCCCTTGCTGCACATCCAGCAATAGCGCCAGCGCCAGATCAGCCTGTAAACTCCGTTCGTGAAATTCGTCGAGGATCACCAGCCCGACGCCTGTCAGTTCAGGATCGCGTTGGATCATCCGCGTCAGGACGCCCTCTGTTACCACTTCCAGCCGGGTCTGCGGCCCTACGCAACTTTGTGCGCGCATGCGATAGCCCACTGTTTCACCAGGCTTTTCGTTCAACAATTCCGCTAATCGTTGCGCCACATTGCGCGCTGCCAGGCGGCGCGGTTCCAGCAAAATAATCCGCCCCGTAATACCGCGATGCTCAAGAAGTCGCAATGGCAGCCAGGTCGATTTCCCGGCACCGGTCGGCGCCGTCAGCAGAACCTGCGGCGAGGCATCAAGGGCGGTAAGCAGTTCAGGCACTACGGCAGCAACGGGCAACAACGTCACAAATGGCTCCAGAGGGTTAACATTCTTCGCGCTGCATTGTAGCATCGCGTTAATTCATAACCGAGTATCCATCATGTCTGAGCCAAAAAGGCTGTTCTTTGCGATTGAATTGCCAGCCGGGGTTCGGGAGCAGCTAATCCACT
>NZ_SZWU01000039.1:141128-146741 GCF_005280935.1 Citrobacter sp. wls757 | reverse complement strand
ACGTCAGCGCTGAGAAGCAACAGGCGCTGTCGCAGCTCGCGGGGCGTATTCGCCAGCCAGGTTTCACGCTCAAATTCGATGATGCCGGGCAATGGCTGCGCTCCAGGGTCGTGTGGCTGGGTATGCGTCAGCCGCCGCGCGGGTTGCTGCAACTGGCAAATATGTTACGGGCGCAGGCCGCGCGCAGCGGGTGCTATCAAAGCCCGCAGCCGTTTCACCCGCATATCACACTGCTGCGCGATGCCGGTCACGCGGTTCCAATCCCTCCACCGGGCTTTGGCTGGTCATTTCCGGTTACGGAGTTCGCACTTTACTCCTCCTCATTTTTACGAGGACGCACGCGTTATACGCCGCTGCAACGCTGGACGCTGACTGAATAATTAAAGGGACTGCTTATGCAATTTTCTCCACCTTTACAACCTGCAACGCTCATTCAGCGCTATAAGCGCTTTTTAGCGGATGTGATCACACCCGATGGCACAGCGTTAACGCTACACTGCCCAAATACAGGTGCGATGACCGGATGCGCAATGCCAGGTGACACCGTTTGGTATTCGACATCAGAAAATACTAAACGCAAATATCCACATACCTGGGAATTAACGCAAACCCAATCCGGTGAATTTATTTGTGTTAACACGCTGTGGGCCAACAGATTAACGAAAGAGGCGATTCAGCAGGCGTTAATTTCGGAAGTTTCAGGCTACAGTACTTTGAAAAGTGAAGTAAAATACGGCGCCGAAGGGAGCCGCATCGACTTTTTGTTACAGGCAGATTCCCGACCTGACTGCTATATTGAAGTGAAATCAGTCACGTTGGCGGAAAAAGAGCAGGGTTATTTTCCCGATGCCATCACTGAACGAGGTCAGAAGCATCTTCGGGAATTGATGAGCGTAGCGGCTGAAGGCAAGCGGGCAGTGATATTTTTCGCCGTGCTACATTCAGCCATTACACGGTTTTCACCCGCGCGCCATATCGATGCAAAATATGCGCAATTATTAGTTGAAGCACAGCTTAAGGGGGTTGAAATTCTGGTTTATAAAGCGGAACTTTCTGCCCACGGTATGACTCTTAAAGAGCCGTTGCCCATTACCTTGTAATGGTGTAAATATCTGGTCAATTAGTATTCTGGGCGCGTGGGCAAATACGCTTTTCCTCACAGGGTTGTCAAGTGTTACGTTTAGATAATTGCTATCCGGAAAAGCATCTGCTATTTATAGCGACCTGATTTTTCCCCCGAACATGGGGATCGATAGTGCGTGTTAAGGAGAAGCAACATGCAAGAAGGGCAAAACCGTAAAACATCGTCCCTGAGTATTCTCGCCATCGCTGGGGTGGAGCCGTACCAGGAGAAACCGGGCGAAGAGTATATGAACGAAGCCCAGCTGTCGCACTTCAGGCGTATTCTTGAGGCATGGCGCAATCAACTTAGGGATGAAGTCGATCGCACCGTAACTCATATGCAAGACGAAGCGGCTAACTTCCCTGATCCGGTGGACCGCGCCGCACAGGAAGAAGAATTCAGCCTTGAGCTGCGTAACCGTGACCGTGAGCGCAAACTGATCAAAAAGATCGAGAAGACGCTGAAGAAAGTAGAAGACGAAGATTTCGGCTACTGCGAATCATGCGGCGTAGAAATTGGTATTCGCCGTCTGGAAGCGCGTCCGACAGCCGATCTGTGCATCGACTGTAAAACGCTGGCAGAAATCCGCGAAAAACAAATGGCAGGTTAATTCCGGTCATTTTTACCACGTTTACTACAGGCGGGAGCTTCTCCCGCCTTATTATTTGTTAGTCCGCAAAATGAGCGATTCACACTATATAGGCCGCTTCGCCCCTTCCCCTTCTGGCGAACTGCATTTCGGTTCACTAATTGCCGCCCTCGGGAGTTACCTGCAGGCCCGCGCACAGCGCGGAATCTGGCGAGTGCGCATTGAAGATATTGACCCCCCTCGTGAAGTTCCCGGTGCTGCAGATACGATTCTGCGTCAGCTGGAACATTACGGACTGCACTGGGATGGCGATATTTTATGGCAATCCCAACGTCATGATGCCTACCGCGAGGCGCTCGCCTGGTTACATCAACAGGATCTGAGCTATTACTGCATCTGTACGCGGGCGCGTATTCAAAGCGTCGGCGGTATTTATGACGGCCACTGCCGTGAGTTACGCCTCGGACCAGAGCAGGCGGCTGTCCGCATAAAGCAACGTCACCCGGTGATGCAGTTTACTGACCAACTGCGCGGTGAAATTCAGGCAGATCCACAGCTTGCAGGCGAAGATTTTATCATTCACCGTCGCGACGGGCTCTTTGCCTATAACCTCGCCGTGGTGGTTGATGACCACTTTCAGGGCGTAACAGAGATTGTACGCGGTGCCGATCTTATCGAACCCACGGTGCGGCAAATCTCTTTGTATCAGCAGTTTGGCTGGCAAGCACCTGACTATATTCATCTTCCGCTGGCGCTCAACGAACAAGGCGCTAAACTTTCAAAACAAAATCATGCACCTGCGCTGCCGCAAGGCGATCCGCGTCCGGTGATTATTGCCGCACTGCGCTTTCTCGGCCAGCGTGCCGATATCCCGTGGCAGGATATGCAGGTTGATCAGATCCTGGAGTTTGCCGTTGAGAATTGGCGTCTGACAGCGGTGCCTGAATCGGCGATCTTAAATCCGGCATTCTCAAATGCATCATGCTGAGCTATGATTAGCCGCTATTTTTACACAGCAACACTTGTTCTGATTGAAGTTTGACACTACCGAGGTGCACTATTTTTACCCGAGTCGCTAATTTTTGCCGCAAGGTGCTAAGCCGCGAGGAGCGCGAGGCTGAGCTCGCCGTCGCCCGTCCACATATGACGGTAATTCCGCGTGAGCAGCACTCTATCTCCCGCAAAGATATCAGTGAAAATGCCCTGAAGGTAATGTACAGGCTCAATAAGGCCGGATACGAGGCATGGCTGGTTGGCGGTGGTGTACGCGATCTTTTGCTGGGCAAAAAACCGAAAGATTTTGATGTCACCACTAACGCAACGCCGGATCAGGTGCGCAAACTGTTTCGTAACTGTCGCCTGGTCGGTCGCCGTTTCCGTCTGGCCCATGTCATGTTCGGCCCTGAAATTATCGAAGTGGCGACGTTCCGCGGCCATCATGAAGGCAGCGAATCCGATCGCACAACATCGCAGCGCGGGCAAAACGGTATGCTGCTGCGTGACAACATCTTCGGCTCCATCGAAGAAGATGCACATCGTCGTGATTTCACGATTAACAGCCTGTATTACAGCGTGGCCGATTTCACCGTACGTGATTACGTTGGGGGAATGCAGGATCTCGAAGAGGGCATCATTCGCCTGATCGGTAATCCGGAAACGCGCTATCGCGAAGATCCTGTGCGCATGCTGCGCGCCGTACGCTTTGCCGCCAAGCTCGACATGCGTATCAGCCCGGAAACCGCAGAGCCGATCCCACGTCTGGCTACCTTGCTTAACGATATTCCTCCTGCACGCCTGTTTGAAGAAGCGCTCAAGCTGTTACAGGCGGGCTATGGGTACGAAACCTATAAAAAACTGCGTGAGTACAGCCTGTTCCAACCGCTGTTCCCAACCATTACACGCTACTTCACCGAAGACGGTGACAGCCCGATGGAACGCATCATTGCCCAGGTACTGAAGAATACCGATAACCGCATTCACAATGATATGCGCGTTAACCCGGCGTTCTTGTTTGCTGCCATGTTCTGGTATCCGTTACTGGAAGCCGCACAGAAAATTGCGCAAGAAAGCGGTCTGGCCTATTACGACGCTTTCGCGCTGGCAATGAACGACGTGCTGGACGAAGCCTGCCGCTCGCTGGCGATCCCGAAACGTTTGACCTCACTGACCCGCGATATCTGGCAGTTGCAGTTACGTATGTCCCGTCGCCAGGGCAAACGCGCCTGGAAGCTGATGGAGCATCCAAAGTTCCGCGCAGCTTACGACCTGTTAGCGCTGCGTGCTGAAGTCGAACACAACGCGGAATTGCAGCGACTGGCGAAATGGTGGGGTGAATTCCAGGTTTCTGCGCCGCCAGAACAAAAAGGCATGCTGAACGAGCTGGATGAAGAGCCAGACACACGTCGTCGCCATCGTCGCCCGCGTAAACGCGCGCCACGCCGTGAAGGCTCCGCATGACCTATCACGTATACCCAACACATTTCGAGTCGCATCAAGGTGGTGACACAGATGCAGCTTGAAAAACGACGGGTATATATCGCCCTCGGCAGTAATTTAGCCTCCCCTCTGGAGCAGGTTAATGCTGCCGTGAAAGCGATCGGGGAAATCCCTGACAGCCGAATCGTGGCTGTCTCCTCATTTTACCGTACGCCACCATTAGGCCCACAGGATCAACCCGATTACCTGAACGCCGCCGTCGCACTGGAAACCACCCTTGCGCCGGAAGAATTACTCAATCACACCCAACGCATTGAGTTACAGCAGGGGCGGGTGCGCAAAGCCGAACGCTGGGGACCACGAACGCTGGACCTCGACATTATGCTGTTTGGCGATGAAGTGATTAACACCGAACGTCTGACCGTACCGCACTACGACATGAAAAACCGTGGTTTTATGCTGTGGCCGTTATTCGAAATTGCTCCTGAGCTTATCTTTCCGGATGGTATCAGCCTGCATCAGCACCTCACCCATCTTGGTGCCGCAAAACCTGCACACTGGTAAAGTATCTTCTCCCCTTTAGCGTTTACTGCTTTAGCGCCAAACGATTGCTTAAAACAATTGCCCCCCTGAATGTGACTGTTAGAATGCCGATAAATATGACTTTCATCATCAGGAAATGTTATGAAACCCACCACTATTTCACTGCTGCAGAAATGCAAGCAAGAGAAAAAGCGCTTCGCGACTATCACCGCCTACGACTACAGCTTCGCTAAGCTGTTTGCCGATGAAGGCATCAACGTGATGCTGGTCGGTGATTCGCTGGGCATGACGGTACAGGGGCACGACTCCACCCTGCCCGTCACCGTTGAAGACATTGCTTACCACACCCGAGCCGTGCGTCGCGGCGCACCGAATTGTCTGCTGCTCTCCGACCTACCGTTTATGGCTTATGCCACTCCGGAGCAGGCGTTTGAAAACGCTGCGGTGGTTATGCGCGCGGGCGCTAATATGGTCAAAATCGAAGGTGGCGCCTGGCTGGTAGATACGGTGAAAATGCTCACCGAACGCGCGGTGCCGGTTTGCGGTCATCTGGGATTAACGCCCCAGTCGGTGAATATCTTCGGCGGCTATAAAATTCAGGGCCGCGGCGACGCCGGGCAGGTACTGCTGGATGATGCGCTGGCCTTAGAAGCCGCTGGTGCTCAGTTGCTGGTGCTGGAGTGCGTGCCGGTTGAGCTGGCGAAGCGCGTCACTGAAGCGCTGTCGATCCCGGTGATTGGTATCGGTGCCGGCAACGTCACCGACGGGCAAATCCTCGTCATGCATGATGCCTTTGGTATTACCGGCGGCCATATTCCGAAATTTGCGAAGAATTTCCTCAATGAAGCAGGCGACATGCGCGCCGCAGTGCGGCAGTATATGGCTGAAGTGGAGTCCGGCGTTTATCCGGGCGAAGAGCACA